>NZ_CAWPJH010000011.1:0-374391 GCF_963888445.1 Vibrio sp. B1-2
TCATTAATTATGTTTAGAGCTTGAGAAACATCCATAAAAAAATCCAAGTGCATTAAATACACTTGGATTTTGACAGCTCTGAAGGATCGTTCAACCGATCACTTTGGCCTTAACTGATCGGCATTAGCTCTTATTCAGAGCCTTTTTTATCGCAAGCAAATTGATTTGAAATTAACGTTATTCGAAAATAAAACTATTCAAAAACACAGTTATTGCTCTAGTGCCAACTGAGCGCCGCGTTGCGTTAAGCCGCACAACATCACCGGTATGGCCTGATAGATTTCTTCAAACTGGTCGAGTCCTTGCATACCTTGTTGGGAAAGTGTTGCCAAGGACGTCTCCGGATCATAAAGCATACTCAGCGAAAGGAGCACGCCCCCAAGTAGCGCATTGTCTTGGCTATCTTCAGGCATTAACGTTTCCCAATCGTCACGCGTAAGTTGCCAACCTTGAAGAAAACCTTCACAAAAATCACGGACATGTTCAGTCACTATTTCTTGTTCATCGAGTGAGTAACCTGCAGGCCAGCTCCATTGATTTTCGAGCAAAGCAGGGCGATAGTCATTCCACATTTCAACGATCAGTTGGAAATAGGTTTCTAGCTGTTTGCCTTCGCTAAATGGCGCGATCTCTTCTCCTCCCCATAGAAAAGGGAGCCATTCCTCTGGCGGGAGCAAGTTAGGCGCTGACGCCATGGATGCGACAAAACCTTGAGTTTTGGCCTCATTAAGCAATTTATCTTCTAGTTCGGGTTGGGTAAGGAGTTCTTGTAAATTCACAGCAGATCCCATCAGTTGCCGAGTGTATTTGCAGCCATTTTAACGTTAAAGCGATACAATGTGCGAATTTTGCTGATAATTTGTTGGCTTGAGTGAGGTTTTACAACAATCAACATATTGCTCGCTAGGATTGTTCACTATAATTTGCACAAAAGAAAAAATTGAAAGGATTTATGAGAGCACCTATTTCATTGAAGAAGAAGAGCATTATCGCCCTTTCTTTTTATCTTTGCTTTTTTATTGCGATCACAGGCACCGTCACTTATTGGGTTGTCGAAGCGCCACTACGAGCTGAATTAAAACAGAATTTAGATCTTCGTGCAGAAGTGTTATCAGCCCAAATTCGCGAACCTCTCAACCGTTCTATTGGTGTGCTCCAAAGCATTGTGAGCCTTGGGCAAGCTGCAACCAACCAAGCTGAGCAAGACAGAATGCTCTCTTCGCTGTTCACTATACTTGATGATGTTGTCGTCAGTGGTGGGCTATGGCCGAAACCCTACAGTATTAATGCATCTCAGCGATACAGTAGCCTGTTTTATAATCGGGCCGCTGACGGTCAAGTCGACAAATTGCATTCTTGGAACAATCAAGAAGCGCATGGTTACGATAACGAAGAGTGGTACAACGCAGTAAAAGAGAAGCCTGTCGGTAGTGTGGTATGGTCAGAAGTCTATGTTGATGCCTATACGCACGTTCAGATGATCACGGCTTCATCGCCCTATTACGTTAACGGTGAATTTGCTGGAGTAGCAACAGTCGATCTGTCATTGGCGGGGTTAGCCACATTTATTGCCAGTCAAGCGGAGCTTTATAACCTTGGCGTATCCTTAAGTGATTCGGGGGGCTCCCTGATCACTGAACATAATTTTATAATACGTGAAGAAGCTAACGTAAGTCATTTCGGTTTTGGTGATTTTGAATGGCGAGTTGATGTTATTAATGCCCATCGGTTAGTGAATGACGAAGTGTTTGATCTGGTGATGAATGTCGAACGGAGTATCATTCCAATCCTTTTAGTTTGCGTTATGATCGGTTATTACTTGATCAATCAATATGTGATCAAACCGATTACCATCATCGCCAAAAAAGTGAGTGATTCTAAACAGGGCGGTATTATTGATATACCGTATCGAAGCCAAGATGAGATCCGCCAGCTTATCGATTCATTTAACCAAAAAACCGTTTATCTTGAAGCGGAAAAAGTGAAAGCTCAAGCTTCCACTCAAGCCAAAAGTGCCTTCTTAGCAACCCTGTCACACGAAATCAGAACTCCAATGAATGGTGTTTTAGGAACCGCACAAATCTTATTGAAAACAGAGCTTTCCCCAGAACAGAGGCAACACCTTAATAGTCTGTATGAGTCTGGCGAGCACATGATGGTGCTGCTTAACGAAATTCTCGATTTCTCCAAGATTGAACAAGGGCGATTAGAACTTGATAACACCCGTTTCCCCTTGGATTCACTGATTGGTAGTATTAACAGTGTTTACCATACCTTATGCAATGAAAAAGGACTGCAGTTTAGGATTTACAGCGATATTGTTCACGATCGCTGGTATTACTCAGATAAAGCACGATTGAGACAGATTCTGTTTAATTTACTTAATAATGCGGTCAAGTTTACCTCTCACGGCTTTGTCGAAGTGACTCTAAAAGAGCAGCAGATGGAAGATAAACGGTATCTTTCTATTCGGATACGGGATTCGGGGATAGGTATAGCAAAAGAAGCTCAGGAAAAAATATTCCGCCCATTTGAACAAGCTGAATCATCGACGACAAGGCGTTTTGGTGGAACGGGGTTGGGCTTAGCAATTGTAAAACAAATTGTAGAGCTAATGGATGGGACAGTCATGGTAACCAGTGAGTTAGGAATTGGTACCAGTTTTCACGTTATGCTGGCGATAGAAACAACGACGCCCGGGACCATTGAAGTCAAGCCACGTCGCAAGCTTAATTACCAAGGACTGAAAGCTCTCATTGTGGAAGATAACCGGACCAACTCTATCATCATCGAAACCTTTATGAAGAATAAAGGGTTTACATGCGATTGTGTTGAGAATGGTGAATTGGCAATTCAAGCGGCTGTTGGCGGGAATTATGACCTGATATTGATGGATAACCATATGCCCGTAATGGATGGCGTAGAAGCGGTGTCTGCGATTCGGATCTTAGTTGGGGAGCAACGTAATGTGCTCATTTTTGGTTGTACTGCTGATGTTTTCAAAGAAACTCGTGAGCGAATGTTGTCGGCCGGCGCTGATTATATTGTCACCAAACCCATTGATGACAATGAATTAGATGATGCTCTTTTCCAATTTGTCGAAAAACTGTATCAATATCATCCAGAGTCCTCTATGCCGCTAAAGATAGGCTCAGCAGAGGAATCATTGGTGACGTTTTATATGGCCGTAGAAGATCAAAACATAGAACTTGCATTAGCCATGATTCAACGTTTGATACAACAGTTGCCGGAGATTGAAAATACTCATATTCATCAAGTGTTAATCGATACCCAAACAAGCTTAGAAAAACACCAGTTACCTACACAGCAGCAAGTCGATTTGCTAACGGTATTGCTTTCCGATTTTTGTAATTAAATAACCATTTTTAGATTTAGTAAGAATGCGTTGTAACAGGAATTTAAAGAATAGCGTTAGATTCTAGTTTCCGATTCAAAATTGGTTATAAATTTACCTAAGTTAATTAAAATCGGTCACTAAATCTACAAAGTATGTGTTCTAATTCCCTCATTATCTAGCTTGTTGTTATTTTCTAGGTATCTGTATTGCTGGTTGGCATATTTAATAGTTATATCTATTGTGTAGAGGGAAGTAATGAAAGCTCGTGGCCCATTTTGTATTCGTCATGCTGCGGCGGACACATTTGCAATGGTTGTTTTTTGTTTTATATCAGGCATGATCATTGAAATTTTCATCTCTGGAATGACCTTCGAACAGTCGCTAGCATCACGTACACTGTCTATCCCAGTTAATATCGCAATAGCATGGCCTTATGGCGTATTTCGTGACTTTATTCTGCGCCAGGGACGTCAATGGTCTGAGACTGGCTTAATGAAGAATGTCTCGGATTTGGTTGCTTACGTTCTATTTCAATCTCCTGTCTATGCCGCCATTCTATGGGCTGTAGGCGCATCTACAGAGCAGATCATAACCGCAGTATCAAGCAATGCCATTGTGTCGTGTGGAATGGGCGTTCTCTATGGCTATTTTTTAGATATGTGCCGCCGTTGGTTCCGTGTCCCTGGTTATCATCGTAGCGCCTAACCGTGACACTCACTGAAGAAAGGCTTGTATTGAATTTCATCAAATAAGTCAATAAGTAGTCAAACGAACCAAAGTGGTGGGCTTTTTTGTTATTTTGGCTTGACCTAATCCTATAGAATCATTAAATTAGCGCCTCGTTAGCCGAATGCGCTAACCACAATATAATTTGGTGAGTTGTCCGAGTGGCTTAAGGAGCACGCCTGGAAAGTGTGTATACGGCAACGTATCGAGAGTTCGAATCTCTTGCTCACCGCCATATTCTAAACCGTAGACGATCGTCTACGGTTTTTTTGTGCGTAAAATACCATGTTAACTCAAGCTTAACTCACTGTTTAATCTAAACAATCTTAATGCATCCCCTGCTAAAAGTTATTAAATAGCCATTCACTCAAAAATAATTCCAATTCAGAGCTAAACTGTCATATATAAAACTAATTTCACTTATTGGCTATGGTTACGAAAAAGCACAAAGCTCAGACCTTTCATAAAGTTGCAGTGGCTATTGTTGTATTGGTAGTCACTATTGCTATTTTTAATAGGCAACTTGGTCATTTTTATGATGCTAGCCGTGTTGAAGAGCGTAAAGCAGTAAGAATAGCGGTTTCGCAAACGCCACTCTCTTCCTCCTTTATTATTGCCGAAAGTTTGGGTTTTTTTGAACAACAAGGGGTGAATGTCGAACTAGTGCCCTGTTCTGGAGGTGTGGCCTGTTCTCAAGCTTTGTTTAGTGGGGATGTAGACTATGCGACTGCCTCTGAGTCGGTGGTTATGTTTAAGCTTTTCCAGCGTAATGATTTTGCACTATTAACCAGTTTTGTTGAGTCAGATAACGATTTAAAGCTGCTCACGTTAGAGCGATTAGGCATTGTTAACCTGAGTGACTTGGAAGGTAAAAAAGTAGGCATCGTTAAGGCGAGTGCCAGTGAGTTTTACTTTGATTCATTGTTGATTGCCAGTGACCTGAAAGAGATGGCTGTTGAAAAAGTCTATTTACCACCAGAAGCGCTAAATGACTCATTATTCTCCTCACAAGTTGATGCTATTTCTGTTTGGGAACCTTACGGTTATAAAACTGAAACCTCTGCACCATCCGATGTATTGAACCTTGGGCTATCTGGTATTTACCATTTGTCATTTAATTTACTTTCGATGAAAGCAACCGTCGAAGAGGCGCATGACGAGATAGTGGCAATATTACGTGCATTAAAAGAGGCTAATGAATGGATTAACCTCAATTCTGAACAATCAAGAGAGGTGATTGCACAGGCCTTAAATATTCCGTTACCCCAACTCGAGTGGTCTTGGAATGATTATGTATTTCGTTTGTCGCTAGGTAATGCACTTTTATCTAACTTACAGCTTCAAGCAAGATGGGCGATTGAGGCTGGTATGGTTACGGGCGACAAGCCGGATTTTCGGACAGTGCTTGCTTCCAAGCCGATCGAGGAAGTGCTACGTACTAAGGTATCGATAAAATGATCAGTTCGATTGTACGTAAATTGACATTATTGTTCGCATCCACGGCATTTCTAATCCTTTTGATCACTTTTTCTCTGTGGGGCTTACTTAAAGAACAAGAGCAAACAAAAAAAGATCTAGAAGATATTATGCAGATCCAATTGAGTGTGGATTTGTTGCGTAGCCAACTTTGGATTTTCCTGCAGTATTCTGATGTATCAAGTTTAGACCAGGTTGATATTGCTCAGCAAAGCCTCTCCAAGAGACTGCTTAATCATAAGATGATGGGCAAACATATCGAAAACTTACAACGCATGAATACTAGCCTTGCCGTCTTACTGCAACAAGAAAAAAAGCTTACTCATCAAGATGCTGAAGCAAAAAGCAACTCTCTAATCAGCGCGAAAGGGCTGTTACATTCACGTTACAATATGCTTGTGCAAAATATGACTGAAGAGTTGTTTTACTTACAAAAATCAGTCTTAGCAAAAAGCATTGAGAGTCAACAAATGACCTTGATGTTGAGTGCACTGAAAATATTATTTTTTTCAATCTTAGTGAGTGGCATTGCCTGGTTGATTTTGAAACGTTTCAAAAGGGGGTTTGCGTCAATTAAACAAGGTATCCTAGCTTTGACGTATGGTGACCTTGAAAGCAAGATTGAACCAGTTAATCTGGATATTGAATTTGTTGCTTTGGCTGATTTTTTTAACCATATGAAGGTCTCACTAAAAACGACAACCGTGACAAAAGATGAATTACAATTAGAGGTTGAGCGACAAACCTCAGAGTTAAAAATTCAAAAAGATCAGCTTCAGTTTCTATCTGAACATGATTCGTTGACGGGGCTACTTAATCGGCGAACGTTTGAAAAGTTGTTGGATAACGCCATCGTAAAAGCCAACAGGACTAAGGTGAAGTTAGCGTTACTTTTCATTGATTTGGACAATTTCAAAACCATTAACGACACTCAAGGCCACTGCGCGGGAGATGAAATTTTAAAGCAAATCGCGATTCGCTTAGAGGCCAGTATCCGCCAATCTGATTTTGCGGCAAGGCTTGGCGGCGATGAATTTGTAGTGTGCCTCGATCTGATTGATGAGTACGACTTTGTCGCAGAGAAAGTCAAACAAATCATCAAATGCTTAGGGCTGCCCATTGAGTTTGAAGGGCAAAGCCTAACCGTTGGTGTTAGTGTCGGTATCAGCTACTTCCCCTTACAAACCAATAGTATGCACCATTTAATGGCCTTAGCTGATGAGGCGATGTATCAAGCGAAAGAGGTGGTTGGTAACACTTATTGTCAAAACATTGATCCCTTAAGGGGAGTTTTTACAGTGGAAGACGTGGTGAGTTAACGCCATTTTTCTGCATAGGAAGCGGCTGGGTCGAGGCTGATGCATGAGTAGATAGTCGCAATCCCTGAATAATACCGTTTATCAATTGAACCTGACTCAGTTTCCTTTTACCCTGTGCTTCTCCCCTTATTATCGCTAGGAGCATCGTCATGCAGCTTCGTGATCCTCAACTTTTTAAACAACAATGTTATCTCAATGGTCAATGGGTTTGCGCATCCAACTCGCTCACCTCAACCGTTTACAACCCTTATGATGGCACTCTGATTGGAACGATTCCGCAGCTAGATAGTGCGCAAGTTCAACAAGCGATTGAGGGTGCAGAGCTTGCGCAGAAACTGTGGAAAAAACAGCCAGCGGCGGACAAAGCGAGAGTGCTTAGATCTTGGTATGAATTGATTGTTGAACACAGCGATGATCTGGCACTGATTTTAACCAACGAGCAAGGCAAACCTTTAGCGGAAGCGAAAGGTGAGATCAGCTATGCTGCCAGCTTTGTCGAATGGTATGCCGAAGAGGCAAAACGAGCTTATGGTGAGCTTGTCCCGAGTCATAAAGCGGATGCAAGAATACTGGTATCGAAAGAACCTATTGGTGTGGTTGCTGCGATCACGCCTTGGAATTTCCCTGCGGCTATGGTGACTCGTAAATGTGCTCCAGCGATTGCGGCTGGATGCGCAGTGGTACTCAAACCAGCACCAGATACGCCTTTTACTGCTCTTGCTTTGGCGGAATTGGCGCATCGTGCTGGGCTTCTCGCTGGCTTATTGCAAGTGGTGACTGGAGAGGCAATCGCAATCGGGCAGCAATTAACCAGCAGCAAAGTGGTACGCAAACTCTCATTTACTGGCTCAACAGGAGTGGGGAAAATATTAATGGCACAGTGCGCGCACAACATCAAAAAGTTGTCGCTCGAGCTGGGTGGTAATGCTCCTTTTATTGTGTTTGATGATGCCGACATTATACTGCTATACACAGTCACTGGCTCGGGCTTGGCGCTTGAGTGAGGCTCTGGAAGTCGGCATTGTTGGTATTAACGAAGGTTTGATATCAACTACAGTCGCACCGTTTGGCGGCATCAAAGAGTCAGGTCTTGGCCGCGAGGGAGCAAAACAGGGGCTAGACGAATATTTGGAAGTGAAATACACCCTAATGGGAGGCTTAAACTAATCTTCCTCTCACTATTTTTGTTGAGTCAGTAACACCCATCTTAAGGGGCCATTGGTTTCAAAATCATTGGCCTCTTGGCAGATCATATACAGCTCACCGACTTGAATCACTGCACCGATAGAATAAGCTTGGTCCTTATAATAGCAAATACGTTGCAAAGCTTTACCTTCTGTAGCCACCACAACCGGTAGCGAAGCGGTATTGATTACTTTCGTGTAGCCAAAGCTAGGAGCAATCAATAATAACCAAACACAGTACTTCAGCATGGTGTATTTCCTATTTATAGTGAGGTAGTTAATCAAATTGCCGCTGATAGCGGGGCAGCATACTTTCATTGCCCAGTAACCCACCTTGATGAATATAAATCACCGTTTTTTCTGGATGAGCTTCCATCCAAGGTAACAAACATTGCCACATCATAGGATCATACAACAGATCAAATTCCACATGAGTCTGCTCAAGTAGATTTTGCCACATCCGATAATCGGCTTCGTACAATCGTCCAAAGTGATGCTTTTTCTCTGTAGATATAATCGTAGGGTACTGGCGCTCTTCAAGCTCGTCAAATTGTTGGATGAGGTAGTCATTTCCCCCTACACAAGCACAGGTCAGAACCTCAATGCCGTGCGGTTTTAGATATTTTTGCAGGTAGATCGCAGTGGTTCCTGTCCCGGAGGGCAACGCAACGACGAATTGCGTTTTTGTCTCCATTCTTATCCAGTTGAGAATTTCTAGGGCCAACTGCTTAATGCCCGTTTCGGCCATCTTTGAGCGACCGCCTTCCGGTACGACTAAGCATGAAGCATCAGGCTGGCGGATCGTATCAATATACTGCTCGGGGGCCATTATATTGATGGGGCTAACTTCGATGATGTGCGCTCCTAAATCCAGTGCACCCCGATAGTTGCCAATCGGCCTTTGTTGTAACCACGTTGGAATGTGGTCTACATAAAACTCAAATTTCCACCCTTTAATGCGCGCAAGAGCCGCCAGAGAATAGAGAGCATTCGACTGCGCCGAACCATAGCTGATTAAAGTGCTGATGCCGGGGAGATCGCTATCCAATAACGCCATGAACTTACGCGCTTTATTTCCGGAAAAATGGCTGTGAAGTTGATCATCACGTTTTAAATAGAATCGGTTATTGGCAAAAGTATGTTGTGTTATGGGGGTGTCAGACAGTTTCATGATGATTTTCGAGCAGAAAAGGGCCGTAGTATATACTGACCTGAGTAAAAATTGCAGTGTTGGCCGATTTTATCGCTCGTCAGTTACTGCTTTGCCTCTCATGCGGCAAAAAAAAGCCCAGAGCAAAAGGCGCTGGGCGGATACAAATAAACATAGGAGTTAATAAGAAAAAGCAGCATATCGGTAGTTACAGTAAGAAGAAAAATTTGACGGCCTGTAAAATTCTTAATGCTCTGCTAACTACACTTATTGAGACTGAGCATTTCACAATCAGTTCCATCTTAAAGCCATTTTTTTCAATTTATTTTTAAAATATTTATCTTTCATTAGCTTACTTCTATTTTACTCTTCAGCTCTGATCATTTCGTAAAAATGTGATGTTAATTGCTTGTTAATTAATTGTGTCGATAGTATATTTCAAACACCTGTTTGATACGAGTGATTGAAATGGCACCAAGAAGTAGTACCAAAGAAAAAATCCTAGATGTTGCAGAGGGATTGTTTGCTGAACATGGCTTCAACGATACATCGTTACGAGCTATCACCAGCAAAGCTGGAGTAAATCTAGCCTCGGTTAACTACCATTTTGGTGATAAGAAAACGTTAGTGCGTGCAGTGTTGAATCGTTATTTAGAAGCATTTATGCCAGCCGTTCAACAAGCGCTGCAGGAGTTAAACTCCCAAGATGAATATCAAATGTCGGAAGTGTTTGAGTCATTGCGTACACCATTACGTGCGTTGAATGATGTTAGGCCCAACGGTACCAGCCGTTTTATGTTGTTGATTGGTCGCGGCTATACCGATGTGCAAGGTCATTTGCGTTGGTTTATCACCACACGCTACAGCGATGTATTGTCACTGTTTACTCAGTCAGTGATGAAGGCGAACCCAAAACTGACGCCTGAAACTCTATTCTGGCGTTTGCACTTCACGTTAGGCACGTGTGTTTTTACCATGGCGTCGAGCCAAGCATTGGCTGAGATTGCCGAAAGTGATTTTGGCAACCAAGTGGATGCCAAAGCCGTCGTCGACTTACTTATTCCTTATTTAGCCGCCGGCGTTGCGGCTGATTAACCCAATTAAATCTATTATAAGAAGTAACAATCCAAGCGAACAAAAGGATCTGATCATGAGCTCTCTACGAAGAAAATGGATAAGCGACCCCGCCTTTAAACTGTTTAAGCAAGTTTTGCCTCCGTTATCGGAGACAGAAAAAGAGGCGATGGAAGCGGGCAGCGTTTGGTGGGATGGTGAACTGTTTTCAGGTCGTCCAGACTTTACCAAGCTGCATCATTACCCAAAACCAACCTTGTCAGATGAAGAGCAATCTTTCATTGATAATGAGTTGGAAACGCTGCTGTCCATGTTAGATGACCATAAAATCGTGAAAGAAGATCGCGATTTGCCAGCGGAAGTGTGGACGTTTCTGCGTAAAGAGCGTTTCTTCTCTTTGATTATTTCAAAGGCTTACGGTGGTCGTGAATTTTCCGCACTCGCTAACTCCACCATAGTGTCACGGATTGCGACGCGCAGTATCAGTACCGCTGTTACAGTGATGGTGCCAAACTCGCTTGGTCCGGGAGAGCTTCTCTCTCACTACGGTACACAACAACAGAAAGACTACTGGCTTCCTCGCTTAGCTGACGGTACGGATATCCCTTGTTTTGCGCTGACCGGGCCAGAAGCAGGCTCCGATGCTGGCGGCATTCCTGATCAAGGCGTGGTGTGTTACGGCAAGCACGAGGGCAAAGAAGTCCTTGGGATTAAACTCAGTTGGAATAAGCGTTATATCACGCTGGCTCCGGTTGCAACTGTGCTAGGCCTAGCTTTCAAACTCAGTGATCCTGAAAAACTTCTAGGCGATAAGCTCGATATCGGTATTACCTGCGCGTTGATCCCTGCTAATCACAAAGGCGTGGAAATTGGCGAGCGACACGATCCACTCGGCCTTGCGTTTATGAACGGCCCAACGCGTGGTCAAGATGTTTTCATCCCGATGGATTGGCTCATCGGTGGTGCTGACTATGCGGGTAAAGGCTGGCGCATGCTGGTGGAATGTTTGTCGGCAGGGCGTGGTATTTCATTACCCGCACTTGGTACGGCGATTGGTCACTTAACTTCGCGCACGACAGGTGCATACGCTTATGTGCGCAAGCAATTTGGCATGTCGATTGGTAAATTTGAAGGGGTAGCTGAAGCACTGGGCCGTATCGGTGGCTTAACTTATTTGCTTGAAGCGACACGAACCTTAACCACAACCTCGCTCGATTTGAAAGAAAAGCCGGGCATAGTGACTGCCATTGCCAAATATCATATGACAGAAATTGCGCGCACAATTTTAAATGATTCGATGGATATTCACTCTGGTCGAGCGATTCAAGATGGGCCAATGAACTACCTCGGAACACATTATCTCGGTATCCCGGTCGCAATAACGGTTGAAGGGGCCAATATCCTAACTCGCAATTTGATGATCTTTGGCCAAGGTGCCACTCGTTGTCACCCTTATGTTTTGAAAGAGATGGAAGCGGCGGCTAATCCTGATACAGAGCAAGGCGCGAAAGATTTCGATAAGCTGTTGTTTAAGCACATTAGCCACGCGACCAAAAATACCTTTGGGGCACTCGGTGCTGCATTAACGGGTTCGCGCTTTGTCAAAGCGCAGATGAGCGGCCCAACAAAAGCGTATTACCAACAGTTGACGCGCATTAGCCGAGCACTTGCCGTGAGTGCCGATTTCGCTATGTTGACGTTAGGTGGCGATCTTAAACGTAAAGAGATGATCTCAGCGCGTTTAGGTGATGGTTTGAGTTATCTGTACATGGCTTCAGCGACCTTGAAAAAGTATGAAGATGAAGGCCGCCAACAAACCGATTTAGATTACGTGCACTACGCGGTGCAATATTGTTTGTACCACGCGGCTAAATCTTTGCAAGAGGCGTACAGCAACTTCCCCAACAAAGTGGTTGGGCGCTTACTTAAAGTGTTGGTCTTCCCTTTGGGCAACCATTATGACAAACCTAGCGATGAGCTGTCGGTCAAACTGGCGGAAAGCTTAATGACTCCTGGAGCACATCGAGATCGTCTCACTCATCTTTGTTACATTGGGCCAGAGGAAGACGATAGCGTTGGCTTGATGGAAAAAGCGTTTTTGGCGATGTACGGTATCAGTGCACTTGAGCGCAAGTTGTTCCGCGCAGCCAAAGAGGGTAAAATTGCGCGTAAAGGTGCCCTGACTGAGCGATTAGCTCAAGCCTTAAGTGAAAATGTGTTGACTCAAACTGAAGTAGACCAAATTTTGGCCGCAGACAAACTGCGTTATAAAGCGATTCAAGTTGATCACTTTAGCCATGACTTGAGCGAGGTGATGACCAATAAGCCGGGAAAGCCAAAGCTTAATCATGTCGCCTAGTCGCGAATATCGTCACTAAAAGTGTGACCATATATCAGGGCATCCTAGTCGGGTGCCCTGATTTTTTGAGCCACGAGAGATCCAACCACTTGCAATTTCTGCCTGTTTTTAAAGAAATAGGGTGAGATCTTCGAGCGAAACTTTTATCCTAGCGGAGATTTTTGAAGGAAGTTGAATATGATCATCAAACCTAAAATTCGTGGATTTATCTGTACGACAACGCACCCTGTGGGTTGTGAAGCTAATGTAAAAGAACAAATTGCTTACACCAAAGCACAAGGCCCTATCAAAAATGCACCGAAACGTGTACTTGTTGTAGGCTCATCCAGTGGCTACGGCCTTTCGTCTCGTATTACCGCCGCTTTTGGTGGAGGTGCTGCGACTATCGGTGTTTTCTTTGAAAAACCGGGCACGGATAAAAAACCAGGCACCGCCGGTTTTTATAACGCAGCCGCGTTTGACAAGCTTGCTCACGAGGCGGGTTTGTATGCTAAAAGCCTAAATGGTGATGCATTTTCTCACCAAGCAAAACAGAAAGCGATCGAGCTAATCAAACAAGACTTAGGTCAAATTGATATGGTGGTTTACTCGCTTGCTTCACCAGTGCGTAAGTTACCTGAAACTGGCGAACTGATTCGCTCATCATTGAAACCGATTGGCCAAACATACACCGCGACAGCGGTTGATACCAATAAAGACATCATCATTGAAGCCAGTGTTGAACCTGCAACTGAGCAGGAAATTGCAGACACGGTAACGGTTATGGGCGGTCAAGATTGGGAGCTATGGATCCATGCACTTGCTGAAGCTGGCGTATTGGCTCAAGGTTGTAAAACCGTGGCTTATAGCTATATCGGTACTGAGCTAACTTGGCCAATCTATTGGGATGGTGCGCTAGGTAAAGCGAAGATGGATTTAGACCGCGCCTCATCGGCACTGAATGAACAGCTTTCTGTATTAGGCGGTACGGCTAATGTGGCCGTTCTTAAATCGGTTGTTACTCAAGCCAGTTCAGCTATTCCTGTTATGCCTCTTTACATCGCAATGGTGTTTAAGAAAATGCGTGAGCAAGGTGTACATGAAGGATGTATTGAACAGATCTATCGCATGTTTAGCCAACGTCTTTATAAAGAAGACGGTAGTGCGCCGGAAGTAGATGAGCAAAATCGTCTGCGTCTGGATGACTGGGAACTGCGTGAAGATATTCAAAAGCATTGCCGTGAGCTTTGGCCACAGATCACTACTGAAAACCTGAAAGAGCTGACGGATTACGTTGAATACAAAGAAGAATTCTTGAAGTTATTCGGTTTTGGTGTTGATGGCGTTGATTACGAAGCCGATGTCGATACTGAAGTGGCATTCGATGTAATTGATATCTAATCTATTGATGTCACAGTGACACAATAAGATGTTCTAATCTCAAAGGTCTAGCCACAATGCTAGGCCTTTGCTGTTATGGAGGGTAATACAGCATTATTCACCCTCAACAGCATTTTCTCGATCAATGGAACGGTTGCTGTTTCCCTGCAACAAAAAACACATCACAGTGGTGCTCTGCCGCTAATTGCTTGAGTAGGTGTTGGTTGATAGGCTCAATAGTATTTGACGCGATTATCGCACTGGCATTTCCGGAGCGGATAGCTTTAATCACAATCTCTAATTCCGATAACGTTTGAGAGGGTTTCATGTGGATCACTCTGTCGCAATGTATATTGAAAGAAGCAAACTGTTCATACTGTGGTCGAGGACATTCAGAGGTGAATAAGATCCACTGCTGTTGGTGCTGGGATAGCTTAGCAAGCTTTGACATCATGGCTTGTTCAATCGTATTGACTGAGCGATGGGCACTAGCCAAAGGGTACTGAGCTGATAGTTGAGAAGCGAAATTTACTTGAAGCATAACACTGTCCTTTCATACATGCTGTATGTGTGTACAGTATTTGAGTTGTAGATACTGATCAAGTTTTTTTTGCTGAATTTATCAGCATAACCAAGCTTGAATTCGTTAGATTTTGTTTTAATTTATTGATTAATAACTATTTTTAGCAAACAATTAAATTGTTCAAAGATAAAGCGCTGTTGTCTGTTTTGTGATCAATGTAAGTATCCTAGTAACAGTGTCTCGTCACTAATTAGATAAGTTATCATAGTCGCTGAAATGGTTGTGCTTTAAAACAGGCAGTAAAAAAGCGCCGTGTTGGCGCTTTTTCATGTATAGCTATTGATGCCTAATGTGACAGTGACTGTCGATCTCGAAATGCTTGCTCTGCAATATTAAACTGCCTGACATCCATGCGCGCAAACTCATTGCAACTTTCACATGAGTGATGCGATTTCCCATCAATATATTCGTGTTTTATTAATAGCTTTGGTTGTTTACACCAATCGCAAATACCTTCAATCGTAAACATGTTTTCTCCCCACCTAGAAGATTTAGGTGTAATTTTCGCGGCGCATTATCCCATATAAAAGAGAATTAAGTTAACTATTTGTTACTTTAAGTGAGATGGAGATCGATTGCGTTGTCTATCTTTAGCGAGTGTTTTAATCGCGAGCGGTAATATTTTGCATTAAAAGTAACATTTACTTAACGTGAGGCAGGATGATTTTTAACGCACCATTGAGTCGTTTCATTTCTTCTTGTGAGCCTTGAAGATCTGGGTGGTATATTTTGCACAGTTGCTTGTAGCGAAGCTTGATGCTTTTTTCATCGGGAAGTTCACTGGGTTTAAAGCCAAATAATGCGCAGGCTAATAGTAATTTTTGATCCTGAGATTGAGCCACATGATTGTTTTGCAGTCTTTTGATCTCTTTGAATAAGCTTTCAAGCTGCCTTTTTTGCTGTTTGATCATAAAGGCCTGCGATTCGATTTCTTGCTGGTGTTGACTATTTTTATCGTGTTGTTGAGTCTTACGTTTTCGGCTCCAGAAGCGGAAAAGATAGATAAGCATCAAAAGGAGTAACATCAGCAACAACAGAGATAAGTAATCCGTCATGATAGAGCTTGTCGAGTCGTGCTCAACGGGTGCAGTGCTGACCACCATGTCAGCTTCATCGCTGCTGTCAAAAGCGCTGTCTAATTGGCTGATGGAGGAGACTTGTTTTGCACGTTGTTGATTGAATTTTTCTTGCAATACACGGGCATAACCCTCTTCGGCTTGGCTGCTCTTACTTGCCGCAATGCGATACCACATTTCTGACAATTCTAACGCAGAGGGTGGCGAAGGGAGTGTTTCGTAAGTTCTAGCGAGTTGTAATTGAGCATTCACATCGCCGCTAGTGGCTAAGTCTGTCAGCCAAAATAGAGCTTGAGGGATGTCTTTTGGGGTTCCTTGTCCCTTTAAATAGAGATTGGCTAGCCTAGATTTGGCTAAGGGGTGTCCATTCTGCGCCGCTTGCTGAAACCAATAAAACGCATTGTTTAGGTTAACAGCAACTTTGTCCCCTTGCTGATAAGCCAGCGCCAATTGATATTGTGCATTTGAGTTTTGTTGCTGAGCTTGGGCAGTTAGCTCAGCAACAGGAGAAGCCAATACTAATGAGGAGAAAAACAGGCACAAACTAAGGACAACTCTCAAATTTTCACCATGTTTTGTGGGGCTAATTTCTGTTCAAATAGTAGCGCATTTCTATCGAATGCACAGAGCAGAATAGCGTATTAATGGTTATCTAAGACGTTTTGGAGCAGGTGCGCCATCAATCGGTCGGTTTACAGATACTTTACGGCCTTTTTTTAACCCAGTTTCGTAATCCGCGGTAATATTTTTCATAGCATCACGCAGCTGCTGCTTGAAGGTTTCACGGTCAATATTTTGAAACTCTTTATCAATGTAATTATTGATTTTGTTATTGGATTCATCATCGGCGGTGATCACTGGAAGCTTTTCTAATGCCCCTTCAATCCAACCCGAAACGAATGAATTGACGCGCCGTGTGACTTCCATGCTGGAAGTGCCACTACCCGCGAAACTATTTCGAAATTGGCCTGTGTGCTCGTTCATTTCTCGGTAAATGATATCAAAAGCGAAGGCGGCAAAAATAGCGCGATCGGCCTCACCAATAAACTCAACACGTTTGAGTCCTTTATGATTGAGTAGCACCGCTTCTACACCAAACTTAGTATTGATACCGCGGATCACTCGCAGTAGTGATGAGGTGATCGATGCGGGTAGTAAATGGGTTGATTGGGTTTTGCCCATCTTGATAAATTCGATGTCATCTTTATCAAGCCCATACTTCAGCATCAGGCTATGCGCCATCTTGATGGCATTGGCCGCTTCATTCACATTCGCGGAATTACCAAGTTCAAGACATTTAGCGATCTTCTTTAGAGCTTTCTGTTTATCCATTAATTCGCAAATACAATTCTACAACTTCAGAAAAGTCCGACATTTTAGCGGTTTTATGCTGGAAGTGAAAGCGAAGTGGAGAATCGCTGCCCAAAATCAGGCAGCGAGTCGAGAGGAGGTTGGTGGTTTTTAAATACCAAGTTCATCCAATAGGTCTGTTGTCAAATCATCATCACTGTTGTTTTGCTTGTCGTTTTTTGCTTTGGCAGACAGTTTTTGCTGAGTCGCTTCTAAAATTGAATCAGGGCTTTCATCTTCTTGAACTTCAAACTCTTCAAGTTGGATGAATTCGGTTTTATCCATTGCCAGTTCAAGATAGAAAATATTATTACTTTCTGTCGAGAAGGTAACTCGGCGTGCTTGTGGACGATCTAAATTAGTATCCACCGACAAAATTACCTGTTTGTTGAGTGACAGCATCTTCGGTTGGTTTTGGGTAATGTTGGTTTGCAGTTCTTTGCGGATTTTATTTGTGAAGTCGCCTACGAGTTGATTCATCAATTCGCCCAGTACATCGCCCACCTCGTCAGAAGTGTGCAGTACGGCCAGCTCTTCTTCTGGCATTCCCATGTTGCGCATATAACTGGTGTAAATTTCCAGCGCAGCCTTGGCCGTAAAGTTGATAACAACGAGCCCAGAGAAGCCACCATCAAACAAAACGAAACAGCCGAAATCTGGCTTTAGTGACGTTTTGTTGATTTTTTGTACCATCGCTGAGTAAGCAATGTTGGTCGCCGTTGCAGAACTGAGCACTCCTGACACTGATTGACAAAGCTTAAGCAAAATATCTTCAGTGGTAACAATCTTGTTTTTTTTCATTCTGATATCCGTAATGTGCATTGCAGTTTAAAAGCGGTATTTAACTCTCTATATCAATATATAAAGCATAAAGCGTTAATTAACTATATATAGCTAAAATGTTGTGTACAGGAAAAATGTCGTACTGATGACTTTTTAGAGAGATTCATTCTTGCATTGAGATTCTGATTTGATCACCTTTTTAAATGTTGTAAAGTGACGAAATTCAAAGATTAATATCAAAATAACCATTAACCCACAGCTGATTGGATCAGCGCAGTAGGGGCAGGAAGCAAATGTTACCAAGACTTCATCACCAAACGGACGTCGATCCCGTCGTTTTGAGCTTTTTACAACAACTCGAAAACGAGGGGTTTAGCGGCGATATCGAATCACAATACTCTAGCCGACTTGCTGTTGCGACTGATAACAGTGTCTATCAGCAATTGCCTCAAGCCGTTGTGCATCCCAAATCAACTCATGACGTAGCACTTATTGGTAAGATTAGCTCAAAACCAGAGTTTGAGAGAGTCACTTTTTCACCGCGCGGTGGTGGCACTGGTACCAATGGCCAGTCGTTAACCAAAGGTATTGTGGTTGATTTATCTCGTCACATGAACCAAGTGCTTGAAATTAATGCTGATGAGGGTTGGGTAAGAGTACAAGCTGGCGTGGTGAAAGACCAATTAAATGATGCGGTCAGACCATTAGGTTATTTTTTCTCACCGGATCTTTCGACCAGTAACCGAGCCACACTTGGTGGCATGATCAATACCGATGCGTCAGGGCAAGGCTCTTTAAAATATGGCAAAACGTCGGATCATGTCTTGTCTCTGCAAGCCGTTTTTGCCGATGGCTCGGTACTTGAATCGGATCTCTCATTAGGCTTGCCTGAAAGTGGTACTTTTGCTGCGAATGCTTTGCAAGTGACCGAAGCGGTATGCCGTGACAAGCGCGAACAAATTGTGGCGAAATTTCCACCTCTTAACCGCTTTCTGACGGGCTACGATCTTAAAAATGCGCTTGATGAAGAAGGTGATCACTTTAATCTCACTCGGGTACTTTGTGGCGCAGAAGGCTCTTTGGTCTTCATCACAGAAGCAACCTTGAATCTGACGCCTATCCCCCAAGCTCGTACCTTAGTCAATGTGAAGTACAACAGCTTTGATTCGGCATTGCGTAATGCCCCTTTAATGGTAGCGGCCAATGCGTTATCGGTTGAAACCGTCGATTCCAAAGTATTAAATCTAGCTAAGCAAGATATTGTTTGGCATAGCGTCAGCGAGTTATTAGCGGATGTTCCGGGCAAAGAGATGCAAGGCATCAATATGGTCGAATACGCAGGCCAAAGCGAGCAAGAGGTCGCCGCGCAGGTCGCTTCATTGACGCAGCGTCTTGATCAGATGCTTGAGCAAGAACAAGCGGGCATCATTGGCTATCAAGTGTGCAGTGATTTGGCGAGCATTAACCTGATTTACAACATGCGCAAAAAAGCGGTGGGGTTATTAGGGGCGGCCAAAGGCAAGGCTAAACCCGTTGCTTTTGCTGAAGATACTTGTGTTCCTCCTCAACACTTGGCTGATTTTATTAGCGAATTCCGTACCTTGCTGGATAGTAAAAATCTCAGTTATGGCATGTTTGGCCACGTGGATGCCGGCGTGCTGCATGTGCGTCCTGCTTTGGATTTGTGTGACCCACAGCAAGAGCTTCTGATGCATGAAGTGTCTGATGAGGTGGTCAAACTGGTGGCAAAATATGGCGGTTTAATGTGGGGCGAACATGGCAAAGGTTATCGCTCCGAATATGGCCCCGCGTTTTTTGGTGAGGAGCTATTTACTGAATTACGACGCGTTAAAGCAGCCTTTGACCCGCACAATAAAATGAACCCCGGCAAAATATGTACGCCACTTGAGACCAATTTTGAATTGGTCAAAGTCACGGACACCAAACGCGGCTATTTTGATCGTCAAATCGATGTGAAGGTCCGTGACAGTTTCAAACAGGCGATGGAGTGTAATGGTAACGGTTTATGCTTTAACTATGACACCAGTTCGCCGATGTGTCCGTCGATGAAAGTCACGGCGGATCGTCGTCACTCACCGAAAGGCCGTGCCGGTTTGGTGCGTGAATGGTTACGCCAACTTACCGAGCAGGGTGTGGATATTCTCGACCTAGAGAAGCAAGTGTTGGAGTTGAACCCAACCATCAAAACCATGATTGATCGCGTGCGTAACTCTTTCAATAAATCGCGTGAGTACGATTTTTCACATGAAGTGTATGAAGCGATGAATGGCTGTTTGGCGTGTAAAGCGTGTGCCAGCCAATGTCCAATCAAAGTGGATGTACCGAGTTTCCGCTCTCGTTTTTTAAATATCTACTACTCACGTTATCAGCGTCCGGCTAAGGATTATCTCGTCGCGAATATTGAAACGCTTTTGCCGGTCATGGCAAAGGCTCCGCAAGTGGTGAACGGGGTGTTGGCTCAGAAATGGGTACAAAGCCTCACCGCTTCAACCGTTGGTTACGTTGATGCGCCCTTGCTTTCGGTACCGACGTTGGCAAAGCGTGTCGCAGGCCAAGTGGTGAAATTCGATATGCAGCGCCTCGCTGGGCTGTCACAGCAAGATCGCGCTGAACATGTGATTATCGTTCAAGACCCATTCACCAGTTATTACGATGCTGAGGTGGTTGAAGATTTCGTACAATTGCTGATCAAATTAGGCAAAAATCCGATACTGTTGCCATTCAAACCCAATGGTAAAGCGCAGCATATCAAAGGATTTTTAAAGCAATTCACAACTACCGCGAAAAACACCGCTGCGTTTTTGTCGCAGGTAGCGGATCTCAACATTCCAATGGTCGGTGTCGATCCAGCGTTAGTGCTTTGCTACCGCGATGAGTACAACGAAATTCTTGGCGATAAGCGCGGTGAGTTTGATGTGCTGACCGTTCATGAGTGGCTGTTGCCACGTTTGTCGGAGTTTAACCATCACCAAAACCACAGTGACGCGCCTTGGTATCTGTTTGCTCATTGCACGGAAAAGACCAAACTACCGAATGCAGAAAAAGAGTGGGGCGCGATATTTAGCCATTTTGGTTCTCAGTTAAAAACGGTGCCAGTTGGTTGTTGTGGTATGGCTGGAACCTTTGGCCACGAACAGGATAAGCTGGAGATGTCGAAAGATATTTATGGTTTAAGCTGGAAGCCAAGTTTAGAAAAACTGCCCAAAGAGCGTTGCTTGATCACAGGGTATTCCTGCCGCAGTCAAGTGAAACGATTTGAACAGGTAAAACCCAAGCATCCGTTACAAGCTTTACTGGCATTGTTGTAAACCCTAAGCCCAGACCTTACTGGGCTTTTTACTATACTGTCGATATTGGTTTGGAGCGAAGCACAGTCAGGTGGAGCAGCATGGAAAAATTTGAACTGAAAATACCCCCAGTGGCGATATTTATTGTGGCGCTACTGTTGATGCATCGTATCTCATACAGTTTTGAGTTTGTAAGCCTCGCTTTACCTCTGCCTCGAGTGGTCTTTGCGATTTGCTTTGTTTTATCTGGCATCGTTGGTTTACTGGGGATTTACGAATTTCGCCGCAAGAAAACCACGGTCAATCCAACCAAACCAGAAACGACATCGTGTATTGTGGATAGCGGTATCTACCGTTATTCGCGTAATCCGATGTATCTGGGGCTCTTTTTCCTGTTGTTTGGCGTGGCTTATTGGCAACACAATGGGTTGAGCCTCGTGGTCGCATTTTTATTTGTGTGGTTTATGAATCGTTTTCAGATTTATCCAGAAGAGCGAGTGCTGGAAGCGCGTTTTGGCGAAGAGTATGTCGATTACAAGCAGCGTGTCAGGCGCTGGATATAGTTGAATGTCGTAAGGCATCCGAAATCAAAAGCCCCGCAAGAATAGCGGGGCTGCAATCTATACAACGAACATGGTTCTATACAACAAATATGGTTCTAGATAATGAGCAAAAGAGCTCAAATCATAGTAAAAAGAATACGGTTAGGCTGCTTTTGAAAATTGAGCTAAAAACATCTCTTTACGTTCATTGAAGCGATTAACTAAGTCATCGACTGCTTCTTGGTCATAAGGTTTCAGGCCACTAGCTACCATGCGCTTTACCCCTTTCCCTACGATTTGACCGTTTTCTTTAAAGGCAAAGTTAAGCGTGACAATGCCACGTTTACCGTCAACATCAAACGTCGCACCAGAAAACTCAACTTCAGGTGAAGAGAGGTCTAAACGTTCAAATTCCACTTCCATGCTTTCATAGATGACTAATGGGCGCTGGCAGTTAATCATCATTTGCGCTTCTTCCATCAATGGCACCATGATGTGCGGGAAGTTCATACCAGAAAACTGCACATAGTTCGTCACAACGTGTTCGATAAATGCGGTGTTGTGGCTTACTTGGCCTTCGCGGCTCATGTGTAGATACTCTTTGCCGGCAGTATCGACAAGAGCGCTCTCTTTCATACACTTATTTTCAATGTGCAGTGCAATGCCATCGCTGACCATGCCTGAAAAATCAAAACGCATCTTTTGGCTAATGCCTTCTTTTTGCAGCAATACTGCAAAGAGCAAATCGCCCGGAACACAGAAACGCTTGCTGTCTTCGTCGTGGATTGGGTTGAAATCTCCCGCCACTTTTTTAGCAAAGTGACTCGCTTGTTGGCGAGTGAACTGGAATTTTTGATCTTGATGAGAGAAATAAGATGTAAGAGACATAATGTACGCTGTATAGCCAAAACTGACGCGATTATAAGTCAACTCCACTCGATGAATGGTCCAATCAGTAAAAAGAGCCTCACAGAGAGCGAGGCTCAATAGCGTAACATTATAAGCTAGGGAGAAGATTTTCCGGCATGAGCGAGTTATGTACCGCCAGCTCTAGCAAGGTATTAGCTTGTTCAATATCTGGCGAGAAGTAGCGATCCTTATCGTAAAACGAAACTTTTTTACGCAGGATTTGTTTCGCTTGTTCGACCAATGCGGAGGATTTATTGGGCGCTCTGAAATCGAGCCCCTGCGCGGCAGAAAGATACTCGACCGCTAAAATACCACGCGTGTTTTCGCTCATATCACGCAGACGACGACCAGCAAACGTTGCCATCGACACGTGATCTTCTTGGTTGGCTGAAGTGGGTAAGCTGTCAACCGAAGCCGGGTGGGCGAGCGTTTTATTTTCACTGGCTAGCGCTGCCGCCGTCACTTGCGCAATCATAAAGCCAGAGTTAACGCCACCGTTGTCCACTAAAAATGGCGGAAGCTTGCTGAGCGCGCTGTCAATCAAAAGTGCCATGCGTCGTTCTGACAAACTGCCGATTTCGGCAATTGCTAGCGCCAAGTTATCCGCAGCCATCGCGACGGGCTCTGCATGGAAATTACCGCCAGAGATGATGTCGCCATCGTCTGCAAACACCAGAGGGTTGTCGGAAACGGCATTGGCTTCCACTTCTAGCGTTTCAGCCGAATTGCGAATTTGCTGTAAGCACGCGCCCATCACTTGTGGTTGGCAACGCAGTGAATAAGGATCTTGTACTTTTTCACATGCGGTGTGGGATTCACCAATCTCGCTGCGGCTGTCAAGTACATGGCGATAAGCGCTGGCGGCATCCATTTGCGCGCGATGGCCGCGAACGCGATGAATGCGCGGATCAAACGGGCGGCGACTGCCCAGCGCCGCTTCGACCGACATTGAACCACATACAATGGCGGAGGCAAATAAGTCTTCTGCGGCAAATAACCCCTCTAGTGCAAATGCGGTAGAGGCTTGTGTGCCATTGAGTAGCGCGAGCCCCTCTTTTGGCGCTAAAGTAATAGGAGTTAGCCCTGCGATTTTCAACGCGTCCAGTCCAGAGATAATTTCGCCGTTGTGGCGAGCTTGCCCTTCGCCGAGCAGTACCGTACTCATGTGTGCTAAAGGCGCTAAATCACCCGATGCGCCAACCGATCCCTTTTGCGGAACACAGGGGTAGACTTGGTGATTAACTAACGCCATCAAGGCGTTGATCACCTCAAGTCGAATACCAGAATACCCACGGGAAAGGCTATTAATTTTGAGTACCATCATCAAGCGAACGGTTTCAGCCGCCATGAATTTACCAATACCCGCAGCGTGTGAAAGCACGATGCTGCGCTGCAAGGTTTCTAAATCTTCAGGGGCAATTTTAGTATTGGCAAGTAGGCCAAACCCCGTATTGATACCATAAACAGTACGATTTTCGGCAATCACTTGCTCAACGACTTGTGTGCTTGCTTCAATACCCGCTATCGCGCTGGAGTCGAGTGATACGGTGACTGGCTTTCGGCTTACTTGACGTAGTGCTTTTAAGCTCAATTGGCCCGGTTTAATAACAAGATTTAACATGTTTTTTTGTCCTTACTTCAGTTGCGCGAGTTCATGGTTGAGCATTGGCAGGTCGAGCTTTTGTTCTTTAGCACAGCGTTTCGCAATGTCATAACCTGCATCAGCATGGCGCATGACACCTGTGGCTGGGTCGTTATGTAAAACACGTGCAATACGTTGTGCTGCGTCATCTGAACCATCGCAGCAGATCACCATGCCAGAGTGCTGAGAAAAGCCCATACCTACGCCACCGCCGTGGTGGAGTGACACCCAAGTTGCGCCACCGGCTGTATTGAGCAGTGCGTTGAGCAGCGGCCAATCGGAAACAGCGTCTGAGCCATCTAGCATACCTTCAGTTTCACGGTTTGGGCTTGCTACCGAGCCGGAATCTAAATGGTCGCGACCAATCACGACTGGCGCTTTTAACTCGCCACTTTTCACCATCGCGTTAAAGGCTTGGCCTAAACGTTCGCGATCTTTCAAACCCACCCAACAGATGCGAGCTGGTAGGCCTTGGAATTGAATGCGTTCGCGCGCCATGTCTAGCCAGTTATGTAGATGGGGGTTATCAGGGATTAACTCTTTCACTTTTTGGTCGGTTTTATAAATGTCTTCGGGATCGCCAGACAGGGCGACCCAGCGAAAAGGTCCAATCCCCTCACAAAATAGTGGGCGAATGTAGGCTGGCACGAATCCCGGGAAGTCAAAAGCGTTTGCCACTCCTTCTTCGAGAGCCATTTGGCGGATATTGTTGCCGTAGTCGAGTGTGGCAGCGCCGCGTTTTTGCAGCGTTAACATCGCTTGAACTTGGACCGCCATCGATGCTTTGGCCGCCTTGACCACTTGGCTTTCATCTTGAGTGCGCATTTGAGCGGCGTGTTCCATGCTCCAATTTAAGGGTAAATAACCATTGAGTGGGTCATGGGCCGAGGTTTGGTCTGTCACCACGTCGGGGGTGATATTACGCTCAACTAGCTGTGGGAAAATATCGGCGGCATTACCTAACAAACCGACAGAAATCGGTGTCTCCGAGCTATCGATCATCGCCAAGGCTTCATCTAAACTGGTGGCTTTTTTATCGACATAACCAGTGCGTAAGCGGTAGTCGATGCGCGATTCATCACACTCGACCGCAATCATGGAAAACCCAGCCATGGTTGCCGCTAATGGCTGAGCGCCGCCCATGCCACCTAAGCCGCCAGTCAACACCCAGCGGCCTTTTGCGCTACCAGCAAAATGCTGTTTAGCGATGGCGACGAAGGTTTCGTAAGTACCTTGTACAATGCCTTGTGAGCCGATGTAGATCCATGAGCCAGCCGTCATTTGACCGTACATCATCAAACCTTGCTTATCGAGCTCATTAAAGTGCTCCCAGTTGGCCCAATGTGGTACAAGGTTTGAGTTGGCAATTAGCACACGTGGTGCATTTTTGTGCGTCGGGAAAACACCGACAGGTTTGCCTGATTGAACCAAGAGCGTTTGATCCTCTTCAAGGCGTTCAAGCACTTCAACAATTTTATCAAAGCACGGCCAATTTCGGGCCGCGCGGCCAATGCCACCATACACCACAAGTGCATGTGGGTGCTCTGCAACGTCTGGGTCAAGGTTGTTCATGAGCATGCGCAGTGGCGCTTCGGTTAACCACGATTTGGCTCGAAGTGTTGTACCGTGAGGGGCGCGAATGGTGCGCGTGGTATCAAGACGTTGCTCTTGAGTATGGGGTTGCGTCATGTTGAGACTCCTTGTGTTTCACAATGTGGCGCTATTGTTGTTATGGTGCCAGTATCGGGTTTAGTGAGGTGTAGCGATTAATCGTCGGTCATGGCATTGGCGATATCCCAACACAGCCTTGCCGCGAGACGAGCAGTTTGATTGTCTTGGTCAAATTGTGGGTTGTATTCGGCAATGTCGGCAATTAACAGCTTATTTTTGTGGTAGAAAATTTTGTCAAAATAAGGGGCAAGCGCTTCATAACTTACGCCACGTGCCGCTGGGGCGCTGACTCCCGGCGCCGTTGCAGCTGGAAAGACATCTAAGTCAATTGTCAAATAGAGATAGTCACACTGGTCAATGAAGTGTTGCAGTTCACGCAGATGATCAATCGGGCTCAGTGCTGAAAACTGATTATCTTGCATATACCAAACGCCCAGTTCATCGGCTCGTTGAAACAGTGCAGTCGTATTACTTGCTCGGCTCACACCTAAGCAAGCGTAATGAAATGGCCATTGATTTTGCTTGCACCATTGATGAATTTGATTGAAAGGAGTGCCCGAGCTAGGTCGCACCGAAGCGATCTCTGACTCAAAAGCACGCAAATCGAAATGTGCGTCAAAATTGATGATCCCAATCCGTGGTTGGCTGATGGCTTGTTGACTCAGATATTGCGCTGCGCCTTGAAACGTGGCCCAAGCGACTTCATGACCGCCACCCAGTACGATAACGGGCGTTTGTTTAAGCGTATGGGCAATCACATCAGCGCACTGTTGCTGAGCCAGCTCAAGTTCATCATCAATACAGCGAATATTGCCCAGATCAAAAAAGCGAGAGTGCTTATGCCAAGCCATGTTGGCCAGCGCTTGACGAATGGCATCGGGAGCCTGTTTTGCGCCAATGCGCCCTTTATTGCGGGCCACCCCTGCATCGCATTCAAAACCGATAATGGCAATGGCTTTCTCATCTTGGTTTTGTTGAATGGGTAGCGTATTGACGGTGCAACGTTGAGTTTGATGGTGAACGCGTGTACCTAACTCGCCATCTTCGGCATCGTCACGGCCTTGCCACTCGAAGCAGTGCTGAGTGTTGCTAAAGGTAGGGTTATTCATAGGTCAATGCTCCGTCAACTACGCGTGCATGCAAACGCGGTACGCCCACTTGATAACTTAAATCGGCTGGGTGGCTAATATTCCAAATGGCGAGATCGGCATCGTAGCCAGTGGCAATTTTGCCGCGAGAATCGGCAAAACCTAACGCTTGTGCAGCATGTTGAGTCACACCTCGTAAGGCTTCTTGGGGGGTTAAGCCAAACAGTGTGCACGCCATATTCATAATAAGAGTGAGGTCAGCAAACGGCGATGTACCGGGGTTGAAATCACTTGCGATGGCCATTGGAATATGATGCTGACGCAGTAAATCAATCGGTGGGCGTTGGGTTTCACGTAAGAAATAAAAAGCACCGGGCAGCAAGGTTGCCACGGTATTGGAACGGGCGAGTGCAAACACACCTTGCTCATCTAAATATTCGATATGATCGGCAGACAAACCTTGGTAATGGGCGGTTAAAGCGCTTCCCCCTAGGTTTGATAATTGCTCGGTATGACCTTTCACTTGCAGCCCATGCGCAATTGCGGCTTGGAACACTTTTTCTGTTTGTGCCAGCGTAAAACCAATCGATTCACAAAACACATCGACGCTCGACGCGAGTTTTTGTTCGGCCACCAGAGGGATGATTTCCTGACAAATATACTCAACATAATCGTCTGATCGGTGTTGATATTCTGGTGGAATGGCGTGAGCGGCGAGCAGTGTTGTGACGACTTTAATGCGGCGATGATCCTCAAGGTGCTTAGCCGCTTTGAGCATTTTTATCTCATCATGGAGCGTTAAACCGTAGCCCGATTTGATCTCAATGGATGTGACACCGGAACGCAGCAACCCCTCTAACCTTGGTAGTGCCAAGTCAACCAATTGGTCAATGGATGCGGTGCGGGTGGCGTGGACGGTTGATAAAATACCGCCGCCTTGTTTGGCGATCGCTGGGTAGGGAACACCTTGCAAGCGCATTTCAAACTCATTGGCGCGGTTACCAGCATAGATAAGGTGAGTATGGCAATCTATCAACCCCGGAGTGATAAGCTTGCCTTGGCAATCTATGACTTTGTGTTCTGGCGCGGCGGCGATGGGAATGTGGCTATCAAAGTAGGCGTCAATTTTGCCCGCTTTTATCACCACAGTTTTAGGAGAGCTAGGCTGATAGCCAAGCTCTCCTTGTTCCATGCTGACGATACGCGCGTTGGTCAGTATTAGATCCATCTTTATTGTCACCGTTATCGTTTAGTACGCTGCTGATTTAAATGTATATACAAATAAATAAGGCAAAAGCGCACGCGGTGCAAGATGAATGTTGCAAAAGTGTGATCGAATGTTGAAATGTGTAGCGTTAGTCGAGCATCACTTTAGAGGTTAATTTGTATTTCGAGCCCGGGTGATAAAGCAGTGCAGAGCTGACTAACTTATCGCCACTCCAAGTACGGCGATTGAGTACTAAACAGGGTTCATTGACGGCCAACTGCAACAATTGTTTGATGTGATGATCGGCAATAATGGCTTCAACAGTGTGCTCAATTGCACTCAATGGGCAGTTTTGTGAAAGATATTGATTGGGCGTCATGAAGGCGAAGTTTTGTTCAAGATAGTGGGGCGCGTAGCGGCTATTGACCCAACGCACTTCCAGTTGTATCGGAGTGTCATTAGCAAAGTGAATGATTTCACTATAAAAAACAGAAGATCCTAGCATGACGCCGAGTTTGATAGCGACACTTTCATCTGCTGCTAACGCAAGTTGCTTTAAGACTTTACTGCGATATTGCTTTCCTCGGCTAGCGACCTCGTCAGCAATATTACGAATATCAAGTAGCGGTGATTCCGCTTTGTCTTCTACAGCGCAAACAAAAGTACCTAGCCTTGGCCGGCGTTGCAGTTTTCCATCAGCCACCAGATCCCGTATCGCTTTATTCACCGTCATCCGACTCACATTAAATTGCTCGGTCAGTTCTAGCTCGGTGCTTATGCGTTGGCCGACAGGCCAGTGTCCGGATTCAATGTTATCTAAAATAAATTGTTTTATTTGTCTATAAAGTGGTGAGCTTGACATGGGCATGATGAGTTTTATTTGAATATACAAATAATTAACGAAGTCGCTGGGAAATGCAATATTTAGATAAGGCTTTGCGATCATCATCGGCCAAAACTGTGAATTGGTGAAGCAGCTATCGACGACAAAGGGTCAGTGTCACGGTAAGATGGCGTCGTAACTTGTGTTGTAAATAGTAACCTGTGTTGTAAATGATAACTTGTGGTTTAAATAATAAAGAGAAAATACGATGACAGCTCCAACAGAAATGACTTTTTTCGCTCGTTTTGAAGCGGATATTTTGGCGAAAAAGAAAGTGATCACCATTCGTGATGAGAGCGAAAAGCACTACCAAGTTGGCTCTATTGTCGAGGTGAGTACGTTGGAAGAGGGACGAAAGTTCTGCCGCTTGTTAATCAATAAGGTTGAACCGATCCTATTTAGCGAATTAAGCCACTACCATGCAGAGCAAGAAAATATGTCACTCACGACACTGAAAGAGGTGATTCAAGACATTTATCCCAATATTGAACAGTTGTATGTCATTCACTATCAACTGGTTGAAGAAAAAGCTCTGGAAAAAGATCACGCTTAAAAATAATAACGCCAATCAATCACGATTGGCGCTATTGCTGTTTGCCTCAAGACAGTGTCACGACGATTTCATTATAAAACGCAGCAACAGTAATGAGGTTAGTCACGCTTCCACAGAATGTGGCAGAACTTTTGGTCTGGGTCGCGGCTGACGAGCATTCTTGCAAACACATCGTCTAGTACGTCGTCCTCTTCGTTGACAAGACCGATCAATACTTCCGCGTAAGCTTCCTTATCGACGTCAAAACCCACGTGTTGAACCCAATCATCACCAACGTCAAGCAGTTCAGCCGCGCCACGGTCTTCAAATTGTGCCGTAAACAGGATGACATCAACAGGTTCTAGATTATCGGGTGCCATTTCAAGAAAGATGTCGTAAGCCGCATCAATGGCATCGTCGTAAGAAATCAAATCAGACATTATTATGCTCGGCTCATGTATTTGCGTTCAGCGGTGTTGATAATAATACGGTCGCCAGTTGCGACATATTCAGGAACTTGCACGACAAGGCCAGTGCTTAAACGTGCTGGTTTTGAACGCGCAGAAGCTGAAGCACCTTTGATGGAAGGATCAGTCTCTTCAATCACAAGCTCAACAGATGAAGGGACATCTAGTGCTACCGCAACACCGTCAACGACAACCACATACATACCTTGGATTTCTTCAGTGATGAACAGTAGCTCATCTTCGATATCCGCCTGTTTAAACGTAAATTGAGTGTAATCTTCGTTATCCATGAAGATGTACTCATCGCCATCAACATAAGAAAACGAAACCGCACGGCGGTTCATGTCAACGGTGTCGACAAAGTCATCGGCTTTTAAACGCTCATCAACGCGAGCGCCAGTGTTCAAATCAGTACAACGTAGTTTGTAGATTTTAGAACCACCGCGGCCACCAGGAGTGGTCACTTCGATGTCTTTGATCAATAGCGTCTTGCCACCAGAAATAATAGCAAACCCTTTTTTTAATTCATTCGCCTTTGGCATGGAATTTTTCCTTCATACTTAGTTTCGGCGCATTATACCTTGCCGTTTTCGAAAAGGAATATCTTGATTGATTGCTTTGCATAGTAGAACATGACCGCGTGTACTTTTTCTTAAATTAACTAACGCTTTTTGCTATGTATTTATCGGTTATTGACCCAAAACAACCCTTTCAGGCTGAATATCAAGCGGCTATCGATGATCTCATCAAGTTTCTGCGTGCCGGGTTAGGTGACAATCTACATAGTCTTTACCTTTATGGCAGTGTGGCGCGCAGAACTGCGCGTTATGGGCGCTCCAATTTGGATGTAGTGTTGGTGACGCACCGTGATTTCTCCGAGCAACGAGCAACTCTGCTGAATACGATAAAATGGCGATTTCAGAAAAGTTTCCCACATATCACCGAAGTCTCGATCAAAACTGCACTCGTGAGCGAGGTAGCCACTTTAGAGAGCATTTTTACGTGGGGATTTATGTTGCGCCATTGTTGCGTTTGTATCTTGGGTGATGATCTGGCGGAATGCTTTGGCGATTTCGAACCCAGTTGGGAAATAGCCAAACACTGGAATATGGACATCGCAGATTGGGTCTTTTTTTACCGTGATAAAATTGCAAAAACCAGTTCTGAAAGTGAACAGAGCAAGGCGCAAGTAGCCATTGCCAAGAAATTACTGCGCGCCAGTTATTCTTTGATTATGTATCGTGACAAAAATTGGTTTGATGATCCTATCGAATGCGGGCAGCAGTTTTTACGTTATCACCCGGAGAAAAAAATCGACATTGAGAGATTGGGTATTTTGCTCTCTGGGCGAGTGATCGCTAAACGCTCAGTGATTGGAATTCTAGACAGTTATGGGCAATGGCTTGCAAAGCAGTATCAAAAAACAGAGTTTCGGATTGGTTAACCGCTGGCTAGATCGTCGTACTTCTTAAAATAACCCAAGTTGTGGCTGGCTGAGCTGTTCGAAATTCAAGCTAACAAAAGGCAAAATGGCTTCTGCGACTGGCTGCAATTGTTTATCGATATAGTGCTGATAATCGATAGGACTTTTTAAATATTCTTTAGGCTCGGGGCCATTCAGTGTGATGAGGTATTCGATACGACCTCGATTTTGATATTGTAATGGTCGGCCTAACTGCTGGTTTATCGTATCAGCAAGTCGTGCGGCTCTTACTTGTGGTGGTACGTTTTTTTGGTATTCATGCAGCTTGCGACGCAACCGTTTTTGGTACACGAGCTCATGGTCGAGTTGACCGGTTTGAGTTTGCTCAACGATTTCACGAATAAACGCCGCAGGGTCTTCACCATTAAAAATCATCGAATAAAGTTGGTGCTGAAAGCGTTGTGCGAGCGGAGTCCAGTCCGTTCTTGCACTCTCAAGGCCTTTAAAAATTAGCCGCTCGTTTTCGCCTTCACCGATCAATCCCGCATAGCGTTTTTTTGACCCCGTTTCTGAACCTCGGATGGTTGGCATCAGAAACTTTCGGTAGTGGGTTTCGTATTCCAATTCCAGCATCGATTCCAATCGGTACTCTTCACGCAAGTGGGTCGTCCACCATTGATTGATGTGTTCAACCAGTTGTTTTCCTACGCGATCCGCTTGCTGCTGTGAATATTGACCACCTAAAGAGACAAAGGTTGAGTCGGTATCACCATAAATCACCTGATAGCCTTGCGCCTCAATTAACTTTTTAGTTTGCTTCATGATCTCGTGTCCGCGCATGGTAATACTGGACGCCAAGCGAGTATCAAAAAAACGACAACCTGACGATCCAAGCACCCCGTAGAAAGAGTTCATGATGATTTTTATCGCTTGTGAAAAGGCTTTGTTATTGTTCTTTTTCGCCACATCACGCGCAGCCCATAATTTCTCGATCATTTCTGGAAGAAAATGTTTGGTGCGGTGAAATTGACCGCCACGAAATCCCGTTACCGCTTGGTTATCCTCTTTGCCAATCGGAATTTTTAGCCCTTCAATCAAGCCCAGTGGGTCGATTAAAAATGAACGAATGATCGAGGGATATAAGCTTTTAAAATCAAGAAGTAACACAGAGTCGTAGAGGTTAGGGATGGAGTCCATCACATAGCCTCCGGGGCTTGCGACCCAATTTTCGGAGTGTAAGTTAGGCGCGATGTAACCCGCGCGATGCAATTGAGGTAAATAGAGATTGGTAAAGGCGGCGACAGAACCGCCGACGCGATCTAGCTCCACACCCGTGAGACGGGAACGTTCAATGGCGAAATCCAGCAAATGGGTATGTTCAAAGATTTTATTCACTAACACACAATCTTGCAGGTTGTATTTCGCCAGTGAAGGTTTGTCTTTTTTAAACATACGGTTGATTTCATCCATCCGATCATGGGCGTTGTGAATCGCTTTTCCTTCGCCTAATAGCTCCCTTGATACTGATTCCAATGACCAAGAACGAAATTGGTAAGTGGCTGTTTTTAATGTATCAATTCCATCCAACACTACTCGCCCGGGAATGGTAATAAACCCTTGCTGACTCTGGTTTGAACTACGAAAAAAACTGTGCTGTTTGCCACGACCAATCGCAAGTTTTAACTTATGCCACTCGGCTCTTTTATGGAGTAAGCGAAAATCAAAATCAATCACGCTCCAGCCAATTACTACATCAGGGTCGAACTCAGTGAACCAATCGATGAGAGCGTTGAGCAATGCGTATTCGTCTTTCACCCATTGAATTGGGGTATCGCAAGGCTCAGGCTCACCAATCATGATTACGCGGCTGTCCATTGGGCTATCAAAACCAATCGAGTAGAGAATGCCTTTTTCAGAACACTCTAAATCCAGCGAAACCACTTTCAGATGAGGAAGATAGTTGCCCGGTCGACATTTCGCCTGTTCTATTTTTGAGTGGGAAAACGTCTGGGTAAGCCGTCCAGTGAATTCAATGCTGCCTTTAAGAAAACGCTCCATAAGAAAGCGGTCGGCAAGCTTAATATCATCTTCTAACGTCAGAATATGATGTTGCTTTAGTAGTGCCGAAAACTCAGCATGCGTTTGAATCGTTTGACAATAACAACCCGCTAGGAGGGTATGTTCAAAATCTTCCAAATCCAATGTCTTTAATTCGATAGAGAGCTGCCGCTCTAACGCTAATTTTTGCGCTTGTGGCACATCTTTCTGTGGTATGAAGAAAACGGGTTTTTCACCACGGATAATCAGTTGGGTTGGACCTTGAGGCGTACTCAACCACAACTCAATATGAGTCGAGCCATGAAGGTCTCTTGCATGGCGAGTAAGTAAAAAACCGTGTTGAATAACCAAGCGTAATAAATCCAAATAGTCGTAACCTTGGGGGAGGGCATCATATCAGAGCTACGAGGTAAATAACGAATTTCAGTGAGGTGAGTAAGCGGGCGATGGAGATCAAATAACCGTTAATTGGTATGGTGTATGCATTTTAACTTTATGATTTGTTTTGGTTTTGTATTTTTATGAGGCTGGTTGCATTTTTATGTTTAGGTTCAAATTTGTCAAAAAATCATGTAAAAGTCGTGCGGCATCTCTGCTAATATAATTAAGCTTTTGATTTGTTAATGGATTCTCATTGGATGATTAGCCGAACAAATAAGTACTTGCCAAATTTGGGGTTTGAGCACATATTCAGTGTGAGTAAAAACCAATGTTAAGTTAATTACCCGATTGTGAGTTAATTTCCAATTGTGAGCTAATTAATGTGGGCCGCGATGCTGCTATCCACGATTCAGTGGGTGCAGAGCCAATAGATGAGTGTGGAGATACAAGTTTGATAAGTGTTTTCCTTGTAGATGATCACGAGCTGGTTCGCACAGGGATACGACGTATTATTGAAGACGTCCGTGGAATGAACGTAGTAGGGGAAGCTGACAGCGGTGAAGAAGCAGTAAAATGGTGTCGCACTAATCATGTCGACGTTGTTTTAATGGATATGAACATGCCTGGTATCGGCGGTTTGGAAGCGACAAAAAAAATTCTGCGCTTTAATCCAGATGTGAAAATCATCGTGTTAACGGTTCATACGGAAAATCCATTTCCGACCAAAGTGATGCAAGCTGGAGCCGCGGGTTATTTAACCAAAGGTGCAGGCCCAGATGAAATGGTCAACGCGATTCGCATTGTGAATAGCGGGCAGCGTTATATCTCGCCTGAAATCGCACAGCAAATGGCATTAAGCCAATTTTCGCCAGCTTCTGACAATCCATTTGCTGATCTCTCGGAAAGAGAGCTGCAGATTATGATGATGATTACTAAAGGGCAAAAAGTGACGGATATTTCCGAGCAACTTAGTCTTAGCCCCAAAACAGTAAATAGCTATCGCTATCGACTGTTTAGTAAGTTAGCGATCAGCGGTGATGTTGAACTGACCCATTTAGCTATTCGACACGGAATGTTAGATACAGAGACGCTTTAGTGACTTCTTTGTTCGACTCGGTCGCTTTTCTTAAAACCGTTACCCATCAGCCCGGCGTTTATCGAATGTATAACGCCGAGGCTGATATCATATATGTTGGCAAAGCCAAAGACCTCAAAAAACGCCTTTCTAGCTACTTTCGAAAAACAATCGACAGTGAGAAAACGCGCGCGTTAGTCAGCCATATCAATAAAATTGATGTCACCGTTACTCACACTGAAACGGAAGCGTTGATCCTTGAACATAATTACATCAAGCAATATTTGCCTAAATACAATGTGCTGCTGCGAGACGATAAATCTTACCCGTATATTTTTATTAGTGGGCATAAGCACCCTCGTTTGTCGTTGCACCGTGGCGCGAAAAAGCGCAAAGGTGAGTATTTTGGTCCATATCCTGATTCTGGTGCGGTTCGAGAGTCGTTACACCTCATCCAAAAAATATTTCCGGTAAGACAATGTGAAGATACCGTCTATAGCAATCGGACTCGTCCTTGCCTGATGTATCAAATTGGCCGCTGCGCTGCACCTTGTGTGAGTCATATCATTGCGGATGAAGAGTATGCTGAATTGGTTAATTATGTTCGATTGTTTTTGCAAGGCAAAGATAACCAAGTACTTGAAACATTAGTGCAAAAAATGGAACAAGCCAGCCAAGCACTGCAGTTTGAAAATGCCGCTAAATTTAGAGACCAGATCCAAGCCATTCGAAGAGTCCAAGAACAACAGTTTGTTTCTGAAGAGACGATGGATGATATGGATGTATTGGGATTTGCCCAAGAAAATGGCATCGCTTGCATCCATATTTTGATGATCCGCCAAGGTAAAATATTGGGTAGTCGTAGTCATTTTCCTAAAATTCCGGCTAACACGACTCAAGAAGAGGTGTTTGATGGCTTTTTAGGGCAGTATTATTTAAGTCACAATGAAGCGCGTACGATCCCAAGTAGAGTGATCTTAAATGCGGGTCTGCTAGAGGATGAAAAGCCGCTGCAAGCAGCCTTACAGACCTTGGTCGGACGTAAAGTTTCTTTCCACATCAGCCCAACAGGTGTGCGTGCCCAATATTTAAAATTGGCTAATACCAATGCATTGAGTGCAATAACGGCTAAGATTAACCATAGAATGACGATCAACCAGCGCTTTAAAGCACTTCAATCTGTTTTAGGGTTGGATAGCATAGAGCGTATGGAGTGTTTTGATATTTCGCACACCATGGGAGAGAGCACGATCGCCTCATGCGTGGTATTTAACCAAGAAGGGCCTGTTAAACCAGAATACCGCCGTTATAACATCACGGGAATTACTGGTGGGGATGATTACGCTGCAATGGGACAAGTGTTAGATAAGCGGTATTCCAAGCAGCTTGACGTGGAAAAAATCCCCGATGTCATTTTCATTGATGGTGGTAAAGGGCAATTGAATCGAGCTTTGCAGATCATCTCTAGCCATTGGCAAGATTGGCCGAAAAGACCGGTGATGATTGGTATTGCGAAAGGCGTTACCCGCAAACCGGGGCTAGAGACGTTGATTACAACCGATGGCGGTGAATTTAACCTGCCGAGTGACGCGCCAGCTTTGCATTTGATTCAGCATATTCGCGATGAAAGCCATAATCACGCCATTGCTGGGCATAGAGCGAAACGAGGTAAAACACGGCGTACCAGTATATTGGAAGGCATCGAAGGGGTTGGACCTAAACGTCGACAAGCACTGCTGAAATATATGGGTGGCCTGCAAGAGCTAAAAAGAGCAACTGTTGAAGAAATCGCCAAAGTACCCGGTATTAGCCATTCTTTAGCTGAAAACATTTATCAAGCATTGAAACAATAAGAAAAATAACGCAACATAACCGCGCAATCGATAAGAGCCTATAAATATGCGTTTGAATATTCCTAATATTTTGTCTTTATTACGACTTTTCCTCATTCCAGTATTTGTCGTCGTTTTCTATCTGCCTTACGGCTGGGGCCCTTTTGCTGCGGCAATGGTGTTCTGGGTAGCAGGCTTTACCGATTGGTTAGATGGTATGCTGGCGCGAAAACTTGGGCAAACCTCTCGCTTTGGTGCTTTTATCGACCCAGTAGCAGATAAAGTGCTCGTCGCTACAGCTCTTATCTTGATCACCGACCATTACCACAGTATCTGGATAACGATTCCAGCCGTGACAATGATTGCCCGTGAAATCATCATTTCTGCGTTGCGAGAATGGATGGCGGAAATTGGTAAACGAGCCAGCGTTGCGGTTTCATGGGTAGGCAAAGTTAAAACGCTAACCCAAATGTTTGCATTGTGGGTACTGATTTGGCGGCATGATGACTGGATGGTGTGGGTCGGCTATGCTGCGTTATACATCGCAACCATTTTGACCTATTGGTCAATGGTTCAATACTTGGCGGCAGCTAAAGACGACCTCCTCAATGCAGAACATCATTAAGAAACGGGCTTAGGCCCGTTTTTTGTTCCTCCAATTTCTACAATCCCTTTCACAACATGCATTATTGCTTCAGTTAAAGCACAGTTATCTCGTGTAAAAGGTGGTGAATTTTGCTATCAAATTAACCAAATCTGTCCTTTTTGAATGCAAAATAGCCAAACGGTTTAAAAACTAAAAAAATAATATTGACTCATCGAATCGAATGCGTAGAATGCATCCCGTACTTGAGAGGAACGGAGAAACAACCCAACCCCTTGATGTTACAGGGGCGCGTTGGCAGAGGGGCTATGCAGCGGATTGCAAATCCGTGGACCTCGGTTCGACTCCGGGACGCGCCTCCATTGCGACACTAGCTCAGTTGGTAGAGCGCAACCTTGCCAAGGTTGAGGTCACGAGTTCGAACCTCGTGTGTCGCTCCAAATTTTGAGGTGTTGAACTTAACGTTCAGTATCTAAAGATGGTGTTACTAAATTTTGTAAACAGCATCGCAATGCAGAATTGCGTGCCCTGGTGGTGAAATTGGTAGACACAAGGGATTTAAAATCCCTCGACTTTCGAGTCGTGCCGGTTCAAGTCCGGCCCGGGGCACCATCTTTTTACTGCTTATGCAGTATGCGACACTAGCTCAGTTGGTAGAGCGCAACCTTGCCAAGGTTGAGGTCACGAGTTCGAACCTCGTGTGTCGCTCCAAATTAAAGCCCTAGCAGAAATGCTGGGGCTTTTTCATCTCTGTCTCACAGCCAGTTTACAACCAACGATATCGTTTTAGAGCCACCTTGCCAAGGTTGAGGTCACGCTTTTAGTTCAAAAGAAAGCGAACCTCGTGTGTCGCTCCAAATTAAAGCCCTAGCGGAAATGCTGGGGCTTTTTCATCTCTGTCTCACAGCCAGTTTACAACCAACGATATCGTTTTAGAGCAACCTTGCCAAGGTTGAGGTCACGCTTTTAGTCCAAAAGAAAGCGAACCTCGCGTGTCGCTCCAAATCGCCGCCCTAGCGGAAACTGGGTAACCCCCCTACGTTCACTATATTCGTTGACGGTTTCGGACGTGAAATTGAAATATTTTAAGCAAAGCCATCACCATCAAAAAGCAATGCTTCAATTTATGGTCAAATCTCGCATCGTTTTCACTCTCTATTCTCAATTCTAGAATGTTAATAATTTGATAATGCAACCCTTATCTTGAGTTGTTATTATTTTGTGATGTGAAATTTCGGCCTATTTCACATAATTTTCGTGCCAACATTTAATTTATGGTGTGAATTATTTGCAAAAGCGTGATTTATATAAACTTATCAATAACCCATTCATGGGAACGGTTCCTGATGTGACATTGATCTATTTTTACATTGATTTGGTGAATGTAAACTCCATCCCCGTCAGCAACGTTAAGGGAATACATAAGCAGTGGTTGCTGAGCAATAAAGAGATTGAGCTGTTCATGATTACCAAAGTAGCGTGCTACTTCCCCCGGTGAATTTGAATCTAACTCATTAATTTTATTGAATATATCTCAGGATGAGATTCAAGGTGCCAAGCACCAACATAATGATAATGATGACCATAAGGTCGATGGAGTATAAAAAATGAATTTTGCTACCTCTGGTAAACTTTCTCTTGCCGCAATTCTAATTTCAGCGGCACTACAAGCAAACGCAGGTATCAGTGTTGAAGGTGAACAAGGTGTTTTCTCAATCGGCGGTGATGTTGAGTTCGATATCAACCTTCGTGATAAAAATGCCACTGATAAGCAAGAGCTAAATCAAGACGGTCGTCTTTTGGTTCAAATCGCTGGTGAGCGCAGTGTGAGTGGTGACCGTTATATCAAAGCACAAGCACAGCCTTTACTTAAAACAACGGGTGATGTTGAGCTTGATGATGCGTGGATTGCATTTGGTCAAGCAAATAACTGGGAATTGAGAGTAGGTCGTTATGAAGCATTTGATCTATTCCCTGTTGGTCAAGATACTATGCTTGAATACGCAACAGCAGAACCGTATCGAGCGAATGCGGCTCGTGGTCGTGGCGATAACGGCCAAGTCGGTTTTAGTAAGACAGCGGATAATCTTTACTTTGAACTCTCTACCAAATTTGAGAAGAATGCGACTACAGCGGATAAAAATGCTGTGTTCATACGCCCAGTTGTTGCGTACCAAATCGTTGACTCAGTTCGTGTTGCTGCTGGTTTAGAAGCCAATCTGACTGCAGATGATAAAGATGCTGCGAATGATTTCCTTGGTTATGGCGCGACAGTTAACTATTCTGCTAACGATCTTTCTATCAACGTGAACTATGCGTTCCGTGATTTCGACAAAACTAAACAAGAAGATACGACCATCGGTGCTAACTTACTGTTTAAAGGCTTTGGTCTAGGTCATGTCTATGGTGATGTTGATAAAGGTACTAGCGAGAAGGTAAATACCACTTATGCTTCTTACCAATTTGCTAATGTGATGGATGTGGAAGATTTCTCTGTTTATCTAGGTACTTACTACTCGAAAGTAGACGACACAGAAAACAAAGATCTAGGCATGCGTATCCGTCTAAAATACTTCTTCTAAGTTTTAAAACTTAAGCATTAAATCTCAACTGCTTTTGATGCCTACCGTTCGGTAGGCATTTTTTGTATAAGCAGATGCGATGATTTACAGCTGTTTAAGCATCCACACATCGCAGCCGTTGTGCTCAGTGCCGTCCATTGGTCGATCCAAATGTATAAATCCGAGTTTTTCATATAACTGAATGGCGGATGTCATACTAGATAACGTATCCAAATAGCAAGATTGATAACCTGCATTTTGAGCAAACGATAGGCATGCTTCACTGAGCATTTTTCCCAGCCCGCAACCGCGACTTTCTGGTAATAAGAAGAGTTTTTTTAGCTCACAGATCCGTTGGCTATGATGAAAGGCTGCAATACCTGCTCCACCGACAATGATGCCGTCACGTTTGGCTACCAGATACAGGCTGCTGCTCTCTTGCGTGTAATGTTGACTCATGTTTTCCACTTCAGCATCAGATGGGCCAAAACCCTCACCGATGGCCCCAAATTCAGCGCCTACAGATTGGATAATTTTACAAATGTCCGAATCATCTTGTGGTTCGATTGGTGTTATCGTGATGTTCATCGTTTCTTCTTAAAAATAGTCATGTTTTTATTATTGTTTGGGGAGAGGGAGGTAATATCAAGAGAGCGGCAAAAATAATGCCGTTTTTTTGTTCAAGAGCAAGCCTCAGTATCATTTCAATTTGGCTTTAGAGGTGGCTTTCGATACTATGTGCAGCTATCTGAAAAATACAAAACATCCTATACGGACACTACCTACAGGTAGATGAGGAAACGATGCAACATCTAGAAGAGATTATTGCTAATGCGACCGCAGCGATTAATGCTGCCGATTCGCTAGTCGCACTTGATGAAGTGCGTGTTCAGTACTTGGGTAAAAAAGGTGAGTTAACCACTCAGCTACAGAGCCTAGGTAAATTGCCACCCGAAGAACGTCGCGCTGCAGGTCAAGAGATCAACGTTGCGAAAGAGACAGTGCAACACGCCATTGCTACGCGTAAAGATGCTTTGCAGCGAGCAGAGTTAGAAGCCAAACTAGCGGCTGAAACGATTGACGTTACTTTGCCTGGGCGCCGCATTGAAAATGGTGGCTTACACCCAGTGACTCGCACAGTTGAACGCATTGAGCAGTTCTTCGGTGAGCTTGGTTTTCATGTTGAATCTGGCCCTGAAATTGAAGACGCCTTCCACAACTTTGATGCGTTGAATATCGCTGCCGATCACCCAGCACGTACTGATCACGATACCTTCTTCTTTAATCCAGATTTAATGTTGCGTACACACACGTCAGGTGTGCAAATTCGCACTATGGAAAATGGTCAACCGCCGTTTCGTTTTATTGCGCCGGGCCGCGTATATCGTAATGACTACGACCAAACACACACACCAATGTTCCACCAGGTTGAAGGCATGTTGGTTGATGAGCACGTCAATTTTGCTCAGCTTAAAGGTATTTTGAACGATTTCTTATGTAACTTCTTTGAAGAAGAAGTTGAAGTGCGTTTCCGTCCTTCTTATTTCCCATTTACAGAACCTTCTGCGGAAGTGGATGTGAAGGGTAAAAATGGTAAATGGCTTGAAGTTCTAGGCTGTGGCATGGTTCACCCGAACGTTTTGCGCAGTGTTGGTATTGACCCTGAAAAATATTCTGGCTTTGCATTTGGTATGGGTGTTGAGCGTTTAACGATGCTTCGTTATGGCGTCAACGACCTACGCGCGTTCTTTGAGAACGATCTGCGCTTCCTCAAACAATTCAAGTAATTCAAGGGTAAACACAATGAAATTCAGCGAATCATGGCTTCGTGAGTGGGTTAACCCTGCGGTTACGACTGACGAACTTACACATCAAATTACAATGGCAGGCTTGGAAGTCGATGACGTTCTTGCTGTCGCCGGTGAATTTACTGGCGTCAAAGTGGGTCACGTTGTGGAATGTGGTCAACATCCAGATGCCGACAAACTGCGTGTAACGAAAGTTGACGTGGGTGAAGAAGAACTGCTTGATATCGTTTGTGGTGCAGTAAACTGCCGCCAAGGCTTAAAAGTGGCGGTAGCGACTGTCGGTGCGGTACTTCCTGGCGATTTTAAGATCAAAAAAGCAAAATTACGTGGTCAACCTTCTCACGGCATGCTTTGTTCATTCAGTGAGCTAGGGATTGATGTTGAATCCGCTGGCATTATGGAGCTTGCAGAAGATGCCATCGTTGGTACTGATTTCCGCGAATTCCTAAGCTTAGATGATGTGACTATTGATGTTGATTTGACCGCGAACCGCGCAGATTGCTTTAGTATTCGTGGCCTTGCTCGTGAAGTTGGTGTATTGAACCGCATTGATGTCACTGAGCCATCGGTCATCGCTATTCCTACTTCAATTGAAGATAAAGTCTCTATTGAAGTGAAAGCACCGGCCGCTTGTCCGCGTTATCTTGGTCGCGTGGTTAAAAACATTAATGTTCAAGCCCAAACACCGCTTTGGATGCAAGAGAAGTTACGCCGTTGTGGTCTACGTTCAATTGATCCAGTGGTTGATATCACTAACTATATCTTGCTTGAACAAGGCCAACCGATGCATGCCTTTGATCTTGCCAAGATCGAAGGCGGTATTGTTGTTCGTATGGCCGAGCAGGATGAAAAACTTACGCTACTCGATGGTACAGAAGCTAAGTTGAATGTTGATACGCTGGTTGTTGCCGATCACAATAAAGCATTAGCCATTGCGGGCATTTTTGGTGGTGAAGGTTCAGGCGTTAGCTCAGAAACCCAAGATGTACTGCTTGAGTGTGCTTTCTTTGCACCAGACCATATCCGCGGTCGTGCTCGTAGCTATGGCCTACATACTGATTCATCCATGCGTTTTGAGCGCGGTGTTGACTACGCGTTGCAAGCCAGTGCGATGGAACGAGCGACTCAGCTGCTGGTTGATATTTGTGGCGGTGAAGTTGCACCTGTGGTTAGTGTTGAGTCTGAAACGGAGTTACCTAAACCAAATCAAGTCACACTTCGTCGCACTAAACTGGACAGTTTGCTTGGTCATCACATTGCGGATGCTGATGTGGTTGAAATCCTAAAACGTTTAGGTATGAGTGTTGAGAGTCGCGCAGACAGTTGGGTCGCTACCGCGCCAACGTGGCGTTTTGATATCGCGATTGAGCAAGATTTGATTGAGGAAATTGGCCGTATTTACGGTTACAACAATATCCCTAATCAAGCTCCCGTTGCAGCATTGAGTATGAATGACCACCAAGAAGCAAACTTGTCACTTAAGCGTGTTCGTCATTTGTTAGTTGACCGTGGTTACCATGAAGCGATCACCTACAGCTTCGTGGAGCCAGAGCAGCAGAAACTGATTGTTCCAGATGTTGAACCACTCATTCTACCTAATCCTATTTCTGCTGATATGTCGGCGATGCGTTTGGGCTTGATCCAAGGTCTATTAAATACCGTGGTTCATAACCAGAAACGCCAGCAGCCACGCGTTCGTTTGTTTGAATATGGTTTGCGTTTTATTCCTGATGCTTCGGCAGAGAACGGTATGCGCCAAGAACCTATGCTCGCGGGGGTAATATCCGGTACTCGTGGTGAAGAGCACTGGAACATGGACACCGCAACGGTTGATTTCTTCGATCTAAAAGGTGACTTGGAAGCCATTCTTGATTTAACCGCCAACGGCAAAGCTTACAGCTTTACTTCTATTGCACACCCAGCGCTGCACCCTGGGCAATCGGCCGCTATCGTTGTCGATGGTGAGATTATTGGGGTGATAGGCACTGTTCATCCAGAGCTTGAGCGTAAGTTTGGCTTGAATGGCCGCACCATCGTATTTGAACTTGAATGGTCAGCGGTGAACACCCGTGTAATTCCAGAAGCTGCATCACTGTCTAAGTTCCCAGCGAACCGCCGTGATATAGCACTGGTTGTTGATGGCGCCATTGCTTCAGGTGATATTGTCGATGCATGTCGTAACGCTGGTGGTGAGCTTCTAAAAGAGGCGAAGCTGTTTGACGTTTATGTAGGCAAAGGGGTTGAAGAGGGCAAGAAGAGTTTAGCGATTGCGTTGATGCTTCAATCGACTGAACGTACTTTAGAAGAAGCAGATATTGCAAGCGCTGTTGAATCGATTGTGACTTCAGTAGCGGCACAGTTTGGTGCAGCCTTGCGCGACTAATTCAGAAAGTAGCCTAAGTATATTTGAGCAGGTTCAAGTTGGGCCTGCTTTTTTATATGCAATTTAGTGACAAGTTAGTGTTAAACAAGTCTATGATTTAACAGGTTATAAATTTTTTTATCAGAAATCGATATCCATTCAAAATAGTATGAAATTCTAAAAATGTTGGTCGTTATAATATAACTAACTAAATTGTCAGTGTTTTTTCTCAATCTTCGACGTCTAATTGTATAAATGCAGCCAGTATATGCGCTTATTTTGATGAAACTATTAATATTGTTGCGAATAAAAAAGTTGGCGAAAATCAGAAGCTTGGCATACACTTTTCAGGTAAAGCCGATATCCTATTGATTGGCTAAGCGAAAATGCTTTGGCGCTGCTTAGAGGCAGCAAGGTTTAACATAGCTTTGAGGGAAGTTTTATGGCGCTCACAAAGGCCGAATTGGCTGAAAACCTGTTTGAAAAGCTTGGATACAGTAAACGGGATGCCAAGGAAACGGTTGAAGTGTTTTTCGAAGAGATTCGCAAGGCGCTTGAAAGTGGCGAACAGGTAAAACTATCTGGTTTTGGTAATTTTGATCTACGAGACAAAAACGAGCGTCCGGGTCGAAACCCAAAAACAGGTGAGGATATTCCTATCTCCGCTCGACGTGTCGTAACGTTCCGCCCAGGGCAGAAATTAAAAGCCCGAGTCGAGAACATTAATGTCGAAAAATAGACCGAGCAATAGACCACGCTATGCGTGGTCTTTTTTTTTCTGTTTATGGTGAGTTAAGGGTTCTGAACGTATTAGGCTGCTTGAATATGAGTGGTGATATACGGCTGCCAGGCGTTTTGGTAGAGTTCGATAGATTGGCGACGAAACTGGTTAATTTGCGCCTTTTCAATATCATGTAACGCTCGCTTCTCTAATGCGGCGACACGTTCAAACTTCTGGATCTGTTCATAGAAACGATGCTCGGGGCCATTTTTCACATCGGCAATGGCTTTAAGATGTAATTGTACTTCTGCAATGACATTGGTTTTAGGAAGTTGAACCAGTAAGTTTAAATCGCGATAGCCCGATGCGGCAGGCGATTTAAAGCGGTTCTTTACTTTTACGATACTGGCTTCTCGGCTTAATACCTCATAAGCCTCGACTAAGCTTGGTACATCATTTGCCACCAGGGTTGTTCTGGCTAAATCTGTGATCCTATCAGCTCGCCCACCTAATTCATGTTCTATTTTACTTAATGCTCGGTCACGTGATTTCACGCCAGAAAAGTGAGCCTCTGTTGATGTCAGTAAAGCAGTACTTCTGCACAATGTTTCAAGTTCACGTTGAGCTTGATGAGCTTTACTGTAGAGAATTTCAAAATCGTTGTAGGGTTGCAAAGGCTGGTTGTTGGTGGACTGGATGCCATATAAACCGCTTAAACTATGCTTGAACAGTTTAGATGAGAGTTGATTTTTCGATTCACCAACTTTGGCATCACTTTCTGAATTGAACGGAACGGCTGCAAAGGCAGGGGCTCTGCTTAGTACTAAAAGCATCAGTGCCGTAGTACGTAAAAATAGGCTCATTCATTCTCCTTAACTTAGTCTAGGTAAAAGGTGAAACCAAAATAGACCTAAACACGTGATAACCAGAGTCGCTTGCTATGAGATCTTGGGCTAAACAAAGTCAACTCAATAGCTCGTGGAACAATTAATCCATAATTTTGCGCTTTATCACAGGTCTTATCTTCAGACGCCTCGCCAGGCTATCTGTTCAATTTGATGTGTTACCAAGTGTATCTAATGAGGATGAACCAAATATGAACATCTTTATCTGTCTTTATGCTGTTTGTTTAACCCGTTGGGGATTCACTTATTAGTCAGTAGCATGTACTTTGTCTGGCTGTAGATTTTAATCGTAGAGTACGAAGATAATGAAAGATCCCGAGTTTTGGCACAAGAAATGGGCATCCAACCAAATAGGATTTCACTTAGAAGATGTGAACCCATTGTTGATCGAATATTGGCCTCAACTCTCACCTCAACGAAATGAAAGTGTATTTGTACCATTGTGCGGAAAAAGTGAAGATTTGATATGGCTCGCTTCCCAGCATGAACAGGTTCAGGGTGTAGAGCTGAGTGAAATTGCCGTTCGTTCCTTTTTTGCCGAGCATTTTTATACGCCAACGGTCACTCGCTTAAATGGAACGCATGAACTGTATCAGTTTGATGAACTGATGATTTATACCGGAGATGTCTTTAGTGCGCCGCTAAAAGCGGTTGAGCTTATCTACGACAGAGCGGCGTTAGTTGCACTGCCCCCTGAAATGCGAGAGGAGTACGTTACTCGCTTGCTTTCACTGTTAAAAGAGGGCGGAAGGGTGCTGCTTGTGACGCTGGATTACGTTCAAAGTGAAATGATGGGCCCTCCATTCTGTGTCGCCAAAAATGAAGTTGAGTCGTTATTCACTGACTGCAAAGTGACGTGTCTGTTTCGTGACGATGCTGATGAAAATAACCCTAAAATCAGTCAACGAGGATTAAGCCGTTTTGCTGAAGTCGTGTGGTTAATTGAGAAGTAACAGACTATGCTTAAATCGTTTATTTATACATCTTATACAACAATAAATAGGTAGGTTTTAGGCGTTTGATGAGAGCAAGCCATTACGTCTATATCAGCCGCTCTAATACTAAGGAAAAACTATGGGTTTGTTTAGTCGGAAGCCAAACAGCAATCAACAGTCTAAAAAGAGCAGTGATGAACTGGTGGTTGATTCAATAAAACGCACGATGGCTTATATTGAGTTTGATCCACAAGGACATATTCTGACTGCCAGCTCCTCATTCTTACAAGTGTTGGGTTATTCATTATCGGAAGTGGTGGGCCAGCATCATCGAATGTTCTGTGAAAGTGAATTTGTTAATGCGCCTCAATATAGTCAACTTTGGCAAAATTTAGCGCAAGGTAAAACTCATGCGGGTACGTTTTGCCGTTTAACTAAAAGCCATAATAAAGTGTGGATTGAAGCTACGTACATCCCAGTAAAAGATGAGCAAGGAAAAGTGGTTAAGGTGGTGAAGATTGCCAGTGATGTCACTGCTGCAAAAGAGAAATTGGATAGACAAGTGGCCGTATTTGAAGCTGTTGATAAGTCAATGGCTGTGATTTCTTTCACTCCCGATGGGACGGTTGTGGAGGCGAATCCAAACTTTCTGTCCTGTGTTGGGTACAAATTACAAGAAATCGTTGGTAAACCACATAGCCTATTCTGTGACGATGAGTTTTATAGAAAGAACCCGAATTTTTGGGCGTCGCTTGCTAGCGGCCATTTTAAAACGGGATTATTTAAACGTTTTACAAAACATGGTGATGAAATTTGGTTAGAAGCGACTTATAACCCCATCTTTAACGAAAAGCATAAAGTGATTGGTGTGACTAAGTTTGCAACTGATGTCACGCAACGAATACTGCAAGCTCGGGCGATTAAAGATGCAGCAGAAGTGGCGCATCACACCTCACAAGAAACGGTACATATTGCTCAACTTGGGACGGGAACGCTAGCCGAAGCCGCCTCCATTGCTAAAGAGATTGATAACGCGATCACTAAGGCGAATACATCGATGACGCAACTGGCCAATCAGTCGCAGCAAATCACCAAAATTGTAACCACCATTACAGGCATAGCAGAACAGACTAATTTGCTGGCGCTCAATGCCGCTATCGAGGCTGCGCGTGCTGGGGAGTATGGCCGGGGTTTTGCGGTGGTTGCTGATGAGGTGCGCTCATTGGCCTCCAATACTACCAAAGCGACCGATGAAATTGGTAATATTGTTAAGCTCAATAGCGAACTGACCAACAGCTCGACATCGATGATGGGGGCAATTCAAGGCCAAGTCACGGCATGTAACAGCAAACTAGAAGAGACGCAAAAGCTGATTGATGAAATGAGAAAAGCCGCGGACAGTGTGGTTGGCACGGTCAGTGAACTGATTAAAGAGTAAAGCTCTGCAGCGAGTATTGTTGGTGAAGAAAATGAAAGCGAGCCTAGTGGCTCGCTTTGCGTTTTTACAGAATCACTTGCACGCTTTTGGCACATTGAATTGCGTTGTGCAAAGCCTGTTTGAGTTCTTTATCTTTCGCCAGAGCAACCCCAAGCCGACGGCGTCCATCAATGTCTGGTTTACCAAACAGACGAAGTTGAGTGTGTGGGATAGACAGTGCTTCATTTATTCCATCAAATCTAAGGTTAGTGGAGGTGCCTTGACCTAAAATAACCGCAGATGCCGATGGCCCATATTGGGTAATACTGTTGATTGGCATACCCGTGAACGCGCGCACGTGTAGCGCAAATTCAGACAGCTCTTGCGAAATAAGGGTAACCATTCCCGTATCATGTGGGCGAGGGGATACTTCATTGAAGATAACATTATCGCCTTTTACAAACAGTTCAACCCCAAATAAGCCGTAACCACCGAGTGCATTAACCACTTGTTCTGCTACATATTCAGCGGCTTTAATTGCGTTAGCCGACATCACTTGTGGTTGCCATGATTCGCGATAATCCCCTTCCTCTTGTCGATGGCCAATGGGAGCGCAGAAATGGACACCATCCACTGCTCGAATCGTCAAGAGAGTAATTTCGTAGTCGAAATCGATAAAGCCTTCGACGATCACTCTCCCAGCTCCACTGCGGCCACCTTCTTGAGCGTATGCCCAAGCGCGGCTAATATCCTCTTGCGTCTTAATCACACTTTGGCCTTTACCTGATGAACTCATCACAGGCTTAACTACGCAAGGCATACCGACATGCTCAATCGCCAGTACAAAATCATTATAGTCATCAGCAAACTGATAAGGAGAGGTAGGTAAGGCAAGAGTTTCTGCGGCTAAACGGCGAATGCCTTCACGGTTCATCGTCAATTGAGTGGCCGTTGCAGTGGGGACAACGTTTAAGCCTTGCGCTTCCAGTTCAACCAGCTTATGAGTGGCAATTGCTTCAATTTCTGGCACCACGTAGTCTGGTTTTTCGAGTTCGATAATGGCTTGTAGCGCATCGCCATCGAGCATATCCAATACGTGGCTACGATGCGCCACCTGCATTGCTGGAGCGTTGGCGTAGCGATCACAGGCAATCACTTCTAAACCAAGGCGTTGGCATTCAATTGCCACCTCTTTGCCCAATTCTCCGGAACCAAGCAGTAAAACGCGGGTGGCATTTTCACGTGTAGCAGTACCAAACATAGTGAATCCTTACATTCAAGCAATAGTTAATAGCGAAAACAGCCAAAATCATACTAAAATTAAGAATAAAAGCAAACGTTTGCCTTTGTGGTGAGAGATGAGTGATTTCCTGTTCGTGCTGTCGATAGAGTGGTTTGTGTAATACGCAGTAAACGAACTCATATCTGTACAAAATTAAGGCTGAAATAGCAATTAATGTGCAGTAAACAGCATTCGAGAAACTGCGTTAAGAATATGAAGTAATTTCAGTCTAAAGTTTATGTGGGATTGACTAAGAAAAAGACACCTATGGCTATGAAAACTTTCTTACGTTTGCGTTTTATTACTCTACACACGAAAACTGCTTTGTTGTTTTCTGTCGGGTTGGTTGGGATCATTCTTAGCAGCTTATTTATTACTCGCCACTTTTTTTTATATAGTTTGAATGAACTTGAATCAATTGAGATTCATCGAGATAGCAATCAAGCTCAGTCGGTCATTCAAGATCTTTTAGTACAGCAAGAAAAGCGTTCTTATGATTGGGCTTATTGGGATGAAACTTATCAGTTGCTGTTGAATGGCGACACTCAATTTGCTGAGCGCAACTTGTATCCTGATTCCCTCGATACTTTAGATTTAGACGTCTTGGCTTTCATCACCGAATCTTCGCAATTGGTTGAATACTTATGTCGGGATATTGAACCTGGCACAAACTGTTCGTTAGTGGAACAGTTGATACGCTCACAAGGTGTGAGCGACCATTTAATTCAGATGCATCATACACTTGATGAGGCTAAAACTAGCCGCTCTGGCCTCATCCGTGTGGAAAATAGTGTGTGGGTGGTGAGCCTAACTCCGGTGCGTAACAGTGAAGGTACGGCTGGTGTTGTGGGGTGGATGCTATGGGGACAGCACTTAACCCGCCGTTTCCCTTCTCAGTATCAGAACCTACTAACCGCTAAAAATGATATTGTAGTTACCGATGCTCCTGTGATTTTACCTGTTAGTCATAATCAAGAAGGTATTGAAAGAGATCAAAATAATATCACGCATTACACCTTACTCAGTGATATGACAGGGCAACCTATTGGCTATCTAAAAACCTGTGCTCAGCGGCTTTACTATCAAAAAGGGAACGAAACTTTTTATTATTTGATTTTGACGATCATCATTGCGGCCGGCTTTGTCGCCGTGGCTACTTTTGCTCTGTTTCGCAGCAAGGTAGCCAAACGGTTTGAGAATTTTGAGCGTGGGATCAATCAGCTGATTGAAGAGAGTGCATTCTCTTCACAATCGAGTGATAAACAAGATGAGTTTGAACGAATTACTGAACTTGTCCGTTCACTTGCTGCCTCATCCTCCTTGGCGGAAGATAGGCTTAAAGAGACGTTACAGAAATTTGATGCACTCTATCAAAGCCAAAATCTCGGAATGTTGCTGGTGGTTGATCGCTTCATTGTCGATGTGAACCAAGCCTTGTTGGATATGCTTTCTTATTCTAGAGATGAGTTGGTTGGAAAGGTTTTAGATGAGTTTTGTATTATACAAAATGATGTGGTGTGCAGCAGTGAATTACTCTACCAAAATATAGAACAAGGGATGCGTGAATTTGAGGGACATGTTGTTACAAAGAGTCAGCAGCGTTTAGAGTGTCTTATCGAAGCTACATTGATAGAACAACGTGGGCATCGCTCTATCATGCTATCGATTACTGATATCAGCGAGCAAAAGCAGCAAGAGCAGCTTATTTACGACCTTACCCATTGTGACCCAGTTTCAGGTTTACTTAATCGTCCAACGATGATGAGCCAAGTGCAGCCTTTGATTGACAATCCGACTGAATGTGGTGGGTTTTCCGTGCTCTACCTACGGGTTAAAAGACTAAAAGAAATTTCAGAAGTGTACGGACACAGTGCTTACGATATGGCCGTTAAACATTTTTCGGCTACGCTTAGAAACCGTTTCAATACGTCCATAATGGGACGAATTAGTGAATATGAATTTATGGTGTGTGAGTTGGGTAACGGGGCAACCTCTTTTTTGATTCACAGAGGCACTAAGCTTATCGATAGTTACAAGAGGAAGACTGACATTGGCGGCTTGGAACTCGATTTGAGTGTGGAAGGCGCTGTGATTGATTCACAATTGCCGATCGATTCTTTTGAAACTTTGGTTCAAAGTGGTTTTTATGCCATTCAACAAACAGAGAAAGCTGGAGCCAGCCTGGTTGTTTCAGTGACACAAGAATTGTTTGTTCATGCCCAGAAGTCGTTAGCGATCAATCGAGATCTTATCTCTGCCGTGAAAGATGGTCATATTATTGCTTACTATCAGCCGATTGTTCGTGCAGACAGTGCTGAAATCATTGGCTTTGAAGCTCTAGCTCGCTGGGAACACCCTCAACTTGGTATGGTTTCGCCAGCCGTATTTATCCCTTTGGCTGAGCAACGTAAAGTGATCATTGAATTGGGAGAGCAGATACTAGGCCAAGCCTGCCAATTTATTAACGAACTGCAAACGCGGTCGCAATTTTCGTTGGGTAAACGGCTAAGTATTCACGTCAATCTTTCTAGCCCGCATTTCTACAGTAAAAAATTGGTCGGGTACTTATCAGTATTGATTGAAAAATATCAAATTGAACCGGGACAATTAGTGCTCGAATTGACGGAAAGTATGTTGTTGGGGGCTGAAGAAGAGACGATCAAACGCATGGATGCGATAAAAAAACTCGGTATACAGTTGGCGCTTGATGATTTTGGTACGGGGTATTCCTCGTTTAGTACATTGTGTGATTTTCCATTAGATATAGTGAAGTTAGACCAGTCTTATATTTCCACATTGGAATCCAATGACAAAGCCAAAACCTTGGTGCGCAGTATTATCAATATGTCGCAAGAGCTAGGCTTAACTACCGTGGCTGAAGGGGTTGAAACTGCTTCGCAACTGCGCAAACTCAAAGTCTGGAATATTGATGAGATCCAAGGCTTCTATTTTTACAAGCCGATGAGTAAACAAGAGGTGTTCGATAATTTGTTGGGCGGAAAGGATATGCGGTAAAACCTGCACCATCAAAAGGAAAAAATCCCCATGCGTTGGGGATTTTTCACTAGAGCGCCTAAACCACAAGATAGGAAAGAGGAATGTCTGGGTTAATTACTTCCAAGGTGGCTTGAGTATCGGCTAAATGGCTAATACTGCCATCAGACATCTCAACTAATGCGGCTGCGACAATATTATCAAAGCGTTGGCCATCCATCATTAACTGAACAAGAGCAACTTGCAATGGTGGTAAGCTTGGGTTGAATGCGGCATTTTCAGCATACGCACCGACGTAGGTTTTACCATTCTCAACTTGCAGGGCAACACCACTGAGATTGTTGGTATAGGGTGCGTAACTGTGGTTTAGGCCATTAAGGGCTAAGCCAATGAGTGGGTCATCTTCGCTAGTTGTTTTGCCGTGGTTAGCGTCTGCCATTAGACCAGAATCAACACCTAAATCAGCAGGACCAAATGATTCAGGTAGGTACTCTTGCAGTGACTTCTCATCACGCTGTGGTAGCTGAATGACAAGCGAGTCTGCGGTCGTAAGCTCATTCATAAACTGACGGCAGTGCCCACAAGGGCTGAAGTTGATGGTAATGTCAGCAACGCCTTGTTCACCTTTCATCCACGCATGGCTGATGGCACATTGCTCGGCGTGTACGGTTTGGCCTAATTGTGCACCGGAAAACTCCATATTCGCGCCAAAGTACAAACGGCCCGATAAACCTCTGACGATGGCTCCCACGTAAAAGTTTGAAAGCGGTACATAAGCATAGGCGGCCGCAAAAGGCAGCAGTGCAACGCGCAATTCCGCATCGTCTAAGCCAGAAAGAGAAAGCAGTTGGTTGAACTGTTCTGGTGATAGGGTTGCGTCAAAATCATCGCACAGCAGAATGGGCGACAAAAATTCTGCAACGGTTTTTGGCGTATCAGCTAGCGCCTGTTCAATACGGCTTTTCATAATGAGTCCTTATCTATGTATTGACGAATATTCTAGGCGAAGAATGAAATTTTACTGAGATTTAAGTCACGTAATGCAATGTAACGTAATTTTGGTTTTCACATTTAGAGTGAGGTCACACATGAAATCGATTACAGTCAGCCTTAGAGTGAGACACGTCTACAATCAAAATCCATGAGTAGACGTATCTTTGATTTCTGTTGGCACTCTATAGCGTGGACAACCACATTGAAAAAGCAAAAAAACTTGGAGCAAGTATCGATGTGATTACGCCGCACACGACTAATGCAAGTGAACTAAATGCTGCGTCACGTGGATCTTTTTCAGCGCAGGTTGCTGTGCCCAGCGCATGAGATACGGTGCCCATGGTTAAGCCTTTAGCAATGGGATGCGTAATGTTGAGAAGGTTATAGATAGGGTAGGCGAGAATCGCGCCAAACAGCCCTACAATGACCACTAAAACGGCGGCAATGGCTGGCTCCCCACCGAGGTTACTGGAAACTTCCATCGCAATCGGTGTGGTAACTGATTTACCCAGTAGGCTGGCGATTAAATGTATATCCGTTTGAAGATAAACAGCAATTAAGCTGGCTGTGAGCATTGACATAGCACTGCCCACCCCGCAGGCGAGGGCAATGATGCGCCAATTTGAGCGGATCTGAGGCAGTTGTTCATAGAGAGGATAAGCCAGCGCCACCACGGCCGGTTGCAACAGAAAGCTCAGCCACTGGTTATCAGCATAGTAACTGGCATAAGGGATGTTAAAAAATAGCAAGATAGGAATGATGATCACAAGGCTGAGCAGTAACGGATTCATTATGGCCGTTTTGCATTTTTTACTGATCCAACGTGTTAGGAAAAAGACCGCAATCGTGAGCAATAACCACATCACTTATTCCCCTTTTTCAAAAAACGATCCAGCCCTAAACCCAGACAAACTAATACGATCAGCGTACCGCCCACCGCGCTAGCAAGAATCGGTATGGCGTTACTCATCAATAAATCAAAATGCTCGATTAATCCGACACTGATAGGGACAAATAAAATGACCATATAACGGATAAAAAGACTGGCACTGGGTTTTACCCATTCGACAGGCACGAGCCCACTTGCCAATAAACTAAACAGAATTAGCATTCCGATAATACTGCCCGGAATGGTGATGCCAAGCCAATGTTGAAGATTGATACCTGCCATCAGGCAAAGGAAAATCAGCCCCATAGAGACCAAATATTTTGCAATGGTATTCACAATAAAAGTCGGTGCCTTGTTGTGCCTAAACTATTTTCGGAAATGGAATCGCAGCGTGTTGGTTTGAAACCTGACAGCGCGAAAACCTCGTACATTAACTCGCGATGTCTTCCACATAACGGTAAACGGATTTTAAAATAGCCATTTTCTTTTCGTCACTGCTGTGGGTGTGAACTAAGTTCTCTAAATTGAGCATGTACTCTTCAAGGTGGCTTTCGAAATAATCACGACAGTGAGTTGCCCAACGTCTTTGCTCTTCGTCACTTAATGTCAATGGGTAATGGCGAGCGCGGTAGCGAAACAGCAAGGGTTCGATGCGCTTATCGCTAAAACTAATGTCTAATGCGGCGAGATTGACTGGGTCAGCTTGGCGAATGATCTCCATCGCCGCTTTGTCGGCTGGAGAGAAGAAACCGTCGTAGAGTTGAGTATCGACATCGTCACTGTGCTTATATTCTCGCTCAATTGTGTAGAGGCCAATCAGCTTTTCTCTGATCTCAGGGTACTGCTTGATGAGCGCTAAGTGTTCAAGGCACAGGTTTCTATCGACCCCGATATGGTCTGCATTTTCGGCCGTTAATGTTTTGGCCGGCGCAAGGATAGGGCATTTATTGAGATGCACTAATTTGATGGGCACTGGCAATTCATCTTCTGCCAACTCTTCGCGTTTGGTATATAGACGTTGATGCAGTTCTTCGCTGCTTAAATCGATCAGGGGTTGAGGGTTTTTGGCAAGGTCCACCACAATAACCGCATTTTGATTGGTGGGATGCCAAGCAATCGGCACGATCCAACTGGTATATTGGCATTCTCGGCCTAACATACCCGATACGTGCATTAAAGGTGTCATGTTGACGATATCAATCAGATCATTGAGTTTGCGTTTATGGCGCATGTTAAAAAAGTAATCAAACAACTTGGGTTGGGCGGCTTTTACTTTTTTGGCTAGCTCAATGGTGGCGATAACATCGGCCATAGCATCGTGGGCATTCGCATGTTCGATGCCATTGGCAACTGAGAGATGCTCCAGCTTAAAACTGGTAAAGCCTTCGTCATTTTCGGGCCAGTTGATGCCTTCTGGGCGTAGCGCATGGCAGGCGCGCATCACATCAAGTAAATCCCAGCGTGAATTGCCGTTTTGCCAGCTCCAAGCATACGGATCAATGAAATTACGATAGCAAGTGTAACGCGTTACTTCATCATCAAAACGAATACTGTTGTAACCAAGACTGGTGGTGTTGGGTGTGGCGAGTTGTTGATGAATTTTGGCGATAAATTCAGGCTCTGGCAAGCCTTGGGCCACCGCTTTTTGTGGAGTGATACCCGTAATAAGCGCCGCTTCTGGAGAAGGCAAATAGTCCGCTGGTGGTTGGCAATAGATGACCAGTGGTTCGCCAATAATATTAAAATCCATATCGGTGCGAACGCCCGCAAATTGGCTCGGACGATCTTTCGCAGGGTTGACTCCCCACGTCTCATAGTCGAGGAAAAAGAAAGTAGGCGGGTGCTCTTGTCGCATTCGATAGTATCCAGTCGCTGAAATTTAAGGTTTATTAGACCATTGCCTGTGTGACATAGCAATGTGCGAAGCATGCTCTGATGAGGATTTGAAATGAAAAAGCCGGCGCATTGGCACCGGCTTGGAGAAAAACGAGAACGTTCGATACTTTCTAGGCTTGCTGTTCTTGAACTTGTACCTGTTTACCGTTCAGTAAGCGGCTGGTAATGGTACCTGCCGTCATTGAGCCTGAAACGTTCAACGCGGTGCGGGCCATATCAATCAACGGTTCAATGGAGATAAGCAGTGCTGCAATCGTCACTGGTAGGCCCATCGCTGGTAGTACGATTAAGGCTGCAAAAGTGGCACCGCCACCGACGCCGGCAATACCAAATGAGCTGATTGCGATAATAGCCACTAGCGACAAAATAAAGTGCACGTCCATTGGATTAATACCGACGGTAGGAGCAACCATCACAGCGAGCATGGCTGGGTAAATACCAGCGCAGCCGTTTTGACCAATAGTGGCACCGAATGAAGCCGATAGGTTGGCAATTGCTGGTGGTACGTTCAGCTTAGTGATTTGCGCTTCTACATTCAGAGGAATGGTTGCCGCTGAGCTACGTGAGGTAAACGCGAAGGTCAACACTGGCCAAATTTTCTGAAAATACTCTTTAGGGCTAACGCCTACAAAAGAAACCAAGATACCGTGCACCACAAACATCAATGCAATGGCGACATAAGAGGCGACAATAAAACCGAGCAAACTCAGAATATCGCCCGCACTTGATGTAGCGACAACTTTCGCCATCAACGCCGCAATACCGTAAGGGGTTAGTGCCATCACCATTTTCACGAGGCGCATCACAATCGACTGTATCGCTTCGACAAAGGTGCGGATTGGCGTTTCTAGCTCGGCTTTCTCTGACATTACTTTACGCGCCGCAATACCCGTTAGTACGCCAAAAATAACCACAGCGATGATCGAGGTTGAGCGAGCACCGGTTAAGTCGGCAAAAGGATTGGTCGGAATAAAGCTTAATAGCATTTGAGGAATAGTTAAATCACTCACAGTAGCGGCGCGGCTTTCTAGTACAGCAATACGCGCCGTTTCACGGCTGCCTTCAACGAGGTCGTCTGCTGTTAAACCAAAAGCTTGGGTGACAAAAATACCGATCAATGCCGAGACAGCGGTCGTCAGCAGTAAGATAGAAATGGTCAGGCCAGAGATTTTACCGAGCGAGCCACCTTTATCGAGCTTCACAACCGCAGCGATCATCGACACCAGCACCAAAGGCATAATCACCATTTTTAGCAAACCAACATAGCCGTTACCGACGACGTTGACCCAGCCTAATGTTTCCTTGATAGCCACATGTCCTTCACCAAGAACTACTTGTAGAGCAAGGCCAAATGCGCTGCCTAGGATTAACCCAAGTAGCACTAAGCGTGAAAGAGTGTGAGACTTTTTCTGCTGTCCGAAGAGAAAAAACAGAATGCCAATAAATACTGCGAGTGCGGCAATGGCTGCAACTGACATGATGCGACACCTTAAAAGTTGTGTACCCATGATTACGTTGATCGCCGATGAGCGATGTAGTCGATAATGCTAGGTAAAAGGGGAATAAAAGCGATGAAACGCAACCATATCTTTTAACGTAGGTTAATCCAAAGACAAAATCAGCATGATTTAGAACAAATGGTTATCAATCTTTCTATTGTGCTGGTAAATGAACCGATCGGTGAGTTATTTAAGCAAGTCATTGATACTTCTTGAGCAAGGCAAGCATGTCGCTAGAGTGCAAAATATCTATGGCGTGTGGTTGTATCTGAAAGAGGCAATAGAGCATAGCGCTTGCAACATCTTGCGCGGAAATGGGGATAAAATTGCGTAAGCGCCCTAGTAGCAGAGGGTGCAATAGAGTCAGAATCACTCGTACCCATTTTTCATCCGTTCGCTTGTTTTTCCGAATGCCAGTTAGAGGCCCAGGCCTGACGAAGGTCACTTGTTCAAAACCCATTCGGCGAATGGTTTCTTCCATTCTCCCTTTGCATTGTAAGTAATGAGATCGAGAGCGAGCTTTGGCACCTAAGCTCGAAACGATGGCAATGCGCTTGACACCCAATGTCTTCATTGTTTGAGCAACTTGACAAACCAACTCATAGTCTACTTTCTCCAGCCCCTGCATTGAACCCGCTTGCTTACGGGTAGTCCCTAGTGCGATGAGACCAAGCTGGGGAGGGACAAAACTTTCATCCCAGTGCGTGATTTGCAGCTGCGGATGAATGATTTCTTGCAACTTTGGGTGTTGGATTTCGGTGCTTTTTCTGACTAAAGAATAGATTTGAGAGACGGCTTGCTCTTCTAGCATAATGGCTAAAGCATGCTGCCCAACGAGACCGGAAGCGCCAGCAATAATCATAGTTTTGTGTCGCTTATCCATCGTTTTCTCCTTTTTACCTTGCAGTGATTGTATGCAGTGCTGCTTACTTATGGCAGTGTATTCTTTCGCTTTCATCGTATTCAACCATTTATAAGCACCTATTTTAGAAATAATGCTTTAGTGACATTGCATCTTTATCGCTATTAACTAAATTTTTAGTGTAGGTAACTAAAAGAAATGAGCTGCTGTCAAATACAGAGATAAGGCGTAATAACAATGAAAATAAAATCTAAACTGTTGCTCAGCTTGATTTCGGCGACCATTATCCCTGTTACTATTGTTTCAACGGTAATGGTGACGAATTTACGTTCACAAGCCGTTAGTGATTTTATTGAACAAAGTCATGGAGAAATGAGTCAGGTTGATAATGCCATTGCCATCTATTTTTCTGGCATTGAACAAAATGTGAAAATGTTAGCCAACTCACCCGCGTTGCAAAAAGTGGACAGTTCCATTACCCGTTATATCGACAAAATAGCTGAACCGATGACCCCAGATAGCAATGGAATGGTGGAGCGTGGAATTTATGAAGCGCTTTACCTTATGGGTGAGGCGCACAAAGGTTATTCGTACGTTTACATGGGAACCAAAGAGGGCGGATATATACAATGGCCGACGGGTAAGGCGTCAGACAATTATGATCCTAGAGCTCGCCCGTGGTACAAAACGGCGATGTCTAGTCCAGGCGAGATAAAACGCACTCAAGCCTATTATTGGGAGCCTGATGACGCCACGATTGTGAGCAATGTTTTGTCCTTTAATGCTGCTGGTACCCCAAATGCTGGGGTGGTTGCGATTGATGTTTCGCTAAAAACACTGACGGATATCGTGAAGAAGATAAAATTAGGCGAAACCGGATACATTATGATGGTTGAGGATAGCGGTAACGTCTTGGTGGATGCTAAGTACCCAGAGAACAATTTTCAATCCCTTGACTCCTTAGCTGCTGCATACAAAACGATAGGTCAAACATCCTCTGGTTTTATCAATATCGAAATTGGCGGTGTGGAATATATGGCTAATGTCATGAATTCCGAAAAGTTAGGTTGGAAGTTCGTTGGCCTGATTACTACCGAAGAAGTTATGGCAGAAAGCAATAGCTTGATCAAATACATTTTAGCGATTGTTTTTGTGTTGACAGTGATTTTCATCATTGGCGCACTTTTTTTAGCGGGGTTGATCGCCAAGCCGCTTAGTTTAGTTTCAAACGGCTTACAAGAGATAGCTGAAGGTGAAGGTGATTTAACCAAGGAATTGATCATTCGTTCGAACGATGAAACGGGTCAATTAGCTGTGTATTTCAACGCATTTTTGAAAGCCATTCGATTACTTGTGCAGCAAATAGGCCATGCAGGAGAACAGATGGGGGAATCGGCGCAAAGAGCGGCAACAATATCGGAAGACTTGTCAGCCGTTTCTCAACGACAGAAACAAGCGGTTGAGATGGTATCAACGGCGTTTAATGAAATGGTGTCTACTGCCAATGAAGTAGCAACGCTATGCAGCTCGGCAGCCCAGGCTGCTGATGACAGTCAGCAATTAGTGAGTCAAGGCCAGCAAAATATCCACACCGCCGTCTCTAGTGTCAATCAGTTAGCCGATTATATTTCAACGTCTTCAACCACGATTCAAGAGTTAGAAAATGATAGCCAAGGTATCACTGCAATTTTAGATACCATTCGTGGCATTGCTGAACAGACCAACCTGTTGGCTTTAAACGCTGCGATTGAAGCGGCTCGTGCAGGGGAGCAGGGAAGAGGTTTTGCTGTTGTTGCGGATGAGGTTCGTGCGCTCGCAAAACGTACGCAAGATTCAACCGAAGAAATCAACGGCTTAGTGGTACGTTTGCAAAATAGGACCAAAGAAGTCGCAGAACAGATGACCGTGAGTTTAAATGCGTCACGGAAAACCGTGACAACGACTGAGTCGGTCAACGATAGCTTTACTGGCATCTATCAGTCAGTATTGTCGATTCACGATATGAATACTCAAATCGCAACGGCTGCCGAAGAGCAGCACCTAGTCGCAGAAGAAATTAATCGTAATATTCATCAAGTACAAGAAGATACTCAGAAAGTTGATGATGTATCGAGCCGAGCTCTACTGAACTCACAAAATCTCGCGAGTTCAGCTGATGATCTGAATAATTTAGTGAGTAAGTTTAAGACCCAGTAATTTCTGGGGAGATTTTTTATACCTAACCCATTTGAAGGAGAGAAAGTTAACCACTGACTTGTTGTTCCCATAAACGTGCGTAAAGTCCTGCACGTGCGAGCAACGCTTCGTGAGTACCTTGCTCGGCCACTTGCCCATCTTCGATGACGATAATGTTATCGGCATGACGAATCGTCGATAACCGATGTGCAATACTGATCACCGTTCGATCATGGCAAATGGTTTCCATGTTGCTCATGATGGCCGCCTCTGACTGATAATCGAGCGCTGAAGTCGCTTCATCAAGCAGTAAGATTTTTGGGTTAACTAACAATGCGCGAGCCAGTGCAATGCGTTGACGTTGCCCGCCAGATAAGTTGGCACCTCTTTCTCCTACTTGTTGTTCAAACCCTTGTGGCAGCGCTTCAATAAAGTTTAACGCACCAGCAAGCTTTGCAACGTTTATCAGATCTGCATCGCTTGCATCGGGTTTACAAAGACGAATATTGTCGGCAACGCTGCCTGCAAATAGCATGCTTTCTTGTAGCACCACACTCATGCTGCGCCTTAATGAGACCGGATCTGCAATGGCGAGATCCATACCATCGACCAAGACTTGCCCATGCAAAGGTACATAAAGACGCTGTAGCAGTTTCGTTAATGTACTTTTTCCAGATCCGGAAGGCCCAGTAATACCAATAAATTGCCCCGGAGCGATGGTCAACGAGAGATTCGCTAAGACTTCCGGTGCATCGATATGATAACGGAAGCGAACATTTTTAAACTCAATGCCTCCTTGAACAGAAGGGATGGAAGCAAGGCCATCTTTACTATTTTCAGCCGGTTCGTTAAGAATGTCGCCTACGCGACGCAAGGCTACTAAGGTGTGCTGGAAATCTTGCCACACTTGCGCAAGTCGCAAAACGGGTTGAGTAACATGCCCTGCTAGCATATTGAAGGCGACCAATTCACCGGGGGTGAGCTGCCCATTGAGCACTAAATTGACTCCCCACCAAAGTAAAATGGCAGCGGCTATTTTCTGCACTAAGGCAATCAATTGCCCAGCAATTAAACTGGCTTTTTGGGCTGAAAACGCGCATTCAATTTGTCGACTGAGTATTTGCTGCCACCGTTCTAAAAATCGAGCTTCCGTTGCGGTTGTCTTGATTGTTTCTATACCCGTTATAGATTCAGTCAGGAAGGTGGTTGTCTCTGCTTCTGCGTCATACTCTGTCGTTACCTTGTGACGAACCCAAGGTCCAATACCTAACCACAGCAGAAAATAAATCACTAATGAACCGATAATCAGCCCGGTGAGCGCTGGCGCATAATGAAACATCACACCAATAAAGAGGGTGATAAAAATGAGATCCAAGAGCAGCATTAAGGTTGAGCCCGTCAAAAACTGACGTATTTGCCCCATTTCCCGTACGCGGGCGATGATTTGCCCCGTTTGACGCTGCTTGAAATAACTTAATGGAAGATTAATCAAATGCCGATACAATCGCCCTGATAGTTCTGCATTGACTTGACTAGAAAGATGACCAAAAACCGTATTGCGCAAATAACTGTAAAGAGGTTCAGCAATAGCCAGCGCAAGCATAGCCAGCGCTAAAACGTGCAAACTCGACAAACTTCGCCCCACAAGAACCTTATCAATAACGGTTTCAAAAAGTTTGGGACCAAACAGGGCAAACAGTTGCAGCACAATCGAATACAGAAACACATCACGTAGCTGTTTTGACTGACGGAGTACCGAAGGCATAAACCAGCGGAGGCCAAAAGCGACATCGCTTGGCTCTATACTCTGCTCAATCAGTAATAAGACCTCATAACAGGAACTTGAAGATCCTTGCGCCAACGGAAACTCGAAATAGCGCTGTTTAATGGGATCGTACAAGGTCCAACCATACTCGTTTAGCGCATGAATGACATGCCATTGCTGACGGATTTTGACCAATGCAGGTAGCGGGATCGGCTCGCTTCCTCTGACGGTGATCATTCGGCTTTTCAGACCAATAGATTGAGCGGCTCGCTGAATGTCGAGAGCACTGAGCTCATTTTCGGCAACGCCTAGTGTATGAATCAGTTGTGATGGCGTGACTTTTTTATCAAATGAAAGGCTGGCAAACGAGAGGGCCGCTAATGCGCCATGGCTTTCTTGATCATGAACCGTTGAGACGGTGTTGGTTAAGGTATCCACTCTATTTTTCTCGCAATGCTTCAGCTTGATATTCTCGGATTGGGCTGAGTAGATAATCGATGATCCGACGTTGGTCGGTTTTAATCTCAGCCACGACAGACATACCGGGCAATAAGGCAACAGAGGTACCATCGACTTCAATTGTATGGTTTAACAATTGCACTTGAGCGGGAAAAACCAACCCAAGTTGCTCATCCATTGTCGAGTCTCTAGAGACGTGGACCAATGTTGCCGATAAGGTGCCGTAACGCGTATAGGGAAAGGCATCAATTTTCAACGTCACGGGTTGGCCAGCATAAATAAAGCCAATGTCTTTATTGAGAATTTTAACTTCGGCGACTTGTACCGAATCGTCAGGCACAATAATCATCAAATTTTGTGCTGGTTGTAAGACTGCCCCAAGGGTGTGAACACTCAATTGCTGTACAGTGCCAGTGACAGGAGAGCGAACCACTTGTAATCCTTCATGTTCGCGTACTTTGTCCAGTTCATGTTGCAGCGCTGAGAGTTGTAGGTGTGCTTGCTGACTTTTGTCTTGCCACTCTCTGGCTTTTTGCGCACGCAGCGCTTTTAAACGCTCTTCTAGGTTGAGATATTGCTTTTGCAGCACGTGCTGTTGTGATGTTTGCTGGGCTAACGCTCGTTCGGATTCTAATAACTCTTTTTCCTGCTCCAGATACTGCACTTGACCGATCAAACGCTGTTGTTTGAGCTTTTTTTGAGCATCAAGGCGCTGAGTAATATTACTCACTAACTGCTTTAAGCCTCTGATATCGACCTCAAGTGAGGACTGGGAAGCAAGATTGACCTGCATTTCAGCACGCAAGTTTTCCAACACCGATGTGAATTCGTTCTTTTCAGTATCAAAGCTGTCAATGACCTCTTGCTGCGCCGAAGGTGCCAATGCCAAATACAGGGGATGTTGAGCTAGATCAGCCTTACCACGCAACGCTTGATACTTGAGAAATTCATGGGTTTGATAGCGTATTTGATGACGCAAACGTTCAATATCTTGGCTAACGCCTAACGTGTCCAGAGTCAGTAAGGGCATCCCTTTTTCGACACGTTCGCCGTCTGCTATATGGATTTGTGCTACTCGGCTTTGTTCGTAAGACTGAATCACTTGCGAGCGCCCAGGGACTAACAGCCGCCCGTTTGCGGTCGCTTGGATATCCAATTTCCCCCAATAGGTCCAAAGTAAGGTGAGCAGTAACCCTACACTTAGCGTGATGGCGGTGATGCGAGCAAACGGAGAGGGTGGGCTCTGCTGTAGAGCAAGATGGCCGGGTAAAAACTCAAAATAGCCGTTCGTTTTCGGGCGCTTAGAGCGAAGCTTCTTTAACTGAGAGATCATACTCGCTCATCCTCTTGTTTTAATGCTCGTTGCAGTTGCCACAGCTGGAAATATTTGCCTTGCTCTGCGAGAAGTTGTAGATGCGTGCCTTGCTCTGCAATCTCGCCTTTTTCCAGCACGATAATCCGGTCACACTCTCTTACCGTAGAGAGGCGGTGTGCAATGGTAATAACGGTACGCCCGGCGGCAATTTGCTCCATATTGGTTTGAATGATGGCTTGTGATTCATCATCTAAAGCGCTGGTGGCTTCATCAAGAATTAAAATCTTAGGGTCTGCAAGCAGTGTGCGAGCAATGGCTAAACGTTGTCGTTGTCCGCCTGAAAGTGACACCCCCCCTTCGGCTAAAATCGTGTCGTAACCCATTGGCAGCTTTAAAATAAACTCATGAGCGCCCGCTAATTTTGCTGCTTGCACAATCTCATCCAAGTTGGCTTGTGGCTTTGAATGGGCAATGTTGTCACTAACACTTTTACTAAAGAGAAAGTTCTCTTGTGATACCACCCCCAACTGGCGACGCAATTCATGAACACCGATCTGTTTGAGTGAGGTGTTATCGAACATGATTTGGCCTGATTCAGGGCTGTACAGCTTGAGTAAAAGCCGAGCCAAGGTGCTTTTTCCCGACCCCGAGCCACCGACCACACCAATTTTCTCACCCGCTTGGATATTGAGTGAAAGCTGATTGATGGTCAGCGGCAAATCGGGTTGATAACGGAAACTCACTTTACTGAGAGTGATCGCACCTTGCAGTTGTAGGGAATGGCTGGCTTGCTGCTGCTCGGTGGGCAAATTGAGTAGGTCGGAAAGTTTATCGACTGCAATTTGCGCTTGTATAAATTGTCCCCACAGCTCGACGAGCCGGGCAAGAGTTTGTGCAACATGACTGGCGAGCATGTTAAAAGCGATCAGTTGACCTATGGTCATTTGTAACGCGAGCACTTCGGATGCACCAATCCATAATAGAAAGACGTTCGTTATTTTTTGGATGAACTGTACTGCGTGGCTAGAGCGGTTATTCCACTGCTGAACCACATAGTTGCTCGATATCATCTGTTCGGTTTGAGTATCCCAACGTCGAATAAAGCGAGGTTCAGTCGCTAAGCTTTTAATGGTATCACTCCCCGCGACGGTTTCAGTTAGAAACGAAGTGTTGTGCGCCATATGGGTAAATTGTTGTTCAATCGCTTGTTGCAGCCTTGGGGTTAGCCACCAAGCCAAAAAGAGATAACACGGCAGTGTGGCCAATACCAATAGGGTTAGCCCGCCAGAAAGTAAGCTCATCACGTAGAAAAAGATCACGAGAAAAACGAGATCAATCGTGAGGGTAAACATCGAGCCTGTGATGAACTCGCGTATGGTATCGAGCTCTCTTACTCGAGTCACAATCGCCCCAACTTGCCTTGATTTGAAAAACAGCAGCGGTAAACCAAACAGATGGTGAACCAATTTAATGCCAAGCTTAATATCAATGCGGTTAGCGGTATGAGCATATTGATATTCGCGTAAACCGCGTAGCAATACCTCAGCTATTCCAGAAATAACTAAGACGAACACTAAAACATCGAGTGTCGAGTGGGCTTGATGCACTAATACTTTGTCCATCACGACTTGGAAAAATAGCGGTGTAATAAGTGCAATAACTTGCAGTACGAAAGAGAATAAAACAATCTCAGCGATTAAATGTTTATGTTGCGATAATTCAGGTAAGAACCAACGAATATCAAAAGAGGATTGCTTTTTTTTGATATCTAGCGTTTTTCCATTCCAATTCTGTTTTAAATAGCTTGCATCTACTACTTTTGGGGTATCTGAATCACATGGGTGAATTAAACATTTATCCTGTTCAACTTTAGCCAAAATAAATGGGTGATTATTTTTGTTAAATAAAATAATCGGTTTCTTTATTTTAGTAATTCCAGTAAAAGACTTCACTTTATTAGCAGTGACTAAATAATTTCTTCCTTTTAAATCTTTTATTATTGAATCAATTGCATTGGATGGCGTTTCATTAGAGATATCTAATTTTATCTCACGAATTCCGATCAGCGGTAAGTAGACTGATAAGCAATGTAGCATGGCTTTTTTTTCATTTAAATCAGTCATATATTTGATTCTTCAAGGGCCAGAAAAAGAAAGGGGGCGGATCATATCATTAATATCAATAGATGCTCAAATATTATCTGGTCTGATTAGTTAATTGCGGTTTTTAAAGGTTTTAATTATCAGTTGCTTGTATTCGGTAATATTTTGGTTTTGTTAATTTATTCATGACTTAGCGTTATTGTATGGTTGCATGCCATTGAAATGCTGTATAACATTAAAAATCATTTTTGGGTTATCGCTACTTTTTTATAAGTGGCTTTAATCTTTTTTTATTTTCTTTTTAAATTATGAGGTGAGTTATTTATGTCTGAGAAATTCGTTCAAACTGTATCGAGTGTTAATTATAATAAAGGTGTTTTTTCTCTCTATTTTGTTGGACAGAATCAATCCAACATGGCAAACGGTATTATGGCGGAAAGTGATACGGACTTAGAGCTAAAAGAAGTGATTCATATGCCTGCTTCTGGTTTTATGTATATGGTTTCGATGGTTAAGAATATGCTTGAAGATCCTCGTATGAACGAAGAGTTAGAAAAATTAATTGCCGCAGGTTTTCTACCCTCATCGAGTGAAGCACCTCAAGAGAACGAGAGTGGTATTGAGCCTGCTAAAAAACGCGTGACACGCACGAAAAAATAAAAGGTGGCTTAGCGTATGTTGATTCAACATCACGCGGCAAAACTGGATCGTGCAATGATGCAGAAAATGATGGGTGGGATTCTTCTGCTCAGCCAATATTCTCCTCTGCATCAGCGGTATCTTATCAGTGAATGGCAGCAACGGATTATGCCATCATTTGAGTTAAATCAGTTTTGCTATTACGAAGATGAACAAGGACGTCCAATTGCATTTTGTAATTGGGCGTTTTTGTCTGAGCAAGTGAGAGAGTTGCTATTGTCCGGTGAACGAGAAATCGAAGCCGCTGACTGGCGCTCTGGTGATCATATCTACATTCCTGAAATGCTTGCTCCTTTTGGTCACGGACGTCAAATCGTCAATGACTTACGACAGCGTGTTTTTTTGCCGTGGAAAGGGCAAAAAGTGTGTACTGTCCGCGGCAAAATCGACACGCAAAACGACCGCTGTATCCGTAAGGTACAGTGGTTTTCTATTTAAATAATAATAAGAGCCACAGTCTATGGGAAAACCATTTTGGAGAAGTGTCGAATACTTCTTCACCGGAAATTATTCCGCCGACGATGGAAATAACGACATTGTTGCCATCGGTTTTGGCGGCGAAATTCATGCTTATGGCGGAGATGATCATATTCATCTGGGGTCGATCGGAGCCACGGTATATACCGGTTCAGGTAACGATACGGTATCGGCGGGGGCCGGCTATCTAAAAGTTGAGGATACAACGGGGAACCTGAGCGTTCGAGGCGCTGCGGGTTATGCTGATATCAAGAAAAACGGAGACGGTAATCTCTCATTTTCAGGTGCTGCTGGTGGTGTAGACATTGGTCATGACGGCCAGCATGGCAACATCAGCTACGCAGGTGCTGCGGCTTACAACCACATTAAGCGTCAAGGGTCATCAGGCCATGTTTCTTTCCAAGGTGCTGGTGGCTACAACGCTATCTGGCATGAAACCAATCATGGAAACTTGAGTTTCGAAGGTGCAGGTGCGGGCAATAAAATCGATCGTACTTGGTTTAACCAGTATCAAGGATCTCAAGGTGATGTGCGTTTTGTCGGCGCGGGGGTTGCTAACAGTATTAGCTCACGTGTTGAAAGCGGTAACTTGCACTTTAGTGGAGCTGGTGCGGATAACCATTTGGTTCGCAAAGGCAAGGTTGGGGATATTACCCTAGCGGGTGCCGGGGCATCCAACCGAATTGAGCGTACGCACAATGCGAACGATGTGTATACCGAAACACGCGGTAATATTCGCTTCGAAGGTGTAGGTGGTTACAACAGCCTTTACTCTGATGTGGCACATGGTGATATTCATTTCTCGGGCGGCGGTGCTTATAACACCATTACTCGTAAAGGTAGTGGCGGCGATTTTGATGCTCAAGGTATGGAATATGCCAAAGCCGAAGAAATTGTCCTCACTACCGCACAGATGCACGGTATATCGATTGATAACGGCAACAAGTTTCATTCGGTTAACGCTGTAAAATCAGAGCGAGAGCCAAATACTTATTTGTTCGCTATTGCAGATGGTACTTACACCAAAATCAACAAAATCCGTCTCTATAACGATGCTGAATCCGGCAAACTCAAGTACTACTCAGAGGCATGGTTCAAGCAGGGTAATCACTTAACCGATCTTGCTCATTCCGATGTTTCTTCTTCAGGTGGCTTTGAGTCCAATCCAGTCAACGGTGGTTATACCCTTTCTAATATTGCCATTGAACATCAGCAATCAGTGACTGTTCATGCGGTTGAGAAAAGCCTGACTGAATATGAGTGGGTGACTTACGCTAATGGCGCGGTGATTGATGCAAAAGATGTGTCATTGTCGGATGCCAAAATTGGTGGTCACGCGATTTATGCTGATGGCACTAAGGTTGATGTCAAAGCGGTGAAATCAAACCGCAAACCCAACACTTATGTTTACGCTAAAGTGCTTGGGCCTTACACAAAAATTGTAGTGGTTGAGCTGGCTAACGATGCCGAAACCGGTGCGATGAAATATCAAGCTCGCTCTTGGTATAAAGAAGGTGATCACACTGCCAATATAGCCAACCAAGATATTTCGTCTGCAACTGGGTATAACCCAATGGGTAAAGGGGGCTACTCGCTCAGCGACTTGCATTACAGCGTTAACGCGGTAAGAAGTACCAGCGAAACAGTGGCTGATATCGACGAATACACGGATCAAACCTTATTCAAACCCGTAAGCGATAGCGGCGAAAGCTCTGGCGATATTCATTTCAATGGTGTCGGTGGCGGTAACGTTATTAAATCCAACGTAACACGCGGTCATGTTTACTTTAACGGTGGCGGTCTTGCCAACGTGATCCTGCATAGCTCTCAGTTTGGTAACACTGAATTTAACGGTGCTGGCGCGGCTAACGTGATTGTCAAAAATGGCGAAGAAGGGGATCTCACCTTCCGCGGCGCAGGTTTGGCAAACGTATTAGTGCACCAAAGTCAGCAAGGCAAGATGGATGTTTACGCGGGTGGTGCGTTGAACGTGCTGGTTCGTGTTGGTAACGGCGACTATCTGGCTCACTTATTGGCTTACGGCAACATCTCGGTACAGAAAGGCCAAGGCAATAGTCGAGTTACTCTACTGGGCGGCTATAACACGCACACGCAAATCGGTAGTGGTGATGCACTATGGCTAGCGGCTGGCGGTTTCAATGTCATGACACAAGTCGGTCAAGGCGATGTGGCTTCGGTACTGGCTGGTGGCGCAAACGTACTGACCAAAATGGGTGATGGTGAACTCACGGCGGGCATGCTGGGTGGTGCGAACGTGATTACCCATATCAGCAGTGATGATCAATTATCGAATACCACGGCGGTGGCACTCGGCGGCGCAAATATTCTCACCAAAAAAGGCAAAGGCAACACCCTTGCAGTGATGGGCGGAGGCGCTAACGTACTCACCCATGTGGGTGATGGCACCACAACTGGCGTAATGGTAGGCGGCGCGAACATCCTAACGAAAGTCGGGAATGGCGATACGACTGGCATTATGCTTGGTGTTGGCAACGTGCTAACGCATGTTGGTGATGGTCAAACCCTTGGCGTAATGGGCGCCGCAGGCAACATCTTCACTAAAGTGGGCGATGGAACATCCATTGCAGTCATGATTGGTGCGGGCAATATCTTTACCCATGTGGGCGAAGGGAATGCTTGGGCATTGATGGGCGGCCTTGGTAACGTCTTTACCAAAGTGGGCAACGGTGATGCTCTCGCGTTAATGGTGGCCGAAGCTAACGTCTTCACCCATATCGGTGATGGCATGTCGGTGGCGCTTATGTTAGCCAAAGGCAACATAGCAACTAAAGTCGGTAATGGAACCACACTTGCGGCTATGGTGGGTAACGCCAACATCTTCACTCACGTAGGCAGTGGCAGCACGTTTGCTGCAATGATCGGTCAAGCCAACATTATGACCAAAGTGGGCGATGATCTCACCGCTGCGCTGATGGTCGGTAAAGCTAACATCTACACCCATGTCGGTGATGGAACCAGCTTAGGAATATTTGCGGGCGAAGTGAACGTGATGACCAAAGTCGGTAACGGCACAACGCTGGCGGCGATGTTCGGTAAAGCGAACATCATGACGCATGTCGGCGATGGTTTAACCGGTGTCTTAGCACTGGGCGAAGCCAATATCGTCACCAAAGTGGGTGATGATTTCATGGGTGTTGTGGCCGCGGCGAAAGCCAACGTCGTGACTCATGTCGGTGATGCAACCACCGCCGCTGTATTGGCGGGTAAAGGCAATATCCTCACCAAAGTGGGCGAAGGCACCACGGTAGGTTTGTTGATTTCCGATATCGGCAACGTGATGACTCATGTCGGAGATGGCACGACCATTGGTATTGCCAAGGGCAAGGCAAACATTATTACCAAAGTCGGTGATGGCTTGGGTGTTAACGTGGCTTGGGGTCAAGCTAACGTGTTTACTCATGTAGGTGATGGAGATCGCTATAATTTTGCCAAAGGTGAAGCCAACGTCATCAGCAAAGTGGGCGATGGTCAAGAAGTCTCTGTCGTGCAAGGTCAAGCCAATATCATTACCCATGTGGGTGATGGTGATGATTATACCGGTGCTTGGGGTAAAGCCAACGTTATCACCAAAGTGGGTAATGGCCGAAATGTTGTGCTAGCCAAAGGTGAAGCCAACATCGTGACTCAAGTGGGTGATGGCGATAGCTTTAACGCACTTTGGAGTAAGGGCAACATCGTCACCAAAGTCGGTGATGGTATGCAGGTGACCGCCGCGAAAGGTAAAGCGAACGTAACGACTCGAGTGGGAGATGGCCTAAACGTCACCGCCGCTTATGGGGATGCCAATATTAACACCGTGGTTGGTGATGGTATTTCGGTCAATGTTGCTTGGGGCCAATACAACGTCAATACCAAAATCGGCGATGGTTTGAACGTCGCGGTCATGAAAGGTAAAGCCAACGCTAATATTCATGTTGGTGATGGTTTAGGGGTTAATGCTTCTTACGCTCAAAACAACGTGGCGATCAAAATCGGTAATGGTGATTTCTACAGTTTGGCGGTCGCGTCGAGCAACACCAGTAGCAACAAGCTCTCCGCCCTGTTTGATAACATCAAGCAAACCGTACTTGGTGTAGGTGGTAGCCAAGCAATCAACTACTTAGTGCAAGGCGATGAAGCATCATCATCCGGCACGCATAAAGGCCGTGGTGCGATTGCGACACCTGAAATCACCAAGCTGGATGGCTTCCAAATGGAGGTGATTGAAGAAGTGGGCTCTGATTTGGGAGACAGCCTAACAGGTAGTGTGACCAAGGTAGACGCACCTGATCTCAATCAAATGCAAAATGCGCTCAGCGTTGACGACTCTTCGGACCAAGTTCAAGGGCCAAATCTCATTGTTAATGGCGATTTTGAGCAGGGGGAGTACGGTTGGAGGGCCTCTAACGGTATTGAAGCAGGTTTTTCTGCCAACGGTTATGGCGTTGCAAGTGAAGGACACGGCAACCGAGTCAGTGAGCTTGACACCTACATCAACACGACCATTTTTCAAGATCTGAATGATCTCAATCATGGCGAAGTTATTACGCTGAGCTTTGATTTTGCAAAACGTGCAGGCATTTCTAATAACGAAGGCATTGACGTTCTCTGGAACGGCGAAGTGGTTTTCTCATCGTCTGGTGATGAATCTGCTTGGCAGAAAAAAACCTTAAAACTGACCGCTCAAGCTGGCAGTAACCGTATCGAATTCAAAGGCACAGGCCACGATGATGGGTTGGGCTATATCTTAGATAACGTAGTTGCGAAATTAGAAACGCTACAGCAAACTAATGCGGTGAGTGAGCATGCAACGCAAAATCAAGCGTCGCAGAATGCCCTATCAGACAAAGAGCGCGCAGAAGCGGATCGCCAGCGTCTAGAACAAGAAAAGCAGAAACAGCTCGATGCTGTCGCAGGTTCGCAAAGCCAACTGGAATCTACCGACCAACAAGCTCTGGAAAATAATGGTCAAGCTCAACGCGATGCAGTGAAAGAAGAGTCGGAAGCCGTGACGGCTGAGTTGACCGAACTGGCACAAGGTCTCGATGTGCTCGATGACAAAGCCACGCATACGGGTGAGTCGGGCGACCAATGGCGCAACGATTTTGCCGGTGGCTTGCTTGATGGTGTTCAAACCCAATTGGACAACGCAAAACAGGTTTCTGGTGAGCAGATTGCTGCCGCGAAACAGACGCACGCGGACAATCAAAATAAAGTCAAAGATTCGGTTGCACAATCGGAAGCAGGCGTCGCAAAAGGTGAGCAAAACCTGGCGGGTGCAGAGCAAGGCATTGCTGATGCTAAAACTGATGCTGAAAAACGTAAAGCTGATGCTTTGGCAAAAGGCAATGACGCGAAACAAGCCGAATCTGACGCACACAGCGCAGCAAACGACGCGCAATCGCGTGGTGATCGCGATGCGATGAACGCGGAACATAAAGCCAACCAAGTGCAGAATGATGCGAAAGGGGCTAAGCAAAACGAAAGCGATCGCCCTGATCGTCAAGGTGTTGCGGGCAGCGGCCTTGTGGGTCAAGCACATAGCGTCGAAGCCGCTGGTGTTGCGGGCCGCCATATCAACGCTGACAGTCAAACAAACGCTGATGGCCGCTTTAGCGAAGGCTTGAGCGAGCAAGAGCTAGAAGCCTTAGAAGGTGCGACCAATGCAGTCAACCGCCTGCAAATTAACGCAGGAATTCGAGCGAAAAATACGGGTAGTTCTGTCACTTCGATGTTCACTGAGACAAACGCCGACAGCATTGTTGTGCCAACAACGGCCTCTCAGGATGTGAGCCGAAAAGAGATTCACATTTCAGGGGTGAACCTTGAAAGCTTAGGCGAAGCTTCGCATGACTCTGCAGAATCGCTTGTAGCTGCTCGCGCAGAAAAAGTGGCGAATCTTTATCGCTGGCTAGACACCGATAATGACGCGGCGACAGATAAGTATGTACCAGTTCCAAGTTTTGAGCGCGTCGATGCCGATGTCTCTGATGAAGCCAAGGAGCGCATGATTCAATTTGTTGGTGGCTACATCGAACACACTGACAACCAAGTACCGAAAGATCAAGCGCAAGCATTAGCCACTTTGTTTGTTGAAGCTACGCTCGATTATGACTGGGACAAGCGCGTCGAATTTCTCACCAAGCTTGAGAGCTATGGTTATAGTTTTGAAGCGCCACACGGTGAGAAAAGCATTGTTTCGTTCTGGTCTGGTAGAAACTTTAAGGAATACCGAAACGTACTCGACAATGCGCAGGTTGATGGCAAAAAGGTAGTTTACGACATTGATGTTAAGGGCAATGCGTTTGCAATCGACCTAAACAAGCAATTGATGCGTTGGGGGGGCATGTTCCTTGACCCAGATAACGCTGAGCAAAATCAATTGAAATTGTCAATTGATGCAGCAACGTTCAGCAATACGGGTTTCTGGAGTTCAGTCTATGCAACGGGCGCACAAAATGATGTTTATGTTATTGCCCAAGGTGGCATGCGTCTTGGTAACTATTTCTGGAATGTTGAACTTCCTGCGCTGCGTCAATTGCAACGTGAAGGATTAGTAGGTGAAATCCGTTTACTCGATAAGCCTGTTTCAGAATACAAAGATGTGCCCGTTGACGAAATTGGACGTCGACTTACCGATGCTGGCGTGGCGGTTAAAATCCGTTTTGATGCACTAAGTACAGCGCAACAAGCAGAGCTTTTGGCAGATAATCCGGATGGTTACAAGGCCGATACGCTGGTTGAACTGGATGTGAAGCTAAGCGCGATCGATAGCATGTTGCGTGAATCTCTACCATTCTATTCACTTCGTACTGAGCGCAATCTCTTGGTGCAAGAAGGCGATAAAGGTTTTGAAGTTCGATCGTGGCCGGGAACCGATGGAAAGAGAAAGACTATTCTTCTTGATAATCCTGAAGATGCAGCTCAACAAAAATCCATTGAGCGCTTTATCTTGGCAAACTTCGACAACTTCGAGCAGATGCCAGATGAGCTATTCTTAGTCGATAACAAGGTGCTCTCGCATCACGATGGCCGCACGCGAATTTTGGCACAAAAAGAAGACGGTGCTTGGACGTACAACACCAACGTAGAACTGATGTCTGTGACTGAGCTACTTGATGCTGCTCATGTGAGCGGTAAAATTCGTGGTGAAAGCTACCAACAAGTGATTGATGCACTGGCTGATTATCATACTATCCCTCTTCTATTCAAAGCCGCAAAGGATCTAGGGCACGGTGCGATTGATTATGCAGATTATAATTTGGAGTCCGTAGAAAAACTGGTGAACCTGCGCAAACAGGTTGAAGGCTACCTACTCGGCCACCCCGATTCTGGCCGCGTTGAGGCTATGAGTTCACTGTTAAACCAAGTGAATGTACGTTTAGAGGAAGTCTCGGTTCTTGCAGCCTCTGAGCAAAGCATCAAAGCTCACGATAACTTTAGCCGTCTGTATGACCAGCTTGATAACGCCAACTTGAAGGAGAGTAAACATCTGTATCTGGATGGAAATGGCGATTTCGTCACTAAGGGCAAAGGTAATCTTGCCAATATCGATCAGCTAGGCGGTAGCGATGCTGTACTTGAAAAAGTAAAAGCAGCCGTAAGTCATGAATATGGTCAAGTTGTTGCCGATACGATCTTCGCAGGGCTTTCTGCAAACGATCTTGCAAAAGATGGTAAAGGTATTGATATTGCTGGGTTAAACAAAGTACACCAAGCGATTGAACAGCACATGTCGCCAGTGAGCGCGACCATGTACATCTGGAAGCCGAGTGATCACAGCACACTAGGTCACGCCGCATTGCAAATTGGCCAAGGTCGCACGCAGCTTGAAGGTCAAGCCGCGGCTGATTTCAACAAGCAGAATTATGTGAGTTGGTGGCCACTAGGTAGCAAGTCATCCAATATCCGTAATATCTTCAACGTTGCAACAAAAAATCAGCCTGATCTTAAATTGCGTTGGAGCGACTTCAGCCAACCAGCTCATCAAAATGACACACTTGAGCATGATATGGTGTCAGAAGAAAACGATGGCTTTGGTTTGAATGACGGCGAAACTAAGCTGAAACGCTTTATCGAAAAACTCAATGCCGCTAAAGGTATTGATGCCTCTTACAAAGACGCTTCTGGAGGTTACGCGAGTGTGCTACTGGGCAACCCGGATATACTTGAAACGACAGGCATTCCAGCACATGTATTCCAACCATTCGTTGAACAGTGGAATGACACCAGTTACGACATGATGGATGTAGCAAACCGTTTTGCCGAAGAGCTACAGAAACAAGCTAAAGCGAGTGGCGATCCTGCCCTGGTGGAAAAACGCATCGATAATGTGGTTCGTCAGTTTGCTGAAAGAGCGCTGGAAGAAATCGAAGCCTTTAAGGCCAGCCAAGCGGATGAAGGCCGTGTATTCCGCATTAACTTAGAAGGGCTTAATACTGCGGCAATGCAGGCAGAATGGCATCGTCTAAGTAACGACCCGGATGCGCGTTATCAACTGCTCACCAAAAACTGCTCTAGCACGGTCGCTAAAGTGTTGAAAGCGGGTGGGGCAGATAAACTCATTGGTCACACATGGCTGCCTAAGTTTGGTGTTTGGACGCCGACAGAGCTATTTAACTTTGGTCAAGCGTTACAAGAGGCCCAGTTAGAAATCGTGGCTAAGAAGCAAAGTCATCAAGTAAGCGATGTCCTTGATGCTCTATCAGGCAACGAGAAGCAGAAAGAAACCGTCGCCATCGAAAATGATGGTACGCCACCGCGCGATAAAGAATCTCTGAGCCCATTGACTCGCTTCCTCAATAACGAGTTGTATGGCGATAAAGAAGCTCGCCGTAAGATTGGCGAAATCACGCAAACCCTACTTGACCATGCGGTAGAACAAGGTGAATCGCAGAAAGTCACCTTGAAAGGGGAATCGGGCCGTCTAACGGGGTACTATCATCAGGGAGCTGTATCAAGCGACACTGAAACGAGCGCGACCAGCGGTAAAGTCGTGTTGTTCCTGCACGGTTCTGGTTCTTCTTCTGAAGAACAAGCGAGTGCGATTCGCAGCCACTATCAGAAACAAGGTATCGACATGCTCGCAGTCAACCTACGTGGCTATGGTGAAAGTGACGGCGGACCAAGTGAAAAAGGCTTGTACCAAGACGCGCGCACCATGTTCAAGTACTTAGTGAATGACAAGGGCATTGACCCGAGCAACATCATCATTCATGGCTACTCAATGGGTGGCCCGATTGCTGCAGATTTAGCACGTTATGCTGTGCAAAATGGTCAAACGGTTTCTGGCTTATTGCTCGACCGTCCTATGCCAAGTATGACTAAAGCGATCACCGCTCATGAAGTGGCGAATCCAGCGGGCATTGTAGGGGCTATCGCGAAAGCGGTTAACGGTCAGTTCTCAGTGGAGAAGAACCTAAAAGGCTTGCCAAAAGAGACGCCGATTCTGCTGCTAACGGACAACGAAGGTTTAGGCGAAGAAGGCGAGAAGCTACGAGCTAAACTCGCGATTGCTGGCTACAACGTCACGGGTGAACAAACCTTCTATGGCCACGAAGCGAGCAACCGCTTGATGGGGCAGTACGCGGATCAAATTGTCTCCGGTCTGTTTAATGCAGAGCAAGCAGCGGTAGAAGCGGGCGAAGTGCTGAAAGGGCTAGAGAAAGACTTTAAACGCTATGGCGACGCGCTGAAACCTGATATGAGCGTACCGGGTAAATCGAAAGACATTCGTACCACTAAAGATTTCCTAAATGGTTACAAAAACGACCATGCGAAGGAGATCGTTGACGGCTTCCGCTCAGATATGAGCATCAAGCAACTGGTGGATCTGTTTGTTAAAGGCAACTGGAGCGCAGAGCAAAAAGGTGCGCTTGCTTGGGAAATCGAAAGTCGTGCACTGAAAGTGACGTTCCAGAACAAGTCTGAGAAGTACAACCGATTGTTCCGTGAGATTGCTTCTGCTGGCGTGGTGGATGCGAAAGCGACTGAACAGCTCGCGCCACAGTTAATGCTGTTGAACCTATCGAATGACGGTTTTGGTGGACGTTGTGATCCACTTTCTAAACTCGTTTTGGTTGCGAAACAGCTGGAAAACGATGGTCAAGTTGGCGTGGCAAGACAACTGCTGGAGAAGATGTACTCTGCGGCAGCGGTGCTGAGCAATCCAACCCTTTACTCAGACAGTGAAAAAGCCAATGCAAGCAAGTTGCTCAGCAGCTTAGCGGCCATTCATGCGAAGAACCCAATGCATGATACGTCGATGAAAGTGTGGCAGGAAAAGCTGGAAGGGAAGCAAGCGCTGACCGTAAACGGTGTGGTTGAGAAAATCACTGATGCATCGGCTAACGGCAAACCTGTGTTGTTGGAACTTGATGCTCCGGGGCATGCGATGGCAGCTTGGGCAAAAGGCTCAGGCGACGATCGTGTTTACGGCTTCTACGATCCAAATGCTGGTATTGTTGAGTTCTCATCAGCAGAGAAGTTTGGCGACTACCTAACGCGTTTCTTCGGCAAGTCCGATCTGAACATGGCTCAAAGCTATAAGCTGGGTAAAAACGACGCAGGTGAAGCAATCTTCAACCGCGTGGTGGTAATGGATGGCAACACGTTAGCAAGCTACAAGCCAACCTTTGGTGATAAGACCACCATGCAGGGGATCCTCGATTTACCTGTGTTTGACGCAACACCGATTAAAAAGCCTGGTACTTTAGATGTCGATGGCAATGCAAAAGCTGTAGATGATACGAAAGAAGCATTGGCTGGTGGAAAGATACTTCACAACCAAAATGTGAATGACTGGGAACGTGTTGTTGTGACTCCGACAGCGGACGGCGGTGAAACGCGCTTTGATGGCCAAGTGATTGTTCAAATGGAAAACGATTCAGTAGTTGCAAAAGCGGCGGCAAATCTAGCTGGCAAGCATCCTGAAAACAGTGTGGTCGTTCAGCTCGATTCTGAGGGGAATTATCGCGTGGTGTATGGTGACCCATCGAAACTGGATGGAAAGCTGCGCTGGCAATTGGTTGGCCATGGGCGTGATGATTCAGAACATAACAACACTCGCTTAAGTGGCTACAGTGCCGATGAACTTGCAGTGAAATTGGCGAAATTCCAGCAGGCATTCGGCCAAGCGGAAAACATCAGCAACAAGCCTGACCATATCAGTATTGTCGGTTGCTCTTTAGTGAGTGATGACAAGCAGAAAGGTTTTGGCCATCAATTTATCAATGCCATGGATGCCAATGGTCTTCGTGTGGATGTGTCGGTTCGCAACTCTGATGTAGCGGTAGATACAACAGGGCGCAAACATACTCAAGATGCCAATGGAAATTGGGTACAAAAGGCTGAAAACAATAAAGTCTCACTGACTTGGAATACGCAAGGCGAAGTTACCGCACGTGACGAGATCATTCGTAACGGTGTGGCGGAAGGGGATATCCACCTTGCTCGTGTTGGTGCGAGTGAGGTTAATGAGCCAGCACGTGGTGCCATCGGCGACAACAGTGAGGTGTTTGAAGCACCTGAAAAGCGTAAAACGGAAACGGATACTACGGCATCGGCGGGCAGTGACAATAAGCTCAGCTACTCGGGCAATATTCAGGTCAACGTCGGTGATGGTGAGTTCACCGCAGTTAACTGGGGTACGTCAAATGTTGGTATTAAAGTGGGTACGGGAGGCTTTAAGTCGCTGGCCTTTGGTGACAACAATGTCATGGTTCATATTGGTAATGGTGACAGCAAACATAGTGTCGACATCGCTGGTTATCAGGCGCTTGAAGGTGCTCAAATGTTTATGGGTAACCGCAACGTAAGTTTCAATATGGGTCGCAGTAATGATCTTATCATGATGATGGATAAGTCGATCCCGACACCGCCACTGGTCAATCCATTTGATGGTGCATCACGTATTTCAGGAGTATTACAAAGCATCGCACAATCAGGAAAGGGTGCCGATTGGTTAGCGGCTCAAGAACAGCAGTGGACACTCTCTGGTGCGAAAAAATTTGTTAAAGAGATGTCCGGTCTCGATCAAACCAGCAGTGTTGACTACACCAGTTTGGTTGATTTGGACTCTCAGAATGAGCGCAGCAGCCGCGGCTTGAAGTCTGACGCTGAAGCAACGTTGAATAAAAAGTACAACCAGTGGCTAAGTGGCAATAGTAATAATGATTCTGGCAAGATGAGCCGAGCGGATAAGTTCCGTCAAATGAACGAGAAGTTGGCCTTTAACTTCGCGGTCGGTGGCCAAGGAGCCGATATTCAGGTCACCACGGGCAACTGGAACTTTATGTTCGGAGACAACATCCAAGCGATTTTGGATACCAATCTCGGTTCATTGTTTGGTGTGTTAACCCAGCAATTCTCAGCAACGGGAATGGCTCAAACGACCTTTACCTATAATCCGCAAGACTTGCCTCGTCAGCTTAAGAATAAGCTGCTGGGTAAATTTGCTGAGGTCGGTGCAGAGACGACTTTAGGTGATATCTTCGGTGTCAATTACACCGCTGATGGCAAAATAGTCTCTCGTACTGATGAAGCGGTAGATGGCGTTGCCATTTTAAAAGAGATGCTAGAAGTGATTGGCGAGTTTGGTGGTGAGCAGCTCAGCGCATTTACTGACCCAGAAAAATTGCTAGATAGCCTCAAAGCGGGAATCGATATGGGGGCTGATGGTCTTCAATCCTTTGCTGAAAGTCATGGACTGAAAGAGAAAACACCAGAGGAAAACGATACAGCGCAAGTGACTCTCAATGGCGCGCCTGCGGCAACGGAAAACGTATCAGCCACTGTTGAAGAAACCAAACCAGAGCGCGCATTTGGTTTTAATGCGCTCAATTTGCCCAATTTATTTGCCACCATGTTTAGCAAAGATAAGCAGGCAGAGATGGCATCATTGGTCAGTAATCTGAAGCAGAATCTCACCGCCGATTTGCTCAATATGAAGGATAAAACGTTTGATTTCCTTCGTAACAGTGGGCATTTGCAAGGGGATGGCGATATGAACGTTTCTCTGGGCAATTACAACTTCAACTGGGGTGGTGACGGTAAAGATCTCGGCGCTTATCTAGGCGACAATAATAACTTCTGGGGCGGCCGAGATGACGATGTGTTCTACGCAACGGGAGTCTCCAATATTTTCACCGGCGGTGAAGGCCACGATATGGGCGTTTTAATGGGTCGCGAGAACATGATGTTCGGCGGTGATGGTAATGATACGGCGGTTGTGGCCGGACGCATTAACCACGTCTTTATGGGCGCGGGTGATGATCAATCCTTTGTCTTTGGCGAAGGTGGTGAGATCACCATGGGGTCAGGTAATGACTATGCGGTCACTTCAGGTAACTTCAACCGTGTGGACATGGGAGACGATCAAGACTTTGCTGTAACCATCGGTAATAACAACCAACTTGATCTTGGTGCAGGCAATGACTTTGCGAGAGTCTTTGGCAATCACAACCGAATTGATGCTGGCCAAGGAAACGATGAAGTCAAACTGATGGGTTACCATGCTTCGATTAATGCTGGCGAGGGCGAGGATTACTTAATTGCCGCCGCCATCTCAAAATTCAGCACATTAAACGGTGGAGAAGGTAACGATGTCATGGTGCTTGGGGGTTACCAAAATACGTTCAAAGGCGGTGCTGGCGTAGACAGTTTTGTGGTCAGTGGTCAGGTGATCGATAACGTGGTTGAAGATATTCGCCAAGGTGAAAACATCATCTTCAACGGTATTGATTGGAACCGTTTATGGTTTGAGCGTAGTGGTTACGATCTGAAAATCTCTATGGCACGCCATACTGATACTTCTTCCGATCAAACGCTATTTGATGCGTTAGGTTGTGTTACTTTCAATGATTATTTTGCAAATAATCGAGCCAAACTTATTATCGGTTTAGGTGAAAAAGACGCTCAAGGCGAGCAGGAATATACCTGCTTGACTGATAATGCGTTAGACAACCTCATTCAAGCGATGAGTTCCTTCGCGCCTAAGGTGGGAGAAAGCAACTTTATGGATGGATTAGCTTCTCAGCCTCAGCAAGCGATTATGGCCGCATGGTCGGATGTGAATACCGGGAAGTTTAGCTTGTCGTAATCATGTCTTTCACGGGTTAAAACCAGCCTTTGTGGGCGTGTCTGTTTGACAATAGTGCCCATATAAACCTAAAAACGCCTCCTGATTTTATAGAAAACAGGGGGTGTTTTTTTAGGCTCAAATAGGCAAAACCTAGCCGATACTAGCGAATACGAGTAAACTCTTCTCTTTTCATGGAAGAGCCCAGAAGCAATGTTAAAACAAGATCATAGCCAAGCAATACAACAAAGAATCGATCAAAAAACCAAACCGTTAGGAGCGCTGGGCCAACTTGAGTCATTAGCACACCAGCTCGCCTTAATCCAAAGTCAAAATCAGCCTCAGCCCACTCAGCAGATCACCATTCATAAGCCTACAGTACTGATCTTTGCTGGCGATCACGGCATTGCAGATGAAGGCATTAGCATTGCGCCAAGCGCGGTGACTCAGCAAATGGTGCTTAACTTTCTGGCGGGTGGTGCGGCCATCAACTGTTTTTGTCGCAGCAATCAAGTCGAGATGAAAGTGATAGATTGCGGGATCTTACTCCCTGTAGAAAGCGACAATCCGCACTTTTTTGTGCAGCGCTTAGGTAACCGAACGGAGAACTTTGCTCGCCAAGCGGCGATGTCTGTAGAGCAAGTGAAGCAAGGGCTACTGCTAGGCAATCAGGCCGTGCAGCAGGTGATCCGTGCGGAGTCCAATATAGTGATGTTTGGTGAAATGGGCATTGGCAATACCAGTAGCGCTTCTGCGATATTAGCAGCGCTTTCTAAACATTCTGTTGAGCAGTGCGTTGGTTACGGCACTGGCATTTCAACACAGCAATATCAGAAAAAAATACAGTTGGTGAAGCAAGGCGTAACACGCTGCCGTGGTTTGGATCCAGAAACGGTCCTTGCGGAAGTAGGCGGCTTTGAAATTGTGCAAATGGTCGGAGCATTTTTAGGCGCTTACCAGCAGCAAACGCCGATTCTGGTGGATGGATTTATCGTCACGGTAGCCGCGTATGTGGCCACACTTATTGAACCAGATTGCCGCGAGTTGATGATTTTTGCTCATCAGTCCCATGAATCGGGCCATCAACGCGTACTGGAACTGTTAAACGCGACACCACTGCTTAATTTAGGGTTGAGGTTGGGTGAGGGAACGGGTGCTGTATTAGCCGTACCTTTGGTCAAAGCGGCCGCCGAGTTTTACAACACCATGGCCAGTTTTGCCGACGCAGGAGTGACAGTGTAATGCTGCGCGTTTTCGCTTATCAATTAGAGCTGTTCTGGTTGGCGTTGAGTTTTTTCTCGCGCCTTCCTATTTCTAACAATACGCCCTATTGCAGTGAACGAATGAACCGATCTGGGCGCTATTTTTCCTTGGTTGGTCTATTACTCGGCGCGATCTGCGGTGCCATCTACAGTGTGCTGATCCTGATTTTACCAAACGAGGTAAGCATCGCACTGACGATGGTGGTTAGTTTGCTATTAACAGGGGCGTTTCATGAAGATGGCTTAACTGACATGGCGGACGGCATTGGCGGAGGAATGACGGCTGAGCGCCGTTTGAGCATCATGAAAGATAGCCGGATTGGCACTTATGGTGCGGCCAGTTTAGTGATGGCGCTACTGTGTAAGTTTCTCTTTTTAGAGGCGCTACTTGGTTATGGCAACGTATTAATGGTGTGGGTACTAGGCTACAGTTTTAGCCGTGCGATAGCGGCATCGTTGATTTTCGATATGCCGTATGTAAGCGATCTCGATAGCAGCAAAAGTAAGCCGCTAGCCAATAAACAAACCCTTCCAGAGCTCATTTTTCTACTGCTGTGCGGCTTAGCGCCTGCGTTATGGTTTGGTTGGCAGGTAAGCTTAAGTTTGGTATTGGTTGCTGTAGTTTTTCGTATTTTCTTCAAAGCTTGGTTGATGGCGCGTATTGGTGGCTTCACGGGTGATTGCCTTGGCGCTGCACAACAGATTATGGAACTGCTGATCTATCTGCTGCTTATTGTATTCGCTGGGTTGGGTTATTTGAGCATGGGAATGATTGAATAATGGTGCATTTGATTTTGGGTGGCGCGCGTAGCGGTAAGTCTTGTTTCGCTGAACAGGCCGCAAAGCAAGAACACCAAGCCCTGTTAATGCGGCTGCCGCAGGCTCAGCTTAACTATGTTGCCACCGCGATTGCGTTTGATGATGAAATGCAGGCAAGGATTGCTCACCACCAGCAGCAAAGAACGTCGGAATGGCAAGAGCACGAATGCCCTGAACAACTGCCTGAGTTAATTGCCACTTTTTCGGCACATGATGTGGTATTGGTGGACTGCTTAACGCTGTGGCTGAATAACGTTATCTACAACCATGGCCAGCAAGCTCACGAAGCGGAGATAAAAAAGCGAGTCGAGCAACTCTGTTTTGCCGTTGAGCAAACGCCCGCCACTTTGGTTATCGTCGCTAACGAAGTGGGCCTTGGCGTGATCCCTATGGGGGAGGTTTCGCGCTTATTTGTCGATGACGCGGGCTGGCTTAACCAAGCGCTAGCCAAGTTAGCAACCCGAGTGAGCTTTATTGCGGCGGGCTTACCGATTGTTTTAAAAGACACTGCTCTAAACGACATCGCTTTAAAAGGCTCACTATGATCAATCTCTATTTGATGCGCCACGGTAAAACCGTCGGTCGGCCTGCGCTCAATGGTAAAACAGATGTGCTCGTTGAAGCGCATCGGCAAGAGCAGATCGCTCACACTTTGCTGAGATCCCCTTACTCCTTCTCAAACATCATTACTTCGCCGCTACGCCGTTGCCATGATTTAGCGCAGCAACTGGTTTTACAGCAGCCGAAATTGGATTACCAAATTGAGCCTGATTTCCAAGAAATGGATTTTGGTGACGTCGATGGCGTGGCCTTTGATGAACTGCAATCGATGTGGCCAGTAGTGGAAACTTTGTGGATCAATCCGGCCCAACATCAACTACCGAATGCAGAAAACTTAGCCGATTTTCATCAGCGTGTAACTCGTGCTTGGGAGGCTCAGATTAAAGAGATTAAGCAAGACACTTTAGTTATTGCCCATGGTGGAACAATCAGAATGATACTTGCCTATGTTCTAGGCACTGACTGGCAAAACCAATATTGGTATAGTGTGTTGAATATCGACTATCAATCATTAACTCATATCCAAATAGGAAAAGATAATGCTAAGAATGTGAGTGTGAAGAGCATCGGAATTCAAATTTAGCACCGGGTGAGCATGCAGTAGAGTATGGAGTAACTATCAGATTTAATGATAGAATTCCCGGCAATTAACGCCGGCCTCTGGTTAAGAGTATTTTGTATAAGGTATTGAGACGATCGTTGATGAGTTAAGTTTACCCTTATCCATCTTGATTAGTGGGATCGCCTCAACATAAATTGCTTCTACAATTCATTAACATACCGCTGTGCAATAAAGGAGTAACGCATGACGAAGTCCCTTTTCCGCCAATCTTTCCTATTTGATAGTTTGGATTTAGACCAAGAAATGGTCACTGGCGAAATCAAAACGGCAGCTGGTATTACGCTTAAAGTGCTCTCGCGTGGAGTGCTTGAAGTGATCCCCGCTCATCTTAACGATGAGAGTAAGCACATCATTATTTCTTGCGGTATTCATGGTGACGAAACTGCGCCACTGGAATTAGTAAATAAGCTGGTGGATGATATTCAGTCAGGTTTTCAAGCGGTCCAACACCGCTGCTTATTTATTGTGGCTCATCCTCAGGCGACGAATCAACATACCCGTTTCGTGCAAGAAAATTTGAACCGTTTATTTGATGATAAAAAGGGCAATACCTCCCTAGAAAGAGAGATTGCACAGCATCTAAAACAGACAGTGAAAGACTTTTTCGAACACACTGCTGAGCAAAACCGGTGGCATCTTGATTTGCACTGTGCGATTCGTCACTCCAAACATTATTCGTTTGCCGTCAGCCCCAAATCTCGCCATCCTGTTCGCAGCCGCGCACTGATGGCATTGATTGAAAGTGCGCATATCGAAGCGGTGCTGCTTTCAAATTCACCATCGAGTACCTTCAGTTGGCACAGTGCAGAGAATTTTGCCGCGCAAGCTTTAACGCTTGAGCTGGGGCAAGTCGCACCTCTTGGTCAAAACAACCTAGAGCGATTAGTCGCGTTTGACTTAGCCATGCGCGATTTGGTAGCCAATGCGACACCTGAACACTTGCCAAGAAAGCCAACCATTTATCGTGTCAGCCGTACCATCGTCCGTTTGCATGACGATTTTGATTTCATGTTTGATGATAACGTCGAAAACTTCACCGCGTTTAAACATGGTGAGGTATTTGGTCATGATGGTGAAAAGCCACTCATGGCGAAAAATGAAGATGAAGCGATCGTATTTCCTAACCGAAAAGTGGCATTAGGTCAGCGCGCCGCGTTAATGGTGTGCAAAGTGGCGACACGCTATGAAGACGATCAATTGGTATACGATTAACCGATGGTACTTTTGCCTGTTAATCTTTTGACCTGTTAACGAGGTTAACAGGCGATTGCTTTGGTATATCACTTTCTATTTAAATGGCTTAACGGTAAGGTTAGGCCATTATTGTTTCTCTTACTTACATATAAGCGCATGACGTTCAATCAGTTACTCTTAAAAAAACAGCGTCGCTGGCATTACGCCCTCTACGCTATGCTGGCATTGTTGATTACGATGAGTGCGTTTTATTTGATGGTGGGTGAACTCTTTATCAGCCCATTTCACACTTGGTCACCACTGGAATGGCAGTTAGTGACTGAACTTCGTGCTCCTCGTCTGCTCTCTGCCGTCATCATTGGTGCTTCACTAGCCGTATCAGGCGCGGCGCTGCAAGTGTTATTAGGGAATGTTTTGGCAGAGCCGGGCGTGCTTGGTATTTCTGGTGGCGCCAGTGTGGCGATGGTAGTGGTGCTGTTTTTCTTCCCTGCTTTGGCCTCACCTGAAATTTTCATGCTTTGTGCCGTAGCCGGTGCGATGGTGTTTACTCTTTTACTGGTCAGCATGGCTAAAGCGATGCGTTTAAGTACAACCCGCTTACTGCTGGTCGGTGTGGCGCTGGGTATTTTATCTGGTGCTGTGGTGACATGGGCGTTTTATTTCAGTAATGATCTCAGTTTAAGGCAACTGGTTTACTGGTTGATGGGCAGTATTGGTGGTGCAAGCTGGTATCAACATACGCTTTCATTAGCTGCGCTTCCGGTGATCATCTGGCTTGCTCTGCAAGGAAAAACGTTAGACAAACTGATGCTGGGCGAAACTCATGCAAAGCAGTTAGGTGTGGATGTACATCGACTACGTTGGAAATTGATTTTTGCCGTATCGCTGCTGGTAGGAGCTGCGGTGGCATTGGGCGGTGTGATCAGTTTTGTTGGGTTGGTTGTTCCGCATTTATTGCGCTTGGCGTTTGGTTCTGAAAACCGCTACCTTTTACCTATGTCGGCTCTGTTCGGCGCACTTTTACTGGTCTGCGCGGATACCGTTGCCAGAACGGCGCTTAATGCTGCTGAGCTTCCACTTGGTGTCGTCACTACCACCATTGGTGCGCCGATTTTTATTTGGATGTTGTTGAAAAACCATGATTCACGTTAATAGCCTGCAGGTTTCATCACGCTTATTGCCACTCTCTTTTACTTGCCAAGCGGGAGAGGTGCTGCATGTTATTGGGCCTAATGGCAGCGGAAAAAGCACTTTACTGTCGGCGTTAGCTGGCGTGACAGAGAGCCAAGGTGAGGTCTACATTGGTGATCTTCAGCTTTCAAGCGCATCGTTAGAGGCGCTGTCACTGCACCGAGCTTATTTGTCGCAAAACGACAAGCCTGTTTTTAATGTCGATGTTTATCAATATCTTGCCTTAGCGATCCCCAGTTGCGCCGATTTACATTCTCAGGCTGTTAATCAAGCCGTGGTTCATCTCACTCAACGATTGAATATTCAAGACAAATTGCATCGATCCATTCACCAACTGTCAGGCGGCGAATGGCAACGTGTCCGCTTGGCCGGTATTTGCTTGCAAATTTGGCCAACCTTAAACCCTTACGCGCAGTTATTGATATTAGATGAACCTGCGGCGCCTCTTGATATTGCTCAAGAAGGGTTGCTTTATCGTTTGATTGAAGAGGTTGCACAGCAAGGGATAGCGGTAGTAATGGCCAATCACGATCTCAATCGAACATTGCGCCATGCCGATCGCGCTCTGTTACTGCAAGATGGCGTATTGCAAAGTTCCGGCTCGGTTGAACAAGTATTAGAGAGCCAAGCGTTAAGTGCAGCGTTTCAGACTCAGGTGAAGCAGGTTGTTGTTGAAGGAAAGCCTTACCTTATCTTTGATTAAAAGCACAACTGTCGTGCAGTCAGCACACTTTTAGCGCATCAATGTGCTGGAGATATAATAGTAAAAATAATAAGTCTATTAAAAACAATTGGTTAGATTTTATACAAAAGTTGGCACGCCAATCGCCTTAATAGAATCGATACATTCTCGTTCTTGTTAGGCTTTTTATAAGTCTCTTAACCACCTTGCTCCCACAAGGTGGTTTTTTTTTATCTGAGTCTTTGCAAGGTTATTGCGTCAATGAAGCAAGGTCAGCAGGACGGTAATAGACTGATTTGAGCACTTTACCTTGGCGAATCGTTTTGCCTTCAGAGACAAAATCTTGTGCGCATTTAGCAATAATGTAGTCGCCTTTTTGTACGGCCATCAGCTCAATACCTTGCTCAGCATAGTAGGCTTGGGTATCGGCATACTCTTTTTCATTGCGACATACTTTACTCATGTTCGAGCTGTGTACTTCATCCCAGCATGGAATAAATTCGATGCCACGATTTACGGCAACATTGAGCAGAAGATCAATCAAATAGCTGATCGCTAAGTTGTCACTCACTTGGCTATGTCCAAGGTGGACTAAACGACCCATCAAAACATACACAGTATCGATGATCGCATCCGCTTGTTCCGTTTTATTGTCAGCTTCAGCAAGTTCAGTCAACTCTTCAATCGCGAGCGAAGTATGCAACGTGTCAGCTTTATCGTTTAAGCTGCTGGCATCAGCAACGGGGAGATCAAAGGTGCTACGAAACTCGGTAATATCGCGGTAAAGATGATCGTAAATCTCTTGAGTAAGCTTGGATAAATGCATTATCTCGGTCCATTGGTTTGGTTAACAGGGATTGTGACGCGTAGTAACAAATTGATAGTAATAAACTGATAGTAAGAAAATGGATAGTAACAAACTGATGGCAAAGCTGCGACCCATGCCATCAGTTTGGTTAAAGAGCAGGGTTACTTATTGAGAAACAAATAAGGAAACAGTTGGCGGCGTTCTTGGTCACTTAGAGCACTAACACGAGCGATATTGGTATCGGGAATCGCTTCTGGGTTAGGGTAGTGCTTGAGTACTTTTTCCATGCTCTCTTCGCGAATAAGATGGAAAATCGGGTACGGCGAACGGTTAGTTAGGTTTTCGTCATCTTCGGGGCGTGTGCCGCCAAAACAGTAGTGAGGGTGAAAGGTAGCGACTTGGAAGATGCCTTGCCAATCTTGTTGCGTAATTAATGCTTCGACCCAATCGATAAAAAAGTTGTACTCAAAAAAATCTTCGAGCATGTTTGGCACCACCACTAAGGTGGTCTCAAGAGACTGTGCCGAGCTGCCTTCTAACTCTAGCAATTGTTGCAAAATGTCTTGCAGCAATTGTTCTTCAGTATCGGCTTCACTGACGAAAATTTTGATCTGTTGGTTACGTTGTGGTTTTGCGGCGAAAGGGCAGAGATTTAAGCCAATCACCACATCGTTAAGCCACTGTTCGACTTCAGTTGTGATGGCGGTTTTATTTATCGTTACGCTCATAGTGCTTATTAAAATAGTCAATTTGGCGCAAGCATAACATGAGTCTTTTGATAAAGTGAGTGGATAACACTACTTGATCAATTCATGCAGCGGTTTGCGGTGCGCAAGGGCGCGGTCATCATGGCGCAATTTCCAACAGAGAAAAAACATCGCCACATACAACACCATTCCACCCGAAACCACCACCGCCCAACCGCCATTTTGCCAGCAATAGAGTAAGAAAAACCCGCCAAGGCTGCCACCTACATAGTAATGAACCAAATATAGAGCGGTCGCGGTTGCTTTTGCGCTGCTGGCCTTTTGGCTCACCCATGAATAGGCGAGCGTATGAGTAAAAAACGCGCCGAAACTGATCAACATTAAACCGATCAGCATAAACGGGATCGATTCAACCAAGGCTAGCCACATCCCCGATAAACTGAGCAAGGCTCCCAACATCATGCCCGAAATGGCATTGTAGCGTTTTGTCCAGTTGGCGGTCAGTTTCGAGCTGAGTGTTCCCGCCAAATAACATAGGAAGATCAATGATGCTAAGCCAATCGGTAGCGAATAGGGTTCGGCGACAAGCCGAAAGCCCATCACTGAGTAGAGATTAACAAACAGCGCGAAGTTAGTACCACCAATCAGCATCGCTAGCCACAGTGTGCGGTTAGAAAGATGTTTTACCAGCGCACGATTGTGGTGAAAGAACAAGCCTCGTTGCGGCGTGAAATTGCGTTGAATGGGCAGTAACCACAGCACAATGATGGCGCATACGAAAGTGAGTATGGCAATCACAATCACGGCTTGTTGCCAGCCAAAGGCATCGGTCAATATACCGCCTAAAATTCGGCCGCTAATACCACCTAATGAATTCGCAGCAATATAACCGCCAATCGCTTGGCTAAATGCTTGAGGCGAAAGCTCCTCAGCCATGTAAGCCACGGCAACCGAAGCAAAGGCGGCCAATGCGACGCCCATCAGTGCACGTGTTAAAACCAGCACCCATAGCTGTTGGCTGATCAACATTAAGCTGCCGATTAATGGCATCATGAATAGCCCTAATAACATCACTTTGCGGCGGCCAAAGGATTCAGAGCTGATTGCCCAAGGGACTAAACTGACGGAGAGTGCGAGGGTTGATGCGGCAAATAACCAGTTAATTTGGGTTTCCGAAACCGCAAAATGCGTAGCAAGGTAGGGCAACATTGGCTGAAAAAGATAGAGATTACAAAAGACTAAGAACGAGCCGAGCGCAAGTCCCCAAGTGACTTTTCGGTATTCTTTACTGCCAATTTCGATCATGATTACGCTTCACTTACGTTATGTATCTGTGATCACAGTAGCAGTGGCTTGGTGATTAATAAAATATATTAAAAATATCGTCGTGATATATAAAATATATCTCAACCTCGTTGGACGAATCTCGCTTCGTTTGATTCTGTGGAACCATAAAGCTATGGATACTCGCCATCTAAAACATTTTTCGGCTGTGGTTCAGTGCGGCAGCTTTACTTTAGCAGCCCAGCAACTGCACATTGCGCAGCCAGCGCTTAGTATTTCGATTAAAAAATTTGAGCAGCAATTAGGGGTTGTTTTGCTAAAAAGAGATGAGCGAAAAGTGACGCTGACCCATGAAGGGCAAGTGTTATATGAACACGCCACTCGTATTTTGCAGCAACTTGAAGATGCACAATTGGCGATGGATGAGCTTAAAGGGCTCGTCAAAGGCGAAGTGAGGCTCGGCGCGCCGAGCATGATGGGATCCTATTTCTTTCCAGAAATTGTAATGGCTTTTAAAAGTCACTTTCCCTTGCTAAAAATGACGGTGATAGAAGCGGGAACTCAGTCGATTAGAAAAATGTTGCTCAGTGGTGAGCTAGATATTGGCGTGATCCTCAATCATGATCTTCCTCCGGATTTAGAGGTTGATCCCCTCTTATCATCGCAAATGGTGGCGGTAGTGGGGAAAGAACATGAGTTAGCACAACGAGAATCGATAGATTTTAAGACCTTTTTTGAGCATGAATTGGTAATGTTTAAGCCCGGTTATTTCCACCGCGACTTCATTGATAAAGTGTGTAAAGAGCATAAGCTCAGCGCACATTTCTCTTTTGAAACCAATCTGTTGCCAATGATTTTAAGTATTGTCAAACATGAGTACGCAGTGACTGCGTTATTAGAGCTTGTAACGGAGCATGAACCGGATGTACGAGCGATCCCTTTTGAACCGCCAGTCTGGTTAGATTTAGCCCTCGCATGGCGCAAAGAGGGCTATTTGTCTAATGCCGACCGTACTTTTATTGAATTTGTGAAACAGTACGTGTGAAAGGGGCTATGTGTATCGTTCGATTAACTTTGATAGATTTTTTCAAAGTTGTTTGGGTTCCAGCCAATCATAATTCGATCACCAATTTTTAAAGCCGGTACACTGCGCGCGCCGATCGCATCCAGTTCCTTCCGGCCGCGTTGCATTTTTGCGTTACATAAGCGGTAGGGGATCTGTTTGGCGTCAAGATAGCGCTGAGCATCTTTACAGTGCGGGCATTTATCTTTGACGTAGAGCACAATACGTTTCATCCAATTCACTCATTAACCGAACATAAAGGGCGGCAAGTTTACCCACCGAGGCGCTGAGTTTCAACTCTCTCGGATGCGAAGCCTTGCTCCTTGTGATTGGAAAGATGAAACGCAGGCTTGATTCAGTTACACTTAGCGCCTTTTTTATGAGTCAGTTGCTGGGCTATGCATCCATCTTTTCGTTACATACAAAACTATCCGCCTCATCTCGTTTCACAAGTTGAACAGTTGATCACGGCCGGTAAATTCGTTAGCTGGTTTGAGCAACGCTACCCACAGCGCCATTCGATTCAAAGTGAAAAAGCGTTGTTTAACTACGCGATTGATCTCAAAAATCAATACATGAAGAAAACGGCGCCGATCAGTAAAGTGGTGTACGACAATAAAATCCACATTATCAATAACGCACTAGGGTTGCACAGTTATGTTGCCAAAGTGCATGGTGGGAAAATCAAATCTAGAAATGAGATCCGCATAGCGAGCATGTTTAAAGAAGCACCGGAGCCGCTGTTGCGCATGCTAGTGGTACATGAGCTGGCTCACATCAAAGAGAAAGAGCACAACAAGGCTTTTTATCAACTGTGTTGCCATATGGAACCGAATTATCATCAGCTCGAGTTTGATGCACGATTGTTTATGATGTATCTCGATTTAAAAGAGGAGCAGTAATGTCAGCCAAAGCGAAGTCGCAGAAAAGCCAACCTGAAGCGAGCCATAAAAAACCTGCGTTAAAAGCAAAGCAGGGGTTACATCCTCGTAATCAGCATCAAGGACAATACGATTTCCCCGCGCTGATTAATACACTGCCTGCTTTGAAGCCCTTTGTTATTCGCAACCCGAGTGGTGAACCGAGCATCAATTTCTCCGATGCGATGGCGGTGAAAATGCTCAACAAAGCGTTATTGGCACATCATTATCATGTGACCCATTGGGATATTCCCGCTGGGTATTTGTGCCCGCCGATCCCCGGTCGAGCTGATTATATTCATCGCGTGGCCGATCTGCTGCTAGATGAGTGCTCAGCAATCAAGCATGAAAAGGTTCAAGCACTTGATATTGGGGTCGGAGCGAACTGTATTTATCCGATAGTGGGCGTGGCAGAGTACGGCTGGCGCTATGTTGGTAGCGATATTGATCCTATCTCTATTAAATCCGCCAATCTGGTGGTTAATGGTAATGCTTCGCTCAATGGGCGTATTGAATGCCGTTTGCAGAGCGATGCAAAACATATTTTTAAGCAGATTATTCAAGAAAATGAGCGTTACGATCTCACCACGTGCAACCCGCCTTTCCACGCGTCACAAGTAGAGGCGCAGCAAGGCAGCGAACGTAAGTTGAAAAATTTACAGCGTAATCGAGTCAAAAAAGGTCAAGAAATTGCGGGGCAAGACGCTAACAGAAGTAAGGCGATCACGCTCAACTTTGGTGGACAAAAAGCTGAGTTATGGTGCCCCGGTGGTGAAGCTGCTTTTATTAAAAACATGGCCTCTGAAAGTCAACACTACGCTCAGCAAGTGCTGTGGTTCACCACATTGATCTCTAAAAAAGAGAATGTACGTTGGATGCAAAAACAGTTAGATAAAGTGGGTGCTGCAGTGGTGAAGGTTGTTGAAATGCAACAAGGGCAAAAAGTGAGTCGATTCATCGCATGGAGTTTCCAAAATGACAGTCAACGCAAACAATGGTTAGCGGCAAAGTGCTAGGCTGACTTCGTTGATTGACTATATTGGTCAGTGAGTTGAGATAGCAATAGAAGGAGTAAGGTATGGACTTTGACCTTTATTTACCTTGCCAACCTGACTGGATCTGCCAGCCCTTCGCTTATCTGTTTGCCTTGCTTACGATGATTGGACTTGGGTTTTTTATTCGTATTATCTATCGCGAATATCAAAAAATTCAGCGCGCTCAGAAAGTCAGACGTCTTCGCCGTATCCACTATCGTGATCGTCCTGGTGGCAAAGACGGTAGACCCACCAATATCAAATAACCCTTGCCCTAGTAATACGATGTTAGGAAAAGGTATCGAGCGCCGCTTGATATTTTTTCTCTAACGCTTTATTTCCTGCCTTTTTCTCTAACTCTACCAATAATTGAAGCGATGTTTTTTGGTTACCGTAGCGCTGATTAAATTGCATCAAGCGAATGCGAGCTTGCGTGTATTGTTGAGCGTCAATTTCCAATTTAGCTAATTGCAGCAATGAACGAGCTCGATTAGGGTCATGGTCTAATGTTTTTGCAAAATAGTAGCGCGCTTGTTCTTTATCGCCAGATTTTAACGCGCAAAAGGCTGCGTTCTCATAGCTTGCTGGGACAAGGTAATAATAGGGTTGAGCAATGGCGCGGTTAAAATATTCATCGGCTTTTTGATATTCGCCCTGCTTGCACAAAAATGTGCCGTAGTTATTGAGAATATTGCCATTTTTGGGATGGGCGCGAAGCGCGGTTTGATAGGTTTTACGTGCGACCTCTGTTTCACCGACAGTTTCGTAGTAGTGAGCCATCGCAAGTTGCGATCGATAGTAAGTTGGCGCATGTTGTGTGGCTTTTTCTAGGTTCTCACGCGCTTTGCTCATGTTGCCATTTTCTAAATAGCCTAGGCCGAGCGCAATGCGAGATTCGGCCATTTCAACCGGATCCGCTTTTACTTCAGGCTCACCTTTTTCGTTCACGGTGACACAGGCCGATAACGTGAACATTATCAATATCATCAGTACTTTTTTCATTATCTGCAGCTCCTAAATCGCTTAGACGCATGATAAGGAAATCAGAAGATCGAGGGGGAAAGAGCAGAGAAGAATGCGAGTCAGTATGCACTATGTTTGATGAAAACCTGAACACCTCATTACTGAGATGATCAGGCATGAAACACTAATCGTCTTTGGTAAATTTATCTTCGCTAAAGTGTTCAAGGTCGTAAGGTGTTTGTTGGTAAACACAGTAGTTTAACCAGTTTGCAAACAGCAAGTGACCGTGGCTTCGCCAACTGGCGACTGGCTTATTATCTGGATTATCATTGGGGTAGTAGTTGACTGGGATTGCGGGTTCCATCCCTTCACCCAAGTCTCGAATATATTCACCATGCAGTGTATGTGCGTCGTATTCAGGGTGACCTGTGACAAACACGTTACGTTTGTCTTTGGTTGAGGCTAAGTACACACCCGCAACATCAGAGGTGGCGAGAATATCTAAATTCGTATGTTCGGCTAAGTATTCTGGTGAGAAATCAGCATAACGAGAATGGGGCGCTAAAAAGGTGTCGTCAAAGCCGCGTAATATCGGATGAAAGGGATGGTGGATTTCATGATGATAAACGCCCGATAATTTTTCTTTGCGAGTTCGTTTGGGCAGATTGTAGAGCAGTTTTAGCCCCGCTTGCGCTGCCCAGCAAACGTAGAGTGTGGAAGTGACGTGATTTTTAGCCCATTCCATCACGCTTTTTAAGTGTTCCCAATAAATCACATCTTCAAATTGGACCAACCCCAAAGGAGCTCCGGTGATGATGAGCCCGTCGAAGTTGCGATTTTTTACCATCTCAAATTGACGGTAAAAGTTCTCCAAATGCTCAGTGGGGGTATTTTTACTTGGGCGCTCATCAATTCTCAGTAATTCAATATCCACTTGCAGCGGAGTATTGGATAACAGGCGCAAAAACTGAGTCTCGGTTTCGATTTTCTTCGGCATTAAATTCAAAATCAAAACTTTCAATGGACGGATGCCCTGTGTGGCGGCACGTGTTTCTGACATCACGAAAATGTTCTCATGACGCAGTACATCACCGGCTGGCAGTTGGTCGGGGATCTTAATCGGCACAGCTTTCTCCCTAAGCTATTTTTGGACGTCTATACTGCCAAACTTAACTCAATCAAAACCAGATGTCGATAGCAAAATGAATCTTGCTGTGAAATTGGTTACTATTGGATATCCGTTTACTTACCTGTTGGATACACATGTCGCTAACCTTAACTTTGATCAGGGGATTACCCGGCTCAGGCAAAAGCACCTTAGCAAGGACGCTACATGCAAAGCATTTTGAAGCGGATATGTATTTTATCAATGAGCAAGGCAGCTATTGTTATCAGCCAGATAAAATCGAGCAAGCTCATCGGTGGTGTCAACAGCAAGTGGAGCGCTGTTTAGCGCAAGGTGAGGACGTTGTTGTGGCAAATACTTTTGTTCGACAGTGGGAGATGCGAGCTTACCAGCAGTTGGCTAAACGTTACCATGCAACCTTAGTGATTAATGTTTGTCGTGCGCAGTACCAGAATGTTCATGGTATCGATGATGCCACTGTTGAGCGTATGCGTCAGCAGTGGCAGGAATGATTAATTAACGCTTCCGCTGGAGTTGGTAAAAAGCAAGGGCTCCCCAACCAAACACTTGCACCCACAAGATCCCCCACTGAGTGCTGATTTGATCCCATGATGCGCCCATTTGGTTCAAACTGAGAAAACTCTGAATGGCAGGCGTACTTGGAAAGAGGTTGGATACCCAAATGATAGGGCGTGGAATTGCTTCTAACGGCCAAATAAAACCAGCTGAAAAAATCAGTGGCATTGAGCTGATTAATACCACTAACGTCACCAATTCTCGCCGCGGTGTAACTGAACCAAGCCAAATGCCGCATAGGCAAGAGGCCAGTAAGAAAGGCAGTAGAAGTAGCAATAAATGTCCCGCACTGGCGAGGGTGTTGATACCATGTGAGGTAAAACTGGCACCAAAGTAGTACATGCTGAGTAGATAATAAACAGCAACAAGGACAATGCTGCGTACCAATATTAATCGTAGCGGTGTGGTATGGCTCCAGTAGCCATTTCCGTGCTTTTGTGTTCCGCCCATTAATCCTGCCGCCATGATCATGGTTTGTTGTAAGATCAAAACAAACACCGCTGGGACAACGTAATCAACATAACCCATGCGTGGGTTAAAGGTCGGTTTTAGGTTGATGCTTGTGGCGGAATAGTGCTGAGCGGCCAGAGAAAGCGGTTCTCCTTCCATCACTAAACGTGACACTTTACTTTTCGCAGCTAAGGTTCCACCAGCTTGCGATAAGCCCTCAACGATGGTGCCGTACACTAGAAAGTAAGAGGCATCGCCAGCGTAGGCCAGTGTTGGACTTTTCCCAAGCAGTAGGTCTTTATAAAAATGTTCAGGAATCACTAAAATACCGCTAACTTTGCGGTTAAGAAACGCCTGCTTGGCATCTTCAATGGTGCTGTCTCGTTGAATCACTTTGACTTGTGGTGTTGCGTCAACCATGCGTTCTAGTTGGTAACTGGCTTGGCTTTTATCGAGATTGACAATCGAGAGTGTCTGCTCGCGTGGAGTTTGCTGCGTATAGGGCAAAGGGTATAAAAAGGAGTAAAAAACCACGCCACCAAAGACAGTCAACAGCACCACAGGGTTAGTGAATAGCGCTTTTAGCTCTGCTTTAAGTAGAGCAATGAATCGCGTAGTTTCAGTCATGGTTGATTCGCTCGGCTTGCTTGTGTTTACGGATAAGAATCAAAGTGAGCAGCAGCGGCAATGCATAGCCCAGCATTGGCACTAAATACTTAAGTGATGACAGCAATTCAGCGTTATAACTCACTTGGCTTACTTGCACTTCAATGTAGTGACTCACTGGTAGCAGGCTTCGCCACCACTGCGCTAGAGTATTCATATCCGTCACTGGGAACGTAATGCCCATAAACGCAAAACTTGGTGCGGTAAAAGCGCCAGCAAAACTCATCGCTCTTGCCGGATCGAGTGTTAGAAAGAAAAAGAGTGCGCCCATGATCATACAGGCGAGCGTCATTGCAAGTTGTGCGATAATCAATAGAGCAAAACTGCCGTGCATTGGCCACATTAATATTTGATAAAACCAGATTAAAAAACCAATCCCTTGCAACATAAAAATCGGCAGATAACGCATCAATGTTAGCGTTAAAATTCGTAATGGCTTTTCTCCAAGCCACGTTTGCAAACCAAAGTGACGATGGTTTGCTGCCAAAATCATAATGGTACTGACCACGACCACGATTTGCCAAAGAGCGGGTATAACCGCCGAGACTAAAAATTGCGCATAGTTTGTATTGAGATTAAACAGGGGCGTAATCTGTGTCCTGATTGGTACGGCTCGCCCCATCGCACTCAATGTGGTTTGTTGGCTAGTCGCTAGGTTTTTTACGACATCCACTTGGGCATTGAACGTACTTTGTGCTTGAACAATAGCAGAGTTGATCAATCGTCCAACCAAAATGTATTGGCTATTGAAGAAGGTCGATACTTGTGGCTGCTCACCACGAAATATTGATTTATCAAATTGATACGGAATGACAACGTACGCGTAAATGTCACTTTCAATTAACGCAGTTTTGGCTTGATTGACATCTTGGAACTGGTGCGTGACTGCCATGGTCGAGGTTGCATCGAAATCTCTTATCAATTGACGTGACAATTGGCTGTGAGACAAATCGACCACGCCAATCGGCAGATCGCGCACTATCCCTTGTGAGAAAATCCACCAAATACTGAATGCCAATACTATTGGTATCCAGCTTAGGCTAGACAATAGCCAAGGGTCATGGCGCAGCAGAGGCCATTGAGGGCGAACCTGAATCGACATAAGGCTTATAGCTCAACCACTAAACTCATTCCCATACGCAAACCTTCGACAGGTGTGGTAGGGCGAGCTTCGATTTCAAAGGTGCGTAAATCAAACCCTTGTGAGGCGTCTGTTGATCGCCACGTGGCGAAATCACCCATCACTGCAATATGGGAAACGATAAATTCTACTTTGGCTTCTAAAGCAGGTAAGTAAGCCGTAAATGTTGTGCCTTTCGTAAAATGCTTGAGTTGATCTTCGCGTACGTTGAGTACCGCCCATGAGTCTTGGGTATCCACGACAGTGACGACAGGGAAGCCCTGTGGAGCCAGTTCGCCGCTTTGCAGCAGTACTTGGGACACTTCACCGTCAAACCAACTCTCAATTTTAGTGTCCGCGGCATAAGCTTCAACTTCCGCTACGGCACCAGCAGCCATACGTTCTTTTTCCGCGGCTGCGAGTTTAGTTTCAGAGCGTGCGCCTTCTTTGGTCATTTGATACATCTGAAAAGCGGCGCTTTCAGTATATTTAGCGGCCTGCCATTGGGTATTCGCTTCATCACGCTTTTGTTCAGCGACGACACCATCACGGTAAAGATTATTGACACGCAAATAGGTTTTTTCCATTAAATCCGCTGCGGCTTTGGCTTTAAGCCATTGATCTTTTGCCGCTTGGATCTGCTGATCGCGTGCGCCTGTTTCTGCTTCTTTAGCCAGTGCTCCCGCCGCTTTTTGACCCGCAATCGCTTGATCTAATTTGGCTTCAATTTCAGGGCTGTGCAGCGTGAAAATGAGCTGGCCACGTTCAACGCTATCGCCTTTGCGCACCAGTACCTGATCAATACGGCCGGGAACTTTTGAAGAAATACTGTATTGTTGAGATTCAATCTGTCCTTGTAAGCGAACAGGTTTAGGTTGAGATGCTTGGTAAAAGCGATAGCCTACCCAAGAGATCGCCACCACAGCAGCAAGAGCAATCAGTGTTGGTTTTACGGCTTTCATAAGGCATCCTTTTGAGCAGGTGATTCGTGAGTTATTGATGAGTACAACAAAATCGCTGATTGTGTGTAGATAGGGAAAGTATTCATTTCACTGGTCAATGCCAGTAACTTATTTAAAGAAAGTAAGTAATTGAAGCTGGCTAATGACTGTTGCGTTTTTATACTAGCAAGGTAGAGCTCTGCATCCACTACATCTAAAGACGTTGCTAAACCCTGACTGAATGCCTTTTGGCGTAGGTTCAGGTTTTCATTAGCCAGTGTGAGACTTGAGTTTAGTCCCATCACTTCTTCCAATGCTTGTTCGGCTTCCAAATAGGTTTTTTCCACCAACACGCTCAAATCTTGCTTAGCTTGCGCCTTTAAGTAACGTACTTGTGAGACCGCGCTGTGCGCTGCTTTGACTTGATCGCTGCGACCCGATGTTTCAATTAACGGAATGTTGACCCCAACACCCACTAACCAATCCGGCTTCATTTGGCTGGCCAGCGAATCGTCTTCATGTAGGCTGTAATCACCGTAAAGGTAGACTTCTGGATAGTATTTGCCTTTTTCAGCTTTGATCAAGCTGCTTGCTTGCTTTTCTTTTGCTTCAAGTAGTGCCAAGCCCGGATAGGTATTGAGCGTTTGCTCCACAAAAACAGAGAGCGGCGGTAAACGGTCATTGACAAACAGTGAACCACTTGGCTCGACTTTTTCTGTTTGACCTAGAATTTGGGTTAGTGCGCTTTGGGCAATATCTAAGGTTTTTTGTGCTTTTTTGCGTTCAACCGTTGCTTTATCTAATGAGGCTTCAGCTTGTAGCCGTTCCACATGGGCAATTTGTCCTTGTTGCTCTAACTTTAGTGCATTATCACGGTGCTTGGTTAACCCTTGCTCAACGGCTTGGCGAGTCACTAAAACCTCTTTTGCCAAAAGAACACTAAAGTAATATTTGCTCAAGTCTTCATAGCGCGCTTGTGTTTCCATTGCGAGCTGGCTTTGTGCTTCTTCTTTTTTACCTTCCGCAGCGGCTTGTGCGGCGCTGATCCGTCCGCCTGTAAAAATGGGCCAAATAGCGCGAATCGAAGAGCTGAAAATATCACGTTCGGTGATGGTTGATGTGATGGAGCCAGCACTGGCGAGTATCGGTCCTAAAACTGGCCCCAAAGATGATGGGATAGATTGCCCAGTGCTATCGAATATCTGCTTTCCTGACAAAGTAACATCTTGGTCTAAACGCGTGTAGTTTGCACCAATAGAAACAGCAGGCAAATTGAGACTGTCTGTGGAATTTTCAATATGCTCATAGCGTTCGACATTTGCCCGCCCAGCGGCAAGTGAATTATTGCTCTGTTGCAAAAGATCCCATGCTTGTTGAAAGGAAATCGGCGCGGCGAAAGAAGGGGCTGCACCAAGCAGAGTAAAGACGAATAGGCTGAGTGTTTTCGCTTTCATGCTAAGCTCGAGTAATAATAATTAGAGTTAATGCTCTAGTTTTTTGCTGCGGAAGTCAACAGTGTGATGGGTTGAAATGTCGAAACAACAGCAAGTGATATGCGCTAGCATGAAGCGCATATCATCAAAATTCAATATTTAAATTTAATACTTATTGTAAGAAGGGCAGAGATAATCGGCCCGCCAAACCAATTTTTTACTACCTCTCACGTTTGTACTGCCTTGCATCGTGGTCAGCACGTCCTTACCCGACATCTGCGGGAAAGCGAGCAGCACTCTCAGGTCATCATTTGACTCAGTCGCTATTTCTTCATAAGCCCGAACATGAGTAAAGGTAGACTGTAAATGGTTAAACAGCATATCTCGGGAAAGGCAAATTCCAAAGGCATCGCGTTTCATTGTAAGTGTCCTTCTGACAATGTTATGAATGGAATCGATAGCAATTGGTATGGTTATTATAGGGCTATCTTTTTGTGAGGTTTCCTCATCATCTTCTTCACTGCACAATTAGTATACAAATGCTTTGGCATTATAAGATAAAATTTTTCTAAAATAGGCGTGATATAGATCACGAAATAACTATGATAAATTTTTATAAAACCTTGTGCATATTCTGCTTGGCAAGTCTTCGAAATAGATTGCAATAAAACGAACCAAAATGGTGCGTGGAATGCGTAGTATTGTTCACAGTTATTCGTTTCTCTCTTCGCTCAAATGTTAAATAAGTGTTAGCTTGTATGCAGAGTTAAAGAGGGATTTATGGTGTGGAGTAGTATCAGTTTTCGTAAGCGTATGCTGATCATAATGACCCTTTCAGGGTTGATTGAATTACTGCTGTTAGTTGCCGCTGGTTTTGTGTACATCAAACATTCTCAAGAAGAAGAGATGGGCTTAAAGGCTTTGGGGGTTGCTTCATTTCTTGCACAAACTCCATCAGTGGTCGATATGCTTGAATCTGGTAGTGGGGTGGATCACCAACAGCGTTATCGAGAGTTAACAAAATTAATCGGTGCAACCTTCATTGTTATCGGCGATCAACATGGGATCCGCTTAGTCCATCCTGTTGATGAACGAATTGGTCTTCCCATGAAAGGGGGAGATAACGATCAAGCTTTGCTACATGGTGAGTCATACGTTTCTTTTGCTCAGGGTTCATTGGGTAAATCCGTGCGTGGAAAATCGGCGGTAAAAAATGCCCAAGGACAAATCGTTGGTGTGGTGTCAGTTGGTTACTTAATAGAACGACTACAAGATAAAATTGAACCTTTTCTCATCTACCTAATTGGGATGGCACTGCTGGTAGTGCTGGCGAATGCTGTACTTTCCAGCTACGCCTCACGCCGTTTTCAGAAAGCGATACTCGGTTTTGAACCAGAAGAGATTGGCCGATTGTATGTCGAACTCGATGTCACCATGAGTACCTTAAAGGAAGGCATTTTAAGTATTGATGAGGCGGGTATTCTTCGTTCCATTAATAAAAGTGCGTGTGAGATTTTGGCGATTAACCGAGAGAAAGCGCTTAATCAACCACTTTCTCTGTTTCTGCCTGAAAGTGATCTCATGAGTGTTATTGAAAGTGGCACGCCTGATCACGACATCGAGCTGTACCTCAATCAACAGCGTCTGATCGCCAATCGAAGTCCGATTATTGTTGACGGTAAAGTGGTTGGGGCGGTGTCCAGCTTCCGCCTCCGAGATGAAATCAACGAGTTAACTGAGCAACTCTCCCAAACCAAAGAGTATGCTGAAATGCTGCGCTCTCAAACTCACGAACATCGCAACAAACTCAACACTATCAGTGGGCTTGTACAGATGGGAGAGCTGGAAGCGGTTCAGCATTTAATCGGCCAAGAAACGGCTCATTACCAATCGCTCATTGAATTTCTACGCGAGACAGTTAGAGATCCACTCATTGCCGGAATGCTGCTGGGTAAAACTGAGCGGGCTCGTGAACTTGGTTTGGAGTTAGTTGTTGAAGAGGGATCGCGTCTAGAACCTTTGCCGCAGCGTATCAATGCCGAAGATATCGTCACTATCTTGGGTAACCTGATTGACAATGCATTTGATGCGACACTCACGATGATCCGCAATGAAAAACGGGTGACACAAGAACGACGCATCATTGAAGTGTCACTCAGCGATTATGGTGCCGAAATTATTCTTGAAGTGGATGATAAAGGGTGTGGTTTACCCGAACAAATGTCGCCACAGCAATTATGGCAAAAGGGAGTCTCTAGCAAAGCAAAACATAACCGAGGTGTGGGTTTACACCTGGTAAAACAGTTAGCTGATCGCTATCAAGGGCAGCTAGAAATGAAAAGTAATCAAGATGTTGGAACAAGAGTTACGGTTTATCTGCCTAAGGAAGAACAAGTATGAATACCCGTGTCATGATCATTGAAGATGATATCGCGATTGCGCAATTACATCATCGTTACCTGACACAAATTGAGGGATTTGAAGTCATTGGCATTGCAACGACTCACGCCGATGCCCAATTGCAGTTAGATATCCTCAAACCCGATTTAGTATTGCTGGATGTTTATCTACCGGATGGTACGGGGCTCGATCTCTTACAGAAAGTTCGAGGCAATAACCAAGGCTGTGATGTAATTTTGATTACTGCAGCGCGCGATGTTGAGACGCTACAACAGGCAATGCGTGGTGGCGTAGTTGATTACTTGCTCAAGCCAGTCATGTTTCCCCGTCTTGAATCGGCATTGAAGAAATACCAAACCCAACAATTAGAGCTGGGCTCCGTGGCTGATGTTGACCAAAACGTAGTTGATAAAATGTTGACAGCCAATACCAGTGAGCTTCTCACTCATCTGCGTCTTCCCAAAGGAATTGATGGGGTTACGCTAGACAAAATACGCCATCTTTTTAATACACCATGCAGTTTGACCGCGGACGAAGCGGGAGAGAAAATTGGCGCAAGTCGAACCACGGCAAGGCGTTATCTGGAATATTTAATCAGCAGTGGTGATCTGACCGCCGACTTAAATTACGGCACGGTTGGTCGCCCGGAGCGTTGCTACAAAAAAGTTGTGCGTTAGACAAAGAGATTTAATGGGTTAACTGCATGAAATTTAATGCTATTTAATCACGTTGTTTGTATTGTTGATGATGAATGCTTGCGATGAACTAGACGGCGTTTCAAACCCCATCTAAAGTTTAAGAACAAAAGGCAGATAACATCATGTAGGAGAGAGGATGAACGTAATCAAATATCTGCGTACTATTCTACCTATGTGGCTAATCAGTGTGTTGGCATCATCACCTGCTTATCCCGCTAGTCTTGAAACACTAACGTATTATACAGAGGCCTATCCCCCTTTTAATTTTATGAATCAGGGCAAAATCACTGGAATTTCGGTTGATTTACTCCAAGAAGCAGCTAAATTCTCAGGACATGACGTATTATCGAGCCAGATCGTATTGCAACCGTGGGCTCGTTCTTACCGCTCTGCCATTTTGAAAAAAGACGGAGTACTTTTCTCGACAACAAGGACGTCACACAGAGAGGAATTATTTCATTGGGTAGGCCCAATTGATGACATCAAAGTTTCGGTAATTGCACGTAAAGGCAGTAATATCAAACTTGGGGAACCTTTAGAAATTACCTCCTATAAGATCGGGGTGATAAAAGATGACGTCGGCGAACAAATGCTGTTGCAATATGGTGTTCCGAGAGACTCAATGCAAGAAGCAACGGATGTCACTATGTTGGCAGAGCAGTTAGTGAAAAAGCGTATTGATTTGATTGCATACGATGAACGGTCAGCCCATTGGTGGATAAAACAAGCAGGATATGCCCCCGATCAATTTGAAACACTTTATGTGTTAAAGCAGGGATTACTTTACTATGCTTTTAATAAAAATATAGACCAAACACTATTAGACGATTTACAAATGGGTATTGATAAAGTAAAGAACACGGTTAATGAAGACGGTGTTAATCGATATCAAGCCATATTAAACAAATACCAATAACCATTCTTAAGATTAGTGACCAGTATGAGCAACCCAAGTAGTACAATTTTGACAGAGAGTGGTACCAACGAACTTGAGATTATTGAGTTCCATTTAGAAAAGGTACTGCCAGATGGACGCACGAAAACCTGCTATTACGGCATTAACGTTGCGAAAGTTAGGGAAGTGATACAAGTTCCTGATACCACCGATTATCCCAATGCTCAGCCGCATATGATCGGTGTATTTTCGTCACGTGATGTACTAACTCCGTTAGTTGATCTTGCCGGTTGGCTTGGTGTGCCTACTAATCCAAGCCTTGATCGAAAGTTTGTTATCGTGACGGATTTTAACCGCATGACCAATGGCTTTTTGATTGACAGCATTAGTCGTATTCACCGTATTTCTTGGAACGATGTTGAATCGCCGAGTCAGTTTTTAGAAGCGGGTGAGCAAGATTGCGTCGTGGCGGTTGTTCGCAAAGACGGCAACCTGATCATGATTTTGGATTTTGAGAAAATCATCGCTGACATCAACCCTGAATTGAGTATGGAAAAATACGATGTCACGGTGGACAGATCGGTCGACCTCAACCAAAAAATGATCAGCAAACGTAATGCGAAAACCATCATGGTGGTGGATGATTCGGCGTTTATCCGCAGCTTAATACAAGACACATTAAGCTCTGCAGGCTACAACATTATTGCGTGTAAAGACGGTGGTGAAGCCTATGAGAAATTGATGGAAATTGAAAAAGTAGCCAAGTCCGAAAACGTACCCGTGGCAGAGTTAGTGAATGCGATCGTAACGGATGTAGAAATGCCGCGCATGGATGGTATGCACTTATTGAAGCGCTTGCGTGACAGCGAAACTTATAAAACAACGCCGATAGTGATGTTCTCCTCGATCATGAGTGATGATAACCGAGCCAAAGCATTAGCACTGGGTGCTGATGATACCTTGACCAAACCCGAAATTGGCAAAATGGTCACCCTGATGGATAAATATGTATTTGCTTAACCTTTATACCCTCCCCACTTAGAGTTGTTTGGGTATAGCGGTCAGTCTGTGACCAATTAAGGAGAGTCTCATTTGAGGCTCTTTTTGCTTTATCACAATTTTGAACGTTAAGCTCAGCGGCGTGAATAGCGAGCAATGAGTAAAGAGAGATGGGAGGAAGATCAAACTCTATTAGATTGGTCAAAATGTAATATTCTTTCACACTTTATCATTCCTCATTCTACGCTTTGTCTTTCCGATCACGTTTTTATCTTGCTCTCTCTGCTTTCCTTTCATCTCATTTACCCTGAGCGTGAGTGAACTCTGTGTTTTTCTTCTCCTCCCTTGGCTCTACGCCCTGAGAGCAAAATGGCAAGGGGGAGGTAATTGGCGGTGTCAAAATTATAACGTTAGCTTAGGTAGATATAGACATATGTCTACTGATTTATAGGTTTTCTGCCAGCAGTGAGAGCAGGACGAGCACTAACGTTATAAAACGGATTACAACAATGAAAACAAACCTAACGAGAATGACTTTAGCGTTTGCTTCAATTGGTATGCTAGCGGGTTGTAATGACTCGTTAGACGTTCAAGTCATGGATGGGTATTTAACCAATGCCCAAGTCTGGCCGGATGTGAACAGCAATCGTCAATTTGAACAAAACGAACCTCAAGCGTATACCACCGACCAAAAAGGTATCGCAAAAATTAACGTGGCGGGGCTGCGTGGTGACGTAAAAAATTATTATCTGATGGCTTCTGCCATCAAGGGAAAAACCGTTGACCAAGATATTCCCACCGTCAAAGCAGCGCGCAATTATTTAATGATGGCGCCAGCAAATTATCCGGTGATCAGCCCTTTTACGACTTACCTCAGCGTGCAGATGCAAAATGGTAAGCGAGAGAGTAAAGCGTTGGCTGAGCTGAAAAAGGCGCTGCGTATTCCAACTTTGGATGTCAAAGCGGATTATGTCGATAACCACATCTTGGTTGCTCAATCTGCTAAAGCGCTAGCGCAACTGCTACCTGCTACTATCGATGACTCCAGCTTGCCTGAATTAGCCAATACCTTGAAAAAAGCCAGTAAACGGTTTGGCGATGAGATCAAAAAAGCACAGCGAGAAAAGAGCGATATTCGCGATAAAACACTGATGCTTGAAAATGGTGAGCCTGTTATTGGCTTTGATAGCGATAGAGATGGCGTAGCCGATTTGATTGACCACTTTCCTTACGACATCCAAGAGAGTATTGACTCCGATAATGATGGCATTGGCGATCACGCAGACCTAGACGATGACAACGATGGCTGGCCTGATGAAACTGAATGGCGATTAGGGACAGATCCTTATGACGCCTTAAGCTTTGCTGCCGATCTCGATGGCGATGGCATTGCGGATGTCGAAGATGATGATATTGATGGTGATGGGTGGAGCAACGCCGATGAAGCGCGTTTAGGAACGGACGCCAATGATGTTTCAAGCGTTCCTGCTGACCTTGATAGTGACGGTATTGCCGATAGCGAAGATGACGATATTGATGGTGACGGCGTGGGCAACGCGCAGGATGTATTCCCACGAGATCGCTTAGAAAGCCTTGATACCAATAACGATGGGCTAGGGGATTTTGCCTCAAGCGACGATGACGGTGATGGCATCCCCGACAGCATTGATCCACAACCGAAACAGGCGGATAACTCGACAACCGAGCCGACCCCAACTTATCAAGAAGCGATTATTTACTACCTGCGTGATGACAATAATTATGACGGATGGGGACTACACCTTTGGAACAACGGTAGCTGTGATTCTGTTTCTGAATCTGCGCTTAATGGCGTGGATTGGGGAAATCCTTACTTAGCCTCAGAAATCGACCCGATTTATGGAGCGATATATCGCATTCCACTTAAAGCAGAACATGGCAACTGCATGAACTTTATTGTGCACAGTGGCAATGATAAAGCGCTGGGCGGCGATGATTTAGTGCTGGATTTTGTCAAAGGCAATACGCTTTATACGCGCCACGGTAGTGCGGTGTTGAACTATTCTCCGAATGAGCAAATTCAAGTTGCCATTGAGGGCGCAGCTGCACATTGGCTTGCGGTAAATCAACTGGCGTGGTTCGATCACAGCGAAGCGGCAAGCTATGAGCTTTGGAGCCGTGCACAAGGCAATGGTGATATCGCCCATCCTGAACAATTCATTCATTACCCATTAGCCTTGTCAGGCGTGACCAATAATGCGCATTTTCCACATTTAGCGGGTCGAACAGCCTTCACATTGGATGTGAGCAATGAACAAGCTAAAGCGCTGTTGAAAACTCAGCTACTCACAGTAGCGAGAGATGCTGAAGGCAAAGTACTGGTTGCAACAAAAGTACAGATCCCAGGAATAGTCGATAATCTTTACACGGCTGGCAGCGATGATGCCGATGAAGCGAAACTTGGCGCTTGGATAGAGGGTGATAGCGCGCATTTTGCGCTATGGGCTCCGACCGCGCAGCAAGTGGAGTTGTATCTGTATGATCAAGATAAAACCCTTCGCAGTACCTCCCCTCAGCCGATGGTTGAAGATCCAAACACCGGAGTTTGGCACTATCAAGGTGAGCGCTCGCTGAAAAACAGTTTCTATCGTTACCGCGTGCAGGCCTACCATCCTAAAACGGCGCAACTTGAATGGATGATGACGACCGACCCGTATTCGCAATCGCTCAGCACATCCAGCCTTTATTCTCAATTGGTGGACTTAACCGCAGCAGAGTCAAAACCGGACGATTGGGATACTCAAATTATTCCTGAATTGAGTCATCCTGAAGATAACATTCTTTATGAAGTACACATTCGTGACTTCAGCAACAGTGATAACAAAGGAACAGCGGAATACAACGGTAAATACCTCGCCTTCTTGGAAGAAGAACGTGACAGTGTTGCGCACCTGAAAAGTTTAAAACAAGCGGGTTTAACCACCATTCACTTACTGCCAAGCTATGATTTAGCGTCGATTCCGGAAGATGAGCAAAAGCGGGTCGATCTTAATGATACGGTCGCAAAACTGTGTGGTATTAACCCGCAAGCGTCGCTCTGTTCTGATGGCACGTCGATGAGCGCGACCATACTTTCTTTGTTGGAAAAAACCGACCCGAATACACCGCAAGCACAAGCATTACTTGCGGATGTGCGGCCGCTTGACAGCTTCAACTGGGGTTATGATCCATTCCATTACAGCGCGCCAGAAGGCAGTTATGCGGTGCAAAGTGATGGTGTGTCACGGGTGAAAGAGTACCGTCAAATGGTGCAAAAACTGCATCAGCTTGGTTTTCGAGTCGTGCAAGATGTGGTCTACAACCATACCTACTCGTCAGGTTTGTATGACAAATCAGTACTGGATAAAACCGTGCCCGGTTATTACCACCGCTTGAACCCCATCACAGGTGCGGTTGAAAATTCTAGCTGCTGTGACAATACCGCTTCAGAAAACCGTATGTTCGAGAAACTGGTGACCGATAGCGTCACGATGTGGGCGCAAGATTACAAAATCGACGGTTTCCGTTTCGATCTGATGGGACACTTGATGAAATCAAGCATGCTCAAGATTTATGAGGCGGCGAAAACGGTTGATCCTGACACTTGGTTCTATGGTGAAGGCTGGAACTTTGGTGAAGTCGCAAACGGTGCCAGAGGCGAAAATGCCACGCAATGGCCAATGGCTGGAACGGGAATAGGGACTTATAACGACCGCTTACGTGATGGTGTGCGTGGCGGTGGTCCATTTGATAGCGGTGAGGCGTTATTAACCACTCCGGGTTTTGCTAATGCAGGTGATCGATTTAGTGATGAGCTGAAATCGAAAATGGACTTAATTCGCTATGGCATGGCTGGCAATTTACAAGCCTATCCATTGCAAACCACCAGCGGCATGACAGTGCTTGGCCGTGATTTCCAATACGGTGGTCAAGGCGCGGCTTATACACTTGACCCACAAGAGTCGATTAACTACGTCTCTAAACATGACAATCAAACCCTGTGGGACTTCAACCAATATAAAGCAAAAGCAGAGACCAGCTCAGCGGATAGAGCGCGCATGCAGATCATTGGTCTTGCGCCAGTAATGCTTGGGCAAGGTGTTCCTTTCTTCCATATGGGGTCAGAACTACTTCGCTCAAAATCGATGGCGCGCGACAGTTACGACAGTGGTGATTGGTACAACCGTGTTGACTTTAGCAAGCAGACCAACAACTGGAATGTCGGCTTGCCAAGAGCAGATAAAGATCAGGCTAACTGGAGTGCGATTCAAAGTGTGATAGCCAACCCCAATACGGTGGCTTCCGCGCAAGATATTGTATGGACAGATAATGCCTTCAAAGCTTTGCTGGCAATTCGTGCGCAAACACCGTTGCTCAAGCTAATCTCTGAGCAAGAAGTGTTAAACCGTGTTCGTTTCCATAATACGGGGCCAAATGCGCAACCTGGCATGATAGTGATGTCGGTGAATGATGGTATTTCAGCTGGTGCGGATCTCGACCCTAACGTTGAGGCCATCGTTGTCGCCATCAACGCCAATAGCGTTGAGCAAAGTGTGGTGATCCCGAATGCGCAGCGCTTTGAATTACATCCTGTTTTACGCACAGCACAAGATGTGCGCGTCAAAGAGAGCCAGTTTAACAATGGCCGCTTTACCGTTCCAGCCTTAACGGCGGCAGTGTTTGTGATGCCGCAGCAGGGCGAGCAGGGTGCTGGCTTAAGCATTGATGCGCCACCAATTGATGTTGCACCTTATGGTTCAACCACGGTGTACGTGCGTGGTTCGATGAACGGTTGGGGAGTTTCAAATCCATTATCCTATCAGCAAAATGGTCTCTACACGTTTGAAGGTTATCTGACTCCCGGAGTGTATGAATTCAAAATTGCTTCTGAAGATTGGAGCACACTAAACCTGGGTTTTGGTGGCTTTAATATAGCTAGCGATTCCGCGACATTGGAAAATGCAGGAAATGGCAATATCAAGCTTACCGTAACAGAGCAAGGTGTTTGGAAGTTCACACTGGATGCATCCAACACATCGCAACTGGTGGTTGGCGTTGTGGATACAGGTGTTGACTACGCGTGTTATCAAGACAATAACCCCGCTTGTGATTTGCGAATTTATCAAGTGATGGTGGAATCCTTTGTTGATGGAGATTCAAACGCTGATTACGGCGTTGGTTACGGCAACTCGCACCACCGTGGTGATTTGCAAGGCATCATCAATAGCTTGGATTACATTGCTAGCTTGAACGTTAATGCGTTGTGGTTAACGCCAGTATTTGATTCCTGTGCGGGTCAAAATGGCGATGATAAGCTTGATGCTACTGGCTATTTTGCGTGTGATTATTTCAACGTAGATCCTAACTTTGGCAGCAACGCTAAGCTAAAAGAGCTGATTGATCGTGCGCATGACAAAGGGCTGTACGTGTTATTGGATGGCGTATTTGGCCACACCAGCTCTGTTGGCGTGAAAGCGTCACCGAGCGGCAAGTTGCCTCAGCTTCATGACGGGGAAAGTGGTTATCCGGGCAAGTTGGTCACTTATCCTAGCCAAGCGAGTGAGGCATTTTTCACTGAAGTTGTCAGCTACTGGATCCGTGAGTTTGGCATTGATGGCTGGCGTTTAGACCAAGCGTATCAAGTCCCGCTTGAGAGCTGGCGTTCGCTGCGCGCGGCGGTTGAACAAGCATCGCAAGATAACCTCAATGCAGGGAAATCATGGGGCACATTAGGTTATATGGTCGGTGAAGTGTGGCAAGGGGCTGATGACATTACCCTAACTGCGTATGGCAGTGATGCAAACCCAGCGCTCTCCTCAGCCTTCAACTTTCCTTTACGCTATGGTGTGATGCAAGCACTAGCAGTGGAAGAATCTGGTGCAAGCGGTAGCGCTCTGAGTCTAGAAGCCAGTTGGAATAACCGAGCGAAATCGCCTTATCACGCCATGCCAAATCTAATGTTAGGTAATCATGATTTGGTTCGCTTTGGTGACTTGATCCAACGAGGTAATTTAGGCGATTATTATGCGCGACATCTTGCCGCGTTCAGTTTTCTTGCTGCTTATTCTGGGCCAATCACGCTTTACTATGGTGAAGAGATTGGGGATGAAGTCGAAAACTTTGCAGCGCAAGTGACACAAAATTGTGCTGCTGTTGGTTTGTGTGATGATCACGTTGCTCGTTCTAGTGGCAAAGTGGATGGTTCAAGCTTGTCACCACAACAGCAAGCGCTGAAAAACAGCGTCAGTCAATTAATGCTACTGCGCAGCCAATACCCGTCACTGGCTAAAGGGGAGCGGCGTAATGTGTGGATTGACGAGAGTTTGTACGCGGATCTCAAAGTGTACGGTGATGAGCAGATCCTCTATGTGCTGAACACCAGCACTGCGGAGCGGAGATTATCTCTTGATATGGGAAGCGTAAAAGCTGCGACTCAATTGAAGGATTTAATGACTGAAGAGACGATCGCCACGCAAATCGGTACAACGACAATCATCGTTCCGTCTTTAACTGGTCGCTTACTTCGACTGGACTAATCGTTAAAGCAATAAAAGCTCGCTACGGCGAGCTTTTTCCTTCTCTACTTTTTCCTACTAAGGCTCTCATTAATGAGCTTCTCGTTTGGTCATTGTCCATTGACAGAAAACACAAGTTGCGACATTTCACTCATTGGCGTAGCTTATCAACCTGAATGACACTCTGGTACACATTCTAGATTCAGCTTACAAGAGAGCCTGCTGCCATGTGGATTAGGTCACCCTCTTCAACAAATCCATAGTAATAAACTGGCCTTTGGGCGGTACTTCGTTTATTAATTAGCGAGTTAGCTAATTACTTCAACATGGTTTTTATCGTATGACCAACATTTTTATCATTGTTGCACTGCTGGTGCTGTTTTTTGTCTTTATCCAAAAGTACGTGATCAAACACGACGATACCAAAGATTACGCTTATAAGAAGAAAGGGGCGTTACTCAATATGTCTGAAGGCGCCTTTCATAACGCGCTGAAATCTGCAGTAGGGGAACACGGTGTGGTGTTGGCTAAAGTTTCAATGGCCAACGTGGTTACCCCAGCGGCGAACTTGAATAAAAAGCAGTGGTTCATCGCCAATAACCGAATCGCCAAAAACTATTTTGATTTTGTGGTGTGTGATGCAAGAACCTTAGAGCCGCGAGTTATCATCGAGTTGGATAACGGAAAAGAACTGCATAAAGGCAAGGTAGAGCGTGAAAAATTGCTGATGCATGTGTGTAAGTCTGCCAACATTCCATTGATTGGTGCGAACATCAAACACAGCTATCAAGTGAGTAAACTAAGAAGGTTACTGGCCGCGCATATTGATTTGATCGAAACCGATAAAGAAGTGCGTTTTTGCAAAAAATGTGGCAGCCCAATGGTGATAAAAATTGCCAGCCAAGGCGAATTCAAAGGCCGACGATTCTTTACGTGTAGCCGTCAACCACAGTGTACCTATACTGAAAATTATAATGTGGTGTATGAAATAGGCGATGATCAAGAGCTCTGAGAAATCCAAAGTGTCGAATCATCCACTGTGTCATTGATTTGGCAAATACAAACTTGGTTACGTCCATTTTTCTTCGCTTTATAAAGCTCAACATCGGCTAATTTCAGTAGTACATCCAACTTGTCACCTTCACGGTATTCACAAATACCGACACTTAAGGTCAGTTGGATTCGCTTCGATCCATAAGCGTACAAATGTTGATTAATCGCCTCACGCAGTTTTTCTCCCACATGTTCGGCTTGCGCGATGCTGTTATTAAACAAAGTCACACAAAACTCCTCACCACCAATACGGTAGAGGTTATCGTCGCCCACAATTTGAGACATTACCTGCGTCGTATCGATCAGCACCTTGTCACCGGCATCATGCCCATGGGTGTCATTCACTTGCTTAAAATAATCAAGGTCAATCACTAAAAGGCACAACGTCGTATCCACCTTATTTTGCACAAAGTGAGCGAAGGATGAGTGAGTGCCAAACGATTGTGAGAGCCCGTCAACGCATCACGAGAAGCGAGGTAGCGTAGCGAGTTTTCGGTTTTCTTACGGCTAGATTCAAAAAGATGAGCCACCGTCCAAATACCGCAATAACAAAGAAGTAGGTTAATCATCAACGGGGTTGGGTCATAATCCACATTCCATGAGCCTTGAGAATGGATATTGAACAGTTGCGGAATGAGTGCGATGCCTGTAGCGAGACGGCCATGCTTAACCCCTAGCAATAGGTAAAAAAGTACTGGGAAAAACGTTGTCCATAAAAATAGGCCATTGCTTAAAGGCTGAATAAAAGTTCCTACACTGATGATAAAGATCAGAAAATAAACGTAGACACGAATGTGAGTGACTGAATGTGCTTGTTGTTTTGCAATCAAGTAAACGTAATAGGAGTAGCACATGAAGACAGATTCTAAGGCCGCTAGCCCGTAGCTGTAAGTGTAAAAAACGTTAAATAGGACGAAGAAAAATGCAATAGCGGTCAGCAGCAAGCTTAACCCGCAAAGTACAGAGGCTCTCAAATGATGAGAATGGTTGAATAATCGCGCATCCATATTACGTCACCGTATTGCATATCGAAGATATTGATAAAGGTTATAGTACGAGATAATTGGTCCGAATCAATGGATAATCTCACATAACTTATACAATGAAATAAATTGGACAGCTTACACCTATTGTTGATCCGGTTATTGTGCTTAAACCCAGAGTTGTGAATAAAAAACAGACAAGCTGGTGATAGATAAGCCAACTGGCTCAAAAACAAAGAAAATAGACTTGCACACAGCAAAAACAGCCGTTAATATCCACTCCGTTCTGAAGATATGCGTCCGTAGCTCAGTTGGTTAGAGCACCACCTTGACATGGTGGGGGTCGGTGATTCGAGTTCACTCGGACGCACCATTTCAGTTGCATGTATCATGCTCAAGAACAAAAATTTGGGTCTTTAGCTCAGTTGGTTAGAGCGTCTGGTCGACATCCAGAAGGTCGTTGGTTCGAATCCAATAAGACCCACCAAATTCAAACAAAGCCCGCCACGTGCGGGCTTTGTTGTATCTAAAAACCCACGTAACGTTATCGCGGAAAATTATTTAACAGCGAAGATGGATTTTATCCTCTAGGAAAAATAAACATTATTCCGAGCATGTTGTTCATTGATTGTGTTCCGCAATCGCCCGATTGGATTTAAGTTTGGACTGTATGGCGGTTTTCATCACTGCCATACAGGCAGCTTAATTAAATTATCCCAGATTAAGGTGAAATTTGGGTATAGTGTTTTATTTTTGATGATAGGTGGAAAATGAGCACACACACTGCCGCGCGTTTTTACATTGGTACTTATACGGATGCACCAAGCAGTAGTAACGGCGTTGAGCTGATTGAGCTTAACACCATCACGGGTGAACTTAGTGTTTTGCAAGAGGTGATGGCGACGCGTAACCCTTCCTACCTTCTTGAAACCACCAAGGGCTTTTACACTTTTAATGAGGTAGAAGCGAGCGACAACCCACAATTAATACACATTAACAAGGGCTCTGTTTCTCAAGTGCCACTGTCGGGTAGCTATGCATGTCATCTTGCTATTGATGCCAAGCAGCGCTATTGCGCCGTGGCGCATTATGGGTCGGGTAATGTGAACATTGTTCGTTTGGACGACACTGGCAAACCGGAGTTATGTATCGCTGATCTATGGATTAATGGTCAGGGGCCAAATGCAGAGCGCCAAACCTCACCTCACGCTCATCAGGTGGTTTTCCTTAAACAGTCGTCGCAACTGGTTGTGGTCGATTTAGGGAGTGATGCAATTCATTTTTTCGCCATCAACAGTGATAATCAGGCATTTTCATTGGCGCAAACTGTGGAGATGCCAGCGGGGAGTGGGCCGCGCCATGTGGTGTTTAATCACGCAGAAACCCGAGCTTTTGTGGTCTGTGAATTGTCGGAGACTTTGGTCACCTTAGTATTTTCCGGGACACAATGGCAAATAGAGGCAGAGTGCGATCTCTTGCCGAATGAGGCGAAAAGTGGAGCGGCTGCGGCGATTAAGTTGTCGCCCGATGAACGTTTTCTCTATGCTTCCTGCCGAGAGCAAAATAAAATCGTTCTTTTTGAACTATGCCAGCCACAACCGCAATGGATTGCCGCATTTGACGTCGGTGGCCAATTCCCGCGTGACTTCACTTTGTCTGCGGATGGAGATTGGTTGTTGGTTGCTAGCCAACATTCACACACAATCGCCAGTTATCGCCGAGATGAAACCACAGGCAGGTTGGTTGCCAGCGGCTTTAGCTGCAAAGTCGGCGCGCCAGTCTGTGTGATCGAACAGCACTGTTGCGAGTTATCTTTACCATAAAGAGAGAAATTAATGACTATTCATCGTATTAATCCGAGTAAACGTTGGTCTGACATTACCGTATTCAACGGCATTGCCCACTTTGTGGAAGTGGCTGATAGCGATACAAAAGCCGATATGAAAGGGCAGGTTGAGCAGATCTTAGCCCAAGCTGAGCAACAGTTAACGGCGATCGACAGCGACAGAAGCCGTGTGTTATCGGTGACGATTTATGTCACAGATTTTGCTCATTTCGCCGCTTTGAATGAAGTGTGGGATAGCTGGTTTCCAGAAGGATGCGCACCAAGCCGAGCCTGCGTTCAAGCGCAACTGGCTAACCCTGACTATCTGGTTGAAATGGCTTTTGTTGCCGCAGCTGGCCCAAAATTTCAGTAAATACGTTTCTTACGATGTGATAAAAAATGGCGCTAAAAACAGCGCCATTTTTTTATCTTAAAGCTTGATGATCTTAACGCTTCTTAACAGGTTATCTGCTTGTATATGAGTGAGTTACGATTCATCGAAATGCTCAGCTTGCTCAAGCCACAATCCATTGATTATGCCAAATGCGCAGGCGAGTAATACGGAAATACCACATCAGTTATCTCCTTTAGTACAGCGATGTGCTGTGGTTGCGAATATAATCATCACTCAATCGACCGAACATTTTGTAGTAACCCCAAGCCGTGTAACTGAGGATGACTGGCACCACTAAGATGGCGACAATCGTGATGATATTGAGTGTTTTCTGGCTGGATGTGGCATCCCAAATCGTCAAACTGTGTGATGGCATTAAGCTTGATGGCATGATCATCGGAAATAGCGCCACGCCTGCCGTTAAAATAATGCATGCAATAGCAAGGCTAGAGAATAAGAAGGCCCCGCCAGATGCTCTTTTCAGGCTTGCCCATATGCACGCCAATAAGCTCGCGATGCCCACGCAAGGGATCAACCACAGCATGGCGTGTGCTTGATAGTTATGCAGTAAATGGAGAGCGACGCTAACCACTTCTTTATGCAAGGGGTTTGAAGCGGCATCCGTCACAATCGGGCTCACGATAATATAACCCGCCATGTTGGCTGCAAAGAATCCGCCGATGAGAAATAAAGCCACGGCAATGCTGGCACTGACCAACGACGCGCTATGGGCTCGCTCACGTAACGCATCACAAGTTTTGAGCTGTAAAAACGTTGCGCCTTGAGTGACGACGATGGCAAGGCTGAGCAGGCCACACAGTAGCGGAAATGGCGTGAATAGATCCCAAAAATGGCCTTGGTAATCAAGCATCAATAAGTTATTGAGCTGAAAAGGGACTCCCACCAATAAATTGCCAAAACCAATGCCAAAGATGAGGGGCGGCACAACGCCACTGATGAACAGTGCGTTATCGCACGCCTTGCGCCATGAGGGATTATCGATTTTCGAGCGATAATCCATACCAATTGGGCGCAGCCATAACGCGGCAAGTAGCAACATCATCGCTAAATAGAAACTAGAAAATGCGGTGGCGTACACCAATGGCCAGATGGCGAAAATCGCACCGCCAGCGGTAATCAACCACACTTGGTTGCCATCCCAATGAGGCGCGATACTGTTGATCATCACTCTTCGTTCAACATCACTGCGTCCCAAAATGGGCAGTAGCGCTGCAACGCCCATATCAAAGCCATCGGTGATGATAAAACCAATCAATAGCACACCGATAATCGCCCAAGTCAGCAGACGTAAGGTTTCGTAATCAAACATTGTGTTCTCCCTTAATGGTGTACGTGAGATAGAGATCCGTGCCCATCTTGAGTTTCAAAATGGTAACGTCCGGTATGTAGGGCGCTTGGACCGCGTCGAGCAAACTTCACCATCAGGTACATTTCCACCACCAAAAATGCGCTATAGAGTAAGTAAACTAGGCCCAGTGAAATCCATAAATCGCTAGGTGATAGGTTAGATACGGCCATATTAACCGGAAGCACTTCGCCGATAGCCCAAGGTTGGCGGCCAAACTCAGCGACAAACCAACCCGCTTCGCTGGCAATCCAGGGAAGTGGAATAGCGAATAATGCCGCCTTAAGTAACCAAGGCTGAGTGCCGATTTTTCGCCGACAAAGTTGGATGAAACAGAGCCCAATCACAGCGAACATTGCCATACCGCAGGCCACCATGATGCGGAAGCTCCAAAACAGAGGTGCAACTTGCGGAATGGTATCTTGCGCGGCTTGTTTGATTTGGCTTTCAGTCGCATCAGTTACTTTATCGGTGTATTTTTTGAGTAATAAACCGTACCCCAAATCCTCTTTTAGCGTTTCAAACTGAGCAATATTTTGCGGTGAATCGTTACCATTGCGTAATTCTTCTAATAGCCCATAAGCAAGCATGCCATTGCGAATGCGCTCTTCACTGCGCGCCATCAAATCTTTTAAGCCGATGACGGGCTCATCCAATGAACGCGTGGCGATAATACCCATCAAATAAGGGACTTTAATCGCCGCGTCTGTGTGCATGGTTTCTTGGTTAGGTAGCCCAAACAGAGTAAAAGAGGCAGGGGCTTGTTCGGTATCCCACTCGGCTTCAATGGCGGCCAGTTTCATCTGTTGCACTTCACCTAAGGTGTAACCTGACTCATCACCTAGCAATAAAGTGGCGCTAATGGATGCCATGCCAAAAGCGCAAGCCACAGCAAATGAGCGACGCGCAAAGGGAAGGTCGCGCTTTTTCAATAGGTAGTAAGCGCTGATACCCATGATAAACAGTGCGCCTGTGGTGTAACCCGCCGCAACGGTGTGCACAAACTTCACTTGGGTTACTGGGTTAAAAATGACCTCAGTAAAGTTGGTCATTTCCATACGCATGGTTTGATAGTTAAACTCGGCACCGACGGGGTTTTGCATCCAGCCGTTGGCCATCAAAATCCACAATCCAGAAAAGTTAGAGCCTAAAGCGGTTAACCAAGTCACGCTTAAGTGCTGACGTTTAGAAAGGCGCTCCCAACCGAAGAAAAATAGCCCAACTAAGGTAGATTCAAGGAAAAAGGCAATCAAAGCTTCAATCGCCAGCGGGGCACCAAAAATGTCACCCACATAATGAGAGTAGTACGCCCAGTTGGTGCCAAATTGAAACTCCATAGTGAGACCGGTGGCAACGCCAACGGCGAAGTTGATGCCAAACAGCTTGCCCCAAAAACGAGTCATGTCTTTGTAAACGGTTTTTCCGGTCATCACATACAGCGATTCCATGATCGCCAGTAAAAACGATAAGCCAATGGTCAGCGGAACAAAAATAAAATGGTAAAGCGCCGTACTGGCGAACTGGAACCGTGACAGTTCCACCACATCTGTAAGCATAAAGTCTCCCTCCCGCCACCAAAATGGCAGGTAAGATAGTCAGAGATGAATGTGTGATTGATAACACCTGCCACTTGAAGCTGCGGGCGGCAACTTCAAGTTAGTAGGCATCATTAGGTGTTAAGCAGTTTGAGGCGTGCGAGTGAATGGTTTTTTTAGCCAGTAGTCGAGGCTGACGTAGCGGCCACCACCATAAATGAAAAGAACCATCAGCATCACAAAGTAAGTAGCCGCAAATTCCATCCCGTTATTGAGCATCACAGGGTCGCCAAGTTCTGTGATGTAGTTGTAGCGGCCCGGAAAATTGACCGCCAACCATTCAATAAAACCGTTTAAGCGCACCGTCGCTTCCTACTGCTGGTGGCAATCGCGTCCCAGCCATGTTTCCAGTGCACCATTGCGCTCGCCACACTCATCATGAGAATCATAGGGATAGCCATAATGCGAGTAAAAAGACCAAGTGCGATGCATATACAGCCGAGAACTTCTGTCGCGGCGGCTAAAAATGCCAGCAGTTCTGGAAAAGGTAGATTTAAACCACCATCGGCGGTTGAGGCGCCAAACCAAGCAACGGTTCCAGCGAAACCAACCACTTTGGAATGAGCACCGACAAAAATCACCGGCACGAGAAAAAGTCGAATCACAAGTAGTACTATAAAATCGAATTTTTTAAATTTTTCGATCACGCCATCGTACCAATTGAGGGCTGAGTGAATCATAGAGTTTCTCCTAATAAATATAGGCTGATGAGTCCTTGTTGCTGAAACGTTTGAACCCACGCCAAAAAATGGAAGTTGGATAGGTGTTGAGCTATCTGTTGTTCTAGTTGCGTTAGTGACTGCGCTGGGGCGTTTTGAATCATCTGAATTAGGGCGATATCTACTTCTCTGAGTTTTTGTGATACCACCTGATGCGATGCATGACGAAATACCCCATAACAGACAGTTTTCTGTTCTTGAATCAAAAAAGTGACCGATTCTGGATGGACAAGAAAAGGCACTTCGACCAGTTTTAACGTTGGGTTAAGCTGTATGCAAAACGCCTCCGGTTGAGCTTCAACATCATCCCACCATACGTTGAGATTCGGCACATGAGCGCTATCCATTTCAGCGTTGAAAACGATCCATTCATATTCAAGCAGTGCGATTTGCTCAGCACTGAGGTTAACACTGGCGTTATGGTTATTTTGCTGTTGGATAAACTGAACAAATTCAGTCGCAATCTGATGGAACTCAGGCTCCATAGCGCCATGTATTACCAGCCATTCGTCCGTCAAAATGTAGAGTGTTTCCTCGTTAAGTTGAGCGTAAAACAGAGGAAAAGTGTGCTTAATGACAGAGTAGATATTCGCTCGAATGAACTCTCGATAACGGCAGGGCGGTTCGCCTTGCGCGACAGGAGAGCGGATCACACAGGTCAGTGCGTGCATTGACATACTCATGTTCATTGGTGGTTTAAGCATGGCTACGCTCCACATCGATAACTAATGATGGCGCTGGTTGCATAATATCGTGACGGATAGTGCGCAACTCTTCAGTCAAAACCACCAGAGGAGGCACATGATGATCACGTTCAAGCAGCAAAGGACGGCTACCTTGTTGAGCGTAAGCATAACGAGCCAAGTCAATCACCTCTTGTTGTACTGGTTTGCCATGGGTATCGAGCAAGAAATCTTCGCGCTCTTTTAAGTGACCTGCGATGTGGTAATAGCAGATCGCTTCGCTCGGTAAAGTGGCCAGCATGTCAAACGGGCAGTAATTGTGGTTACGGCTATTCACATACACATTATTGATATCAATCAGCAGCTGGTAGCCGCTGCGCTCAACTATCTCAGCAATAAATTCGCCTTCGGGGATCTCCTTGCCGTAACTGTGGTAGTAGGAGATGTTTTCCAGCACCAAAGGGCGTTGCACAAGATCTTGAACGCAGTGAATGCGATCGACCAAGTAAGCAATGCTCTCTTTATAGCGCGGGATAGGCAGCAGTTCATACAAGTACCCTTGGGCATCACGCGAAAAGCTCAAATGCTCACTGTAAATGTCGATGTTAAATTCATCTAAAAATGCCGCTATCTTTTTCACAAACGCTTTGTTCAGTGGCTGACAATCGCCAATCGACAAACTCAGCCCATGTGCAACCAGAGGATAGTGCTTTGCTATCTGCTGTAACTGCTCGCGTTTAAGTCCGTCCATGTTCATCCAGTTCTCCGGAGCAAGCTCAAGGAAATCGATGTCGGGATGGTCAGGCAACTGGCATAGCAAATAGATGTGTTCGCTACGCAAGCCGATGCCTTTTGAAGTGCGATCTATTGCCCGCATACACCACCAGTGATTTTGCTGTTGGTTAGAGTAATGGTTTCAGCGGAAGGTGCGATTCCCTCTGCGGTTAAGCCACATTTACCATCTCTGGCGCGTACTAAACGTCCTTGCGGATCGCTTTTTAAATCCTGTTTCTCAAAGCGTTTTTCAGTACCACATTTGCCAGCCGCGCATTTGCCACTATTTTGCGAGGTGGGTTGCGCACTCACAGGTGCTTCCGTTGACGTTTCTGCAACGCTCATTGCAGGATGAAGAGCAATGGCCGAAGTCATCGCAATAGACAAAACAATTTTACAATTCATGGGTTATCTCCTTCACGGAACTCATTGGGTAGCTTGAGAGATCACGGGCGGCAATAACTTCGCCGTGATAAAACTGTTTGATGATCTTGGTGGACTCTGATTTATGTTTAAGGCCGACTCCCATCCAGTGGTTGAGCACGAGCAGTTTAGGATTGATTTTGGCTGCAATTTCGCCAATCACTGAAGGTTTAGCGTGCATAAATGCGGAAACTTCATCGGCTGACTCATGAACAGCCATCGGCATGACTAAAATGTCAGCGCCTTGAGCAAAATCGAGAAATGCTGGGTTACTGCCGTTTTGATCGGCAGAAATAACAATAACGCCCTGATCACTTTCAATACGATAAGCCAAACATGGCACGTCCCCATGAGGAATACCGGGTGCGTAAATGGTTAAACCGTCTTGTTGATACACTTTAGTTGGTGTCGTGGTTTTGTAAGGAACATCAGTGATGGTGACTGGGAACAAACCATCGCTGCCATCATATAAACCATTTGAATAAGCGTAAGCGCCATCTTTGCTATTAAAGAGTGCGTCCATATAGCCTGATAGGCTAGGGAAGGCTGATCCCGCTTGCGGGCCTGCAATATCTAGTGGGTCTTCTCGCTTAAAGAAGTAGCCGCCTATTCGCTGCGCCGAGATCGTGTTTAAGACCAAATAGAGTTACGACAAAGTGGTTGCTTGGATGAATGATGATTTCACGGCGATTTATGTCGATGGTTCAGAAGCAACGTCCAATATGGTTCGATTTCGAGAGGATGATGTAAAAGCTGGCTACGTGAAAATGAAGGTAAATCAACCAATTACCGCTTATGTCTGTTTTGGTCAATCGAGCGTTCCGATCAGTCAAATAGAGTGCGATATGAAATAGATTACTTATCAATGTTAAGTGCCATCTCCTTAAATGGGGGAGCAAATGATAGTCAGGCCTTATCCTGACAAAGCCATACATTTCGATACCCAATCCTTTTCTCATTCAACGTACAATCGCCGCACTTAATTATTGAAAAGGGTTGTTGTAACGATGTCAGCAAAATTTGTACTCTCACCCATTATGGGTTTGATGGTTTGTTTGGGTATGCATACACCAACAGTATTGGCTGAGTCAGTCGCTTGGGATCAAGCTGGTCAGCAATGGCAGACTCAACAATCGCAACATTTTATCGTGCACTTTCGCAGTGAATTGGCCCAGTACGCGGCGCATTCGTTAGATATTGCCGAGAAAGTGCATCAAGACCTTGCCAGTCAATTCTCAAAGATGCCAGCTGAAAAAACGCACCTAACGCTGGTGGATGACTACGACTATTCCAACGGTTGGGCAACGCCGCTGCCTTATGCTCAAATTCGCTTGATCTTAAATCCTCCCAGCGATGTCAATGGATTGGAAGGCAATGATGAATGGTTGCACATGCTCATCCGCCATGAATACACTCACATTGTTCATATGGAATTAAATGAGCGTGCGGTCACTGGAGCTCGACGTATTTTTGGCCGTCACACACTGCTTTTCCCGCATGCAATGACACCCTCGATGCTGTTAGAAGGGTTAGCGGTTTACATGGAAAGCCAAAATGAACAAGGTTATGGACGTTTGCACAATAGCCATTTTGCGATGCAAATGCGCATGGAAGTGGCGAGCGGACAACTAGCTGATCTCAACCAAATCGTGGTAGCGAATAAACGTTTACCGCTTGGCAGTAATTACCTCTACGGCGCGTATTTTATTGATTATTTAGCCAAAACGTATGGCGAAGACGCACTCCAACATTTTTTAAGCGATTACAGTGGCTACCTAATTCCGGGCGTTTTCTTAAACCGAAGCGCTCAACGTGCTTTTGGTAAAGACTTTTTTGCGCTTTGGCAAGAGTTCCGTGCCGATCTAATCACGCAGTTTTCAGATCAAATTGTGCAAAGTAAGGAACAGCCTTCAGAGGCTCAATCTCTCGATAGCCAGCCGTTTGAATATCTATTAGCCAATGGTGGATCAGAGCAATTACTGGCTTGGCGTCGTGATGGGGTTGATCGAGCAAATTTAGCGATGTGGGATAGTAAGCAAAATCAATGGCAGCGTTTATTGACTACAAAAAGCTTAACTAGCCTCGATGTTCATCCCCAGCAAGGTATCGTCGCGTCACAAGTGAATAGTTATCTTGACGGACGAGTGTTGAATGATCTTTATCGCTACGTTGATGGGCAGTGGCAGCGTTTAACCGAGCAACAGCGCTTTACCCAAGTACGTTGGAGCCGAGATGGGCAAAGTGTTTTCTCTACCCGTCATGAACAAGGGTTGCCTGAATTATGGCAGGTGACGCTGGATGGACAGCAAACTCGCTTATGGCAAGGCACATATGGTTGGGTCATTGGTGATATGGCGCTGTCTCCGACAGGCGACATTTATGCTTCCGTGAAGCAGCCGTCTAGCGCTTGGAATATCATGCGTTTTGTCGCCAAAGAGCAGTGCTGGTTGGCTGTCACTGAAACATCAGCAACCGAGCATCAATTGAGTTTTACCCAAGAGGGGGAGCTGCTGTTCAGCGCCGATTACACGGGGCGTTATCAGATCTACCGTATGGACTTGGCCAGTTTGCAGTTGGAGCAGTTAACCAATGAAATTGGCGGTGCTTTTTCTCCGCAATGGAATCAATCGCAAGGGCTTATCTACCAAGCTTATGAGCATGATGGTTACCATTTGCGCCACATTCCGGCGGTGACGGCTTTCAATGAGACTCCGCTGTCTTCCTTTGCCAAGGTGACATCCGTTGCTTCGACGCCGATATCTCAGGCCGAAAAAAGTGACACTACCGACTACTCACCGTTGTCGACTTTAACGCCACGTTATTGGGTTCCCGTTTGGCAAGGGGATGAGAACCAATCGTTACTTGGTTTCTCGACCAGTGGTTCAGATGTGTTAGGGCGACATCAATATGAAATCCAAGCGGCTTGGGATACAAAAAATGCGTTGGCGACGTACCAATTGGGATATCAATATGACAACCGTTGGCAAGCAACGCTCAGCCGAGAGCATGAGTTTAAGTTAAACCCATTGACCAATAAAGACGATCGCATTGTCCGCCAAGATGACTTGACGTTACAACGTAATTATTTATGGCATGGTCTCGATGATAACTTAACGTTTGGTATCGGAACTTATTGGCAGAAAGAGTCATTGATCAAAGCGCCTCAAGGTACGCGCTATACACAAGCCAGTGATGAGTGGCTTGCAGGGGCTGCGCTGCAATGGGATAACCGTGAAGGCTTATTGAATGTTCCCGGTTATGCGTGGGGTCATTACGCTGATTTGGTATGGGAGTCCAATGTTGGCGGTGATTACTCTGGACAAAAATGGCAGGCGCAGTGGCAAGCACATTGGGACCTCCCGGGGAGCTTCAACCTTACCACTCATCTTGCGGCAGGTTATGCGGACTCAAAAGCCAAACGGTTTGAGCTGGGCAGTTACGAAGGTGACAGCGCGCAGCTCTATGGCCGCCAACAGATAGCGTTGCGTGGCTACAGCTCTGCGGCTCAAGTAGGGCAAGTTTACGCGACACAAAGTGTTGAACTAAGCCGCTTATTGTATCGCGCTGAACGAAACTGGAATTTGTGGCCAATTGGCTTGGGGGATATTTCAGGTTCTGTATTTGTCGACTCAGGATCAAGCTGGAACGATAACCAAAACTACCAAGCCCTGACGGGGATTGGTGCTGAAGTGCAGATCGATACCATCGTACTTTATGGCGGCACGTTACCAGTACGGATTGGTTACGCTCATGGATTAGACAGTAAATTAGGCAAAGATGAAGTGTATATCAAGCTAACTGCTCAGTTTTAACCTTTTGTTAAGGAGGAAAGGGGCGCATGAAATGCGACCCTTTTTGCGTTGTAAGTCGAAGCAAGGCTTACTGCTTACTCAAACCTAACGCTTGTTATGGGGCACGGTTATTTTTTGTCATAATTCTTCCGTAATTTGATACATCTTTTTCCTCGGTCTTACTGCTGATGGTTGGTACAACTCATTGGCTGCGCTGTTCGGATTTTCATTCCTCTCAACCGACGAGGAGCCTTAGTGACTTTAAGTAAGAGAATCCTCAGGTAGTGAACTTAATTAGGTCGATCAACGTAATTAACAATTAAGTAAATTGTTGTTATTTGATTGCCTAGTATTTTTTGATTGAGGAAAGAGTGATGTTAGAGACCCTCATGTTGTCGCGGATCCAGTTTGCCGCCAATATCAGTTTTCATATTTTATTTCCAACCATTACGATTGCGCTTGCATGGGTGATGGTGTTTTTTAAGTGGCGTTTTGTACGAACGCAAGCTCAGTTGTGGTTGGACTTATATTATTTCTGGGTCAAGATATTTGCCCTGACTTTTGCGCTCGGTGTTGTTTCTGGTATCACGATGAGTTTTCAATTTGGGACTAACTGGCCAGGATTCATGGAGAGAGTCGGTAACGTCGCTGGGCCATTGTTAGGCTACGAAGTGATGACGGCTTTCTTTATGGAGGCGACTTTCCTTGGCGTGATGCTTTTTGGGCGTGGAAGAGTACCTGAATGGGTGCATACTTTAGCAACAGTGCTGGTGGCGATAGGCACATCACTCTCTGCTTTTTGGATTTTAGTTTTAAATAGTTGGATGCATACACCCGCTGGTTATGAAGTGATTGAAGGCATTGTTCATGTCACCAGTTGGAAAGAGGTTATTTTCAATCCTTCTATGCCGTATCGGCTTGCACATATGTTGCTGGCTTCTTTACTCACCGCAAGTTTTGTCATTGCAGGGATCTCTGCTTACCAATTTTTGTGTAATTCACAACTGGAAGAAGCGAAAGTGGGCCTTAGAGTCGGCATTATTCTCGCGGCCATTGCTATACCAATACAAATTTTTGTTGGCGATTTACACGGTTTAAATACGTTAAAACACCAACCCGCTAAAATTGCCGCGATGGAAGGGGTGTGGGACACGGAGCAAGGAGCACCGTTACTCTTATTCGCTTGGCCGGATGAAGCCACACGTAGCAATCACTTTGAACTCGGCATTCCTAAATTAGCCAGCTTAATACTCACGCATGACCTCGACGGTGAAATTGTGGGTTTAAATCAATTTGCACCGGACCATCCCCCAGTTAAGCCACTGTTCTTTGGCTTTCGAATTATGGTCGGAATTGGCGTGCTGATGCTGCTAGTGAGCTGGTTTGGTGCATGGCGTTTAATTCGTAAAAAAACCTTACCCAAGTTCTACCTTTATACCGTTATCGCGATGACGTTTTCAGGATGGGTAGCCACATTAGCAGGGTGGTATGTTACTGAAATTGGCCGTCAACCATGGCTTGTTAGTGGTGTATTGCGTACTTCTGATGCGGTCACTGCGATTGGAAGTGGTTCTGTTGTGCTGTCATTAGCCATGTATTTAACCATTTATGCCGTATTGCTAGTTGCTTATATCCATACACTGTTTTATTTAGCAAGGCAGTTCTCCACAGGCATAACGATTCAACCGATTGACGAGCAAAAGGCACCATTATGATCTCTTATCTACCGGAAATTTATCTTTTACTGCTTGGTTTTAGTGTTTTCATGTATGCGGTACTTGATGGTTATGATTTGGGTGTCGGTATTTTATTACCCCAAAATAATGAGCAACAGCGCGATAGAATGATCGCCTCAATTGGTCCTTTCTGGGATGCCAATGAAACATGGCTAGTGCTAGGCGTTGGTATTTTATTGATTGCGTTTCCAAGTGCACATAGCTTGATTTTGACAGAGCTGTATTTGCCCACCGCACTGATGCTGATCGCATTGATTATGCGTGGTGTAGCGTTTGATTTCCGTGCAAAAGCGAAAGCGGATCATAAAGACCACTGGGACTTGTGTTTTAAAACCGGTTCTTTACTTGCCGCATTAACCCAAGGTTACATGATTGGACGGTATGTGATGAGCTTTGAGGAGTCGATGCAGGCTTATGGCTTTGCACTACTCAGTTCGCTGTGCGTGACGGCCGCTTATGTTTATATCGGTGGTGCTTGGCTGGTGTTAAAGACCGAAGGCGCGTTACAAATTCGAGCGGCGCGCTGGTCACGCCGCGCGGGTTGGTTGGCCGCGCTGGGTATTTTTTCAGTCAGTATTGTTAACCCGTTATTTAACCCATTGGTCGCGGAACGTTGGTTTAGTTTCCCTGAAATGCTGTTATTAGCTCCTGTTCCGCTGGTGGTGTTAGTCACGATTTTTATGGTTGATCGCTATTTAAAAAGAGTGCCTGTAGTGAATGATATGGGAGTTCAATGGCCATTTTTTGGCGTGATGCTAATTTTTGCATTAAGCTTTCTTGGATTAGCCTATAGCTTTTTCCCTGATGTCGTCCCCGGGATAATGACGGCTCAAGAATCAGCCGCCTCTACGGCTAGCTTATTGGTAGTGGGCATTGGTGTCGTGATTGTGATGCCGATGATCTTGCTGTACACCTTTGTGGTTTACCGAATCTTTAAAGGTAAAGCGACAGATTTAAGCTATAAATAGCAAGAGAATGGATACTATAACGGCCTCAAAAGAGGCCGTTATTTTTAAACCCACGATATGAGGTTAGACTTGGAAGCGACGTACCGTATTTTGTAGCATTGCTGCTAACTGGCTAAGTTCGACGCACGCTTGAGCGGCACTGGAAGAACCTTGTGCAACTTGCTTGGCTGATTCACTAATGCGTTCGATATTGCGGCTGAGCTCTTCGCTAACCGAATCTTGTTCTCCGCACGCACTGGCGATTTGAATGGTCATATCTGCAATATGCGCGCTTTGATTACTAATGTGGTCAATCGCGATTTGAGTTTGGCCACTTTGCTCAACACATTGTCCCATAAGTACACTGCTTTGTGACGTCGCTTCACGAGCACGAAGTGCGCATGTTTGTAGGCTTTGGATAATATTGACGATGTCGCCCGTCGATTGCTGAGTTTTGCCAGCTAAAGCACGGACTTCATCAGCCACAACGGCAAAACCACGCCCTTGTTCACCAGCACGCGCTGCTTCAATTGCTGCGTTAAGTGCAAGCAAATTTGTTTGGTCGGCGATGTTGCTTATCACGTCAACGACAACGTTAATTTGCTGCGCTTGCTGCTCAAGTTCTAATACGCGTTGTTCTGCTTGATCAATTTCTTGAGTCACAAGAGAGATAGCATTCGCGACGGAATCCATCTGTTTTGACCCAAGGATGGATTGTTGGTTGCTTTCACGAGCGGCGTCAGAAGCGACTTCTGTGCTTCGTGCCACTTCTGCAACCGTTGATTTCATTTGCGTCATGGCCGTAGCAATGTGCATGACCTCGACCTGTTGCTCTTGCATGCCCTGTGATGTCTGTTCAGAGACGGCGCTAACTTCATCGACAGCATGAGATAGTTGAGTCGCTCCGGCGATGATCTCTTCCACCATTGAGCGTAAATTCTCTTGCATACTTGAACACGCATCGGCCAATTCACCTAGCTCATCTTGCCCAATATGCTGACGTGCTAATCGATGGCTTAAATTACCTCCAGCAATGGCGTTCGCTTGCTGTACAACCAACTGTAGTGGCTGGCAGATTAAGCGAGAAAGTAATAGTGTAATGAACACCATAAACGCTATCAGCGCAACGATGCTGCCTGTGGAAAATGAGGTGATAGCTTGAATAAGCGTCATCAGTTCAGAGCGATTTTTGGCAACAAAGGTTTGGTTTAAATTGAGAAGATCGTCAATCGCACTCTCTAGGCGTTCAAATGTAACCAAAGAGGCTGAGATATCCCCTTGAGCTTTTACGATATTTTGATTGAGGATATCGTCATTAAAAGAGCCAAGCGCAGTCAAGTAGTCACGCCAGAGGTTTTTAACTGGCATAAAAATCGAACGCTCGTGATCGGTCCAAACCGCACGCTCATAGGTGGCTAGTGCACTATCAATTGCTTGATAGTGTTCCTGCATCCAACGAATATCCTCCGTAATTTCGGCTTGATCGGTTGCGGAAAGCAAACTGATTTGAGCACGTCGCACAGAAGCCATATTGTATTTGACGTTATTGACCATCATCATTGATGGGAGTGTGTCATCCGTTAGATTGAGTAGGTCATCTTGTATTTCGTTCAATGAACGATATAGGTAATAACCGAAGGCGATGTTGACTAACGCGATAATAGTAAAGGCAAGCGCAATTTTTTTACGAATGGCTAAATCTTTTAAAAAAGACATGGTAATAAGTGACCTCGGAGTAAAACAACGGAGTTATACCTGTCCCACTTGCAGCATTGCTGTATTGATCACGTTCATTGACGCCAATTCCACCATTTTATTGATGTTTTTTCGGCCTCACTTACTGGTCATCGGCAGCATCCTAAGTGGCTTGGGTATCGGGTCACGTCCATATGAAAATAGAGAGATATCCATAAAGTTGTGCATCGTATCACAATTGAAACTTGACTCCTATGGTGTTTTTGAGATTTTTGTGAGTGAGATATTGGGTGTGGAGAGCTTAGAATAACGCTCAAGACGGTTATTTTAAGCTTTGTTAAGGTCACAATTCTTTACATCTCAACCACCTAGTTTATAGTGATTTCCATTTTGAATTGGGTGCTAATTGGGTAACGAAAGGGATGGTTGTACTGTTCACTTGGTACTTTTGGCGTTAAGGTAAACGGAAAAAGGTATTTGAATCATGAAATTAAAAACACGTTTACAACTACTGTCTGCGATCGAACATAAAACTGAAATTCCGATGCTGCTATTATCGGTAGTGTATGTGATCGTCGCTTTACTACCAGATATTGCACCTTTACAACCCGAAGAGCTTGATTTTCTGGAGCATCTGCTTTGGATTATTTGGGCATTGTTTGCAACGGAGTTACTGGTTAAGGTCTTACTCAGCCCACATCCAGTGCGTTACATGGTAAAAAACTGGCCTGACGTGTTGATTGTGGCCATGCCATTCCTACGTCCGCTCCGTTTTTTACGCATTTTACTGATCTTGCCAAGAGCATGGCGTCAAACAAAGGCGGTACTAAGACAAAAAACACTCAGCTTTATTGGGTTAACCAGCTTATCGACAGTGCTTCTTTCTGCGGCTTTTGTCTATTTGGTTGAAAAAGGCACGGATAGCCCAATCAATGATTTTTCTGATGCGATTTGGTGGGCAATGACCACGATTACTACTGTTGGTTACGGCGATATGTATCCAATCACTCCATTTGGGCGTGGTGTTGCCGTGTTTCTGATGTTGACGGGTATTACACTTTTCGGTTTATTGACCGCGAGTGTCGCCTCATTTTTTATTGAAGAAGATGGGCAATCAGCAGAGTATAATAGTGCACATCACACGAAACAGCTTAATAAAGTATTAAAACAACTTTCTGTTCAACAACCTGTTCGCAAGCGTTTTCATTTAGCTCGCTACCGTGCTCAGTTGGCCTCTCGTCATAAGAAATAACCACTGAAGTTCTAGTTATCATCGTATTGGAATGCCAGAGATTGATCTAGGTGGTTTTAAGCAGAGTGATAAACTCACTGAGCGGCATAGGTTTATAAAAGAAATAGCCTTGTAAATAGTCAATTTCTCTTTCGTTCAAAAAGTCAATTTGATCTTGGGTTTCCACACCTTCTGCGATGGTTTTTAACCCAAGTCGCTTAGCTAAATCGACTAAGTTTTCAACAATATGACTAGAGATCGCATCACTACCGATCATGGTAATAAAGCTTCTGTCGATTTTTAAAATATCAAACTTGAACTCTTGCAAATAGTTCAAACTAGAGTGACCCGTACCAAAATCATCAATTGCTAGCAACACACCTATTTTATCCAATGACTGGAAGAGCTTTTTTGCTTCATCACTATCAATAACCAACTCTCTCTCAGTGAGCTCTAACGTTAAAATATGCTTACGATTGTCGAAGGTTTCAATAAAGTGTTTGCAATCATCAAACAAATTGGAAGCTACGCAGTGCTTGGCTGAAATATTAAATCCAATACTGAAATGCTCTGGAAATTGTGACTGATGTAATGAAAGTTCACGCTCTACTTGTGACATTAACTGAGTCGTAATAGGAATGATTAGCCCAGATTCCTCCGCTAAGGGAATAAAAAGATCGGGCCTCACTAATCCATGAACAGGATGTTGCCAACGAGCAAGAACTTCAATATGGCTGAGCTGGCCACTACCATCAACAATCGGTTGTACATACGGAATGAACTCGTTGGATTGAATAGCGCGTTTCACTTCTCCTTGCATTGACGAAGCTTGGCCGAGTTTCCAAAAAACAAATCCTCCTAAACTGATTCCCATTAAGAGAGCTAACATCGCACTGGTTTGTTTGGTGTTTTTAAAATAAAGCCAGTAGTCATCAATAGTTAATAGGGTCGATAGTGAATAAGGGTAGCGTTCTGAAGTATTAATAATTGTGGGAAATAACGGTTCGGAAGTTACAACGCCAGTCTCGTCGAGGTGATTTTTGCCAACGTGAAAATAAAGTTTGCCATAGCGATCAAGTAAAATAAGCATGTTAGTTAGGTAATAGGAACTAATTCCAGTGATCACCATACCTTGTTCGTAGCTTCTGTGAAAAGCCAACACAGGCCGGAGAGGTGTGAGTCGATTACCTGCCATTAAATAGAGCTCACCACTGACATAGCTGTCGATTTGGTAGTGATCGTTTACTTGACCGGTTAACGAATTACAATAAATCGTATTTTGTTTGGCTAAATTGATGGTCCGGATATCGGGAGTTGTCGCCACTAGCTCGCGCAAATAACGAGTAGCATCTAGGCAATCCATATTAAGGTAGGGCGCCGCACGCTCGTTGGCAACATGAGCATTTCTTAGCAGTAGATTAATGTAATCTATGCCTTTTACCAGAACGCTTTGCATGTGATGATTCAAATCAGCTCGTGTCTGCCAAGCGATAATTGGGCTAGCTACAACGATGGGCAGTAAGCAAAATAGTAAGCTAACTACCCACCGTCTACATCGTTCATATTTTACAAATGTCTGCATCTGGTCCGAGTGCTATTTGTTTAATCATGCAGTAAGCGTAGCAAATATCCTCTGAAAATCATCCGTTTATTTCGCAGTTTGCTTGAACTTCAACACGACTTACGTCTTTGTAAGTACAAGCCATCATTTTAGCCAATCCATTGATCAAGCATGTGTTTATCTGGTAGCGCTGTCATTGCCCCTTTTTGAGTGGTGGCTAATGCTCCGCAGCCATTAGCCCATTGCACTGCGTTTATGATAGTACCCTTAGTAAGCCACTCTTTATGTAATGACAGCTGGCACAGCAATCCACCGACAAAAGCATCTCCGGCACCTGTTGTATCGATAGGTTTTACGGCTTTTCCCGTAATCAGTGTTTGCATCTCTGCGGTGATCACCAGTGCTCCTTTTGCGCCTTGAGTAATGACAATCAGCGGAATGTTCAATTCTTTCACTGAGATTAATCCCTGCTCAAGGCTAGGGCGCTGCGTGAGCAAGAGCAGTTCGTCATCGGAAAACTTAACCACATCCGCCATTGCCACCACGCTCATCACCACTGGGATCATCTCTTCGGAGTTAGGCCAGACCCCTTCTCGTAGATTGGGATCAAAACTGACAAATCCCCCGTTGGCTTTGATGCGTTTAATCGCTTCAATGGTAGTGCTGCGACTCGGTTCACTGGCCAGTGCAATGGAGCAACAATGCAGCCATTCGCCCGCTAAAAAGGTGGGAATATCTGAACATTGGATGAATTGATCCGCGCTCGGTTTCACCATAAAGGTAAAACTGCGTTCGCCGTGCGAGTCTAAATCGACCACGACGGTTGATGTTCTTTGCTGTTCATCCAACTGCAAATATCGGGTGTCTACTTTCTCTTCGGTTAATGTGGATTGCATAAAGCGCCCCATAGGGTCATTACCCACACGGCCAAAAAAGGCGCTATTACCCCCCAATCTTGCGATGGCAACAGCCACATTCGCCGGAGCACCGCCCGGACATTTTAGATAGTGTGCTTCACCATCAGGAATTAAGTCGACGACCGCGTCGCCTGTCACCCAAACTCGATTCATTTTTTCTTCCAATATCCGTGTTATTCGCTGAAGAAATAAGCCCACTCACATCGAGCGGGCTTAGGAGCATAACAGCCTTGGGGGTTACGCTGTTGCTTGTTTATTAAGCTTTGCGCGCTCTTTGGCACCCAAAACAAGTGTTAAGGTAAAGGCAATGACAAAAGAAATCAGCATACCAATCATGTAGTAGCTGATTTTCTCTGGGTTAATAGAAATCACTCCTGGAAGCCCAGCCGCGCCTAACGCTTGTGCTTTGACATTAAACAAGGTAATGAATGCACTGGCACAAGCTGAACCGATGATCGCAGCAATAAATGGGTAGCGAAGTTTCAGGTTTACACCGAACATAGCGGGTTCGGTAATGCCCAGAAGGGCGGTCACACCTGATGGAATCGCAATGCCTTTTAATTTGATATCTTTGGTGTTCATACCAACCGCTAAAGCTGCTGCACCTTGTGCGACGTTTGACATGGCCGCAATAGGAAAAATAAACGTACCGCCAGTAATGGCGATGTCAGCCAATAGTTGTGTTTCGATAGCAATAAAGCTGTGGTGCATGCCAGTAATCACAAACGGTGCGTAGATAAAGCCAAACAGTGCACCACCAATGAAGCCAGCAGAATCGTATAGCCAGTTCAGCCCATCACCCAATAGAAAGCCGATATCGCGAGTAATCGGGCCTACCAGTGTGAAGGTTAAAAAGCCTGCAATGAAAATCGAGAGCATAGGCGTCAGTAAATTATCCAGTACAGAAGGGATAATTTTGCGCAGGCCATTTTCGATTTTTGCAAGAATAAAGGCGGAGACTAAAACGGGTAAGACAGAGCCCTGATAGCCGACTTTCTGGATCTCAAAGCCAAAAATATTCCAAGTAGGGATGGTGCCTGCGACAGACGCGCCGCCAAATCCCCAACCATTAAGCAGGTCTGGGTGAACCATCAACATACCTAATGCAGCGCCAAGAAATGGGTTGCCGCCGAATTTTTTTGAAGCAGAAAATGCCAACAAAACAGGAAGATAAACAAAAGGGGCGTTAGCGAAGGTGTTGATCATGCTGGCAAGATCAGCCAAGCCCGGGTTGGCATCAATCAGTGACTGCCCTTCGATAAAAAGCCCAGTAGCTGTCAGTACATTGAACAGCCCCATCAATAAACCGCCAGCGACGATGGCCGGGATAATAGGGACAAAAATATCCGACAACCCTTTAACGGCGCGCTGAACTAGGTTCTGCTTTTGTGCACCCGCGCTTGCAACATCATTGGTTGACATTTCAGCAAGTCCGGTCAGCTTGGCCATTTCCGCATAAACTTGGTTCACGATACCGGAGCCAAAAATAATTTGATATTGGCCAGCGACTTTGAATTGTCCTTTGACACCTTCAAGTGAATCAATGGCTTGTTCATCAACCAATGCGTCATCTTTTAGCGCTAATCTTAAACGTGTTGCACAGTGAGCAAGGGCTTGGATATTTTCTCTGCCACCTAATTGCTCTAATAATTGTTTTGCTATGACTGGATAGTTCATAACCCACCCCGGTTGTTGTTTGGTATCCAGATGACTTGATCTCTTTAAGATAAGCATGGTGGATAAAGTTAAAATAAGTATTTTTGGGAACGTTTGCAAAATGGATTTTTGATGAATAATTCAAAGTAGTCAAAAGCCAACCATTGATTCTGTGAATTAGATCAGTAAAAGAGAGATCGATAATTCTACAAACAGCGTTAGAATCACACTATTCGATCGTTTGCCGCGCTGAGTTTTGCAAACAATCCCAAAACAGAATAAGTAAGGTTATGTATGTCGAGTTTGCACGATGTCGCTAAGCTGGCCGGAGTTTCTAAATCGACGGTTTCACGCGTTGTAAATGATGAGTATGGTGTTAAAGAGTCTACAAAAATCAAAGTGTTAAAGGCAATTTCCGAATGCGGCTATATGGTCAACCAAGTCGCTAAAGATCTCAAATCACAAAAAACCAATTTAATTGGAGTCATCGTTCCGCGAGTCTCTTCGCATGCGACAGCACAAGGCGTTGATGGTTTAAGTGCCATATTTGAACAAGCAGGCAAACACGTGTTGCTCGCCAATACGCATCAAGATCACGCTAAAGAGTTGGAATATATCCAAATATTTAATCAAAAGAGGGTCGAAGGCATTGTACTTTACGCCACACACCTTGATATGCCATTAGTAAAAGCAATCCAACAATCTAATGTCCCGGTGGTCTTGGTTGGGCAAGATGGCTCACTGCACGATATCCCGAGTATTGTTCATGATGATCTTCGCGTTGGATTCGAAGCGGGTAAACGGTTGATAGCAAAAGGTTGTCAACACATTGGTTTTATTGGTGTTCAGAGCGATGACGTAGCGGTGGATTGTTTACGTTCTCAAGGGTTAGAGCAAGCACTGGGTATCAACAATTTAACCTTGTTGTTTCATGTGCGTGGTGATTTTTCGATTGAATCTGGTTACTTACAAGCTAAAACATTAATCACGCAATACCCACAATTAGATGGTCTTTTTTGCGCAACCGATAGAATTGCGGTTGGAGCGGTGAAAGCACTACAAGAGTCTGGAGTTCAGGTTGGATCGCAAATAAAAGTATTAGGAGTTGGCAATGATGAGCTCGCATTTGTCAGTAACCCAAGCTTATCAACATTCAACTATGCCTTTGATAAAGCAGGTGAAAATGCAGCCAAGATGTTGCTTGAACGTATTGCTGGTCGTGGGCAGGAGATGAGTAAAGTCGTGTTAACATTCCAAAATATCGAACGTGAAACCGGCTAAGACTGAAGGTACTTGCTGAGGGGAAGCCCGCATAATTGAGGGCAATATTTCACCAATGCTTGCAAGCAGGCTTATTTTTTTATATTTTGCAATCGTTCCCAGAAATTGAGTGTAAGTCATGTCATTAGAAACAGTGCCAGTGGAAAAAATGTCATTTGAAGAGATGGTGAGATTAGTTGGCGGCCCGGCCAATATTCAGCGAGTACTCGCACCAAGAGGCGAAATCGTTATTGCGCTGCGAGATCCAGCTTTAGTCAATGTTTTGCCTAGCCACATGCGATTGCGTGAAGTGCTCGGTGAATGGCAGCTTTCATTTTTGATTCAACAAGATAGCATCAATGAATATGCCGATGAACTGATCAACAGTTTAGGTCGAATGATTGACTCTCAGCTGCGGCTTAATGCGTACGCCTATTCCTCGCCAAACGATTGTCCCTTTCGTCCAACGTGGCATATTTCTCCGCCGCAAGGGCTGCTCAATGACCCAAACGGTTTCATTTATCACCAAGGAAAATATCATCTTTTTTATCAGTGGTATCCTTATGGGTGTGAGCACAAGGATAAATATTGGGTACAACTGACGAGTACTGATCTTATTCACTGGCAATGGCAAGGTATTGCACTGACTCCATCAGACTGGTATGACAGTCACGGAGTTTTTTCTGGTCATGCTTTAAGTCACAACGATGAGTTGATGCTTTTCTATACTGGCAATGTTCGGTTAGGTGAACAGCGATTGCGTCAAACAACGCAGTGTTTAGCTGTGTCGCAAGATGGCCTCCGTTTTGAAAAACGTGGCCCAGTGATCCGTAATTTGCCAACGGGTGTCACGGAACACATTCGCGACCCTAAAATAGTGCGCCACCGAGGCAAATGGCTCATGTTGCTTGGCGCGCAAACAACGCAGTTGCAAGGTCGGATCGCTATTTACCATTCACATGATCTTAAAGAGTGGCATTTCGATGGTCTATTTGGTGAAGAAATCGCACCGCTAGGTTACATGTGGGAATGCCCTGATATGTTTGAAATTGCGGGCCAAAGTTATTTTGTTTTTGGCCCTCAAGGGATTATTTCAGATAACGTGAACCACACAGTTGTCCATCAAAATCGTATTGCAAAAGTCTTATGGGATGAAAATGATCATCCTCACTTTTGTCATCTGCAACCACTGGATCACGGCTTTGATTTTTATGCCCCTCAAACAATGCAAACGGCAGACGGGCGGCGCGTCTTGTGTGCATGGATGGGGCTGCCTGACGAAATTAATCATCCTAGTTGTGACAACGGCTGGCTGCATCAACTTACGGCACTGCGAGAGTTGAGTCTTGAGAATGGTCAAATTATTCAAAGGCCTATAAGGGAGCTAGAGCAGTTATGCCACCACCCGTTAAGTTTGGAGTTGAGCGATAAATGCACCATTCTTAACACCAAAAGTTTTGAAATGTGCATCACTTTGCCTTGGGGGGCAAGCTTACGTTTGTTTGAAAAAGATGAGCAATACGTTGAATTGAGTTTAGATGCCCAGCAAAAAGTATTACGCTTTGATCGTTCCCATACTTTGATACGTCAAGGTGATGTGATTCGTGAATTGGCCTTAGAATGTGAACAGGTTGAGCTGCAGATTCTCGCGGATAATTCTTCATTAGAAGTGTTCATCAACGGCGGAAAAGCTGTGATGACTGCAAGAGTGTTTACTGAACAAGAGGCGACAGGAGTATCACTATTAAATGCGTTGACCACGGCCAAATACTCTTCTATCCAGCCCGTTAGCGCTTCTTCATTCGCTACTCAATTCTAAATTAAGCCGAAAGTAAACTTTCGGCTTAAAAAATAATAGCCTTTTTCTTTCTTGGTCTATCCTTAAGTAAAAGATAAGTGAGATCAACATGATCGGTATGAGTTCAGACAATAGCAGAGATGATATTGACCTCTCTTCTGGTCTGCATTGTCCTATTCATTAAACACAAGAGTCAGATGGTTATCATGCGGTGCGATGAAGCCAACGCACAGTGCTTAACTCATACCATTGATTAAGGCGAAATGAAGTATGTGGAAAAGTGTCAAAGTGATCTTTGTTACCCAAGTTGTTCTGGCAGTGTCCATTGTGTTGGGCATTTCTAGTTACATTGATTACCAGTCAAAGAAAGCGGAGCTACAGCATAGCCTAGATACATCAATCTTGAATGCAAAAGAGCGTTTGAGCTACAGCCTACCTAAAGCAATTTGGGATTTTGATTTACATGCCGCCAAACTCACTATTTCAGCAGAGTTAAATAACCCAGACATACAAGCGGTTAGAGTGAAAGATGCGGGTGGTACACCGCTTCTTTTCCTGAGTACATCACCCGACTCTCAAGATGTGAAAGAGATGGAGCCCAATGAGGGGAAACAATACGAATCCATGCTCTCTTCGGTGCAAAAGCTCACCTTTGTTGAGTATGAAAAGGAAAATGAAGTTGGTCAGGTAGAGCTTTTCTATAACACAGATAGGCTAGAAAAAACCTTGTTACAAAGTCTGCAATATAGCCTGATTGAGTTGCTGATTTTAGATAGCGTAATGATTGTATTCCTAATTTTGGCGTTAACGAAAACCGTCCTTCGCCCGCTCAACGATTTAACAGAGCGAGTGGCCGATCTTGCAACCGGTGAAGGGGATTTAAGTCGTATCATTCCAGAACCCAAATATAGAGAGTTTTCGCAGATCATCCGCAGTATTAATCATTTTACGGAGTCGCTAAGGGAGATAGTTGTACAAGTAACGAATGCTTCTGTGCAGTTAAAAGACACCGCAGAGATGAGTGGTCAGGTTGCCATGAGAAATGCGCAGCAAATTGATCAACAAAAACACAGTTTATCGACTGTCGCTGCCGCTTCCACACAGATGAGTCAGTCGGTGGCAACAGTGGCTGAAACCGCTAATGACGCCGCAAGGCAAGCAAGTGAGGCTTCTCAACTGGTCGATAATGTTTACCAATCAATAGAACGCTCTGCTGCCGAGATTGTAAACATGCGTTCCGAAATGGGTTCGGTAAACGCGGAAATGCATAAGCTGCTTGATGAAGGGCGAAAAATATCAACGGTGGTCGGGGTGATTAATGACATTTCCGAGCAAACCAACTTGCTGGCACTGAACGCTGCTATTGAAGCGGCACGCGCAGGTGAGCATGGCCGTGGTTTTGCAGTAGTGGCTGACGAAGTGCGCAACCTTTCGACCAAAACCAGCCAATCCACCGAACAGATCCAAACCAATATTCGCTCACTTAGCAGTGCAACAGAATCGGTTGAGCAAGAAATTATTCGCATCTCTAATTTGTTAGAAAGCACCGCTAAGCGAGTATCAGAGTCACAACATTCTGTGGAGCAGGTGAAAAATACTATCTCTGAAATTTCTGAAAGAAATGGCGAGATTTCGCATGCCACAGAAGAGCAGAAACAAGCCATTGATGAAGTCAGTCAGGCGATTGTTGAAGCATCAGAGGCCACTAATGAGCTGTCGAGTAGTGGTCAAGATAATGCTCAGAGAACGAAAGAAGTTCTTCAACTGAGCTCAAATATTAAAACTCATATGCGTAAGTTCAAAACATAAGTTCCACCTTCAAGGAGAAGAAAGTATGAAGCGTCTGTTGATCTTTATTTTCAGTATGATGATGGCCTTACCGAGTAGCTTTGCTGCTACTATTACGGCTGCGCAAGATCCATGGCCACCGTTTATTTCACCGGATAAAAGCATGCCGGGGCTATCGGTAGAAATCGCTGTTGCGGCTATGAAAACACAGGGCTATGACGTCAATTTTCAAATCATGCCTTGGTCACGAGCATTAGATGAGGTGAGTAAAGGCAGAATTGATCTGTTGCCCGCAACTTGGTATACGCAGGAGAGAACGGCTTATTTACTTTACAGTGACTCATATTTAGAAAATGAACTGAGCTTTATTAAAAGAGCAGGCGATGCTTTCGAATTTTCAGGTTTAAATAGTTTGAGTGGTAAACAAGTTGGCATCGTTAGGGGCTATGGTTATGGGGATGACTTTTTATCCGCCACTAATTTCAACAAACCAGACGCTAATGATCTCACGACTAACTTGAAGAAACTGCAAGCCAAACGAATTGATCTTACCCTTGAAGATAAGTTGGTTGCGTTATCGACCATGAAAGAGGCGGGCTTAAATAGCAGTGATTTTCAGTTTACCACTGCATCTTTGTCTAAAAATCCTTTACATGTTACCTCAGGCAAAGCGAACCCTAATGCGCAGAAATATATTGATGCGTATAACAAAGGGTTAGCCACGATTAAAGCTGACGGAACATTTGATGCCATTTTAGCGAAATACGGTATTCAGTGATTTTTTTTAAAAAAAAGGCCGCAGTTTTAACGCTGCGGCCTTTTTCTATTCCAATAGGATTTGAATCCTTTGAAGTAAGCATTGGGGTAAATATTAGCGCTTTGAGCCGCGCTGCTCAGCTTTACGTGCTAATTTTTGCGCACGCTTTTGCTCGATCAGTGATGCGGTATCGCCGCCAATGTGTGCTTCTCCACGCTGTTTTGCGAGCTGAACTTGTTTTTCTCGCTCACGGAAACGGGCCAGTTGTTCCGCAGAGTGAGTACCGAAGCAGGATGGGCAACTGACGCCTTGCTCGTAGACTTCGCTCTGTTTGTCTTCATCGGTAATCGGCAAACGGCAAGCGTTACATACATCGTAGTGACTCTCTTTTAAAGCGTGCCCTACAGCCACTCTGCCATCAAACACATAGCAGTCACCTTGCCATAAGCTCTCTTCTTGCGGCACTTCTTCTAAGTATTTCAAAATGCCACCTTCGAGATGGTACACCTCATCGAACCCTTGCTCTTTTAAATAAGCCGTGGATTTTTCACAGCGAATCCCGCCAGTACAAAACATCGCGACTTTTTTGTGTTTCTCTGGTGCGAGGTTCTTCTTCACATAATCAGGAAACTCACGAAAGGTTTCAGTGTGTGGGTTAAGCGCATTTTTGAAGGTGCCGATTTGGATTTCATAATCATTACGGGTATCGACAACCAGCACATCAGGGTCTGAAATTAGCGCATTCCAGTTTTCTGGTTTCACGTAAGTGCCCACAACGTGACGAGGGTCAATGCCTTCAACGCCCATAGTGACAATCTCTTTTTTTAGCTTCACTTTGGTACGGTTAAATGGCTGCTCTGAGGCTTGTGATTCTTTGTAAACCGTGCCTTTCAAATTCGGTTCAGCATCAAGCCAAGCCAGTAGCACATCTATCCCTTTGCGTGTTGATGCCACGGTGCCGTTAATTCCTTCACTGGCTAATAATAGCGTGCCACGAATTTGGTTTTCCTCCATTAGTTCAAGAAGCGGTGCTTGCAGCTCTTGGTAGTGATTGAGTTCAACAAACTTATAGAGTGCACAGACGACGTACTGACTCATGGGGTACCTTTTAAAAAACGATATGAAGAATTGGGGCGCATTATAGCGAAGGGACGCGCCCACAAATACGGACAATTATTAAGGACAATATTAGATGGGGTAGACCATTGGGAAATCCATGGTTGGATGTGCGGCGACAAGTGACGAGTAGCCATACACCTGCTCAATCCTTTCTGCATTGAGCGCTTCCCAAGGTGGCGCATCACAAACCAGTTTTCCATTGTGCAGCATCACCATGCGATCTGCATATTGAGCCGCAAGGTTGAGATCGTGCAGCACGACGACAACAGCGCACTGCTCTTGGCGTGCTAATGAACGTGCAATGCGCAGTGTATTGTGCTGGTGAGCCAGATCTAACGCTGACGTTGGTTCATCCAGCATCAGGATTTTTTTGTCACCGGAGTGGTGAAGTTGAGTTAATACCCGCGCCAGATGCAAACGTTGTTTTTCACCACCCGATAAAGCCGGGTAGAGATTGTTCGCTCTATCGCTGATATCGGTTTGCTGCATGTAGTGTAGCGCGACTTCACTGACTTGTTGGTGGCTTAAATTTAATGGCAGTGCGCCTAATTCCACCACTTCTTGAGCGATAAAAGGAAAGCTCAACGTACTTTGCTGTGGAAGAATGGCCAAGTGCTTTGCTAACTCATTCGGTTGCCACAGTGCTTGCGGAACACCGAAGTAAGCCATTTTGCCTGTTGATGAGATTTCACCGCTGAGTATTTTCAGCAAGGTACTTTTTCCAGCACCATTGGGGCCAAGTAACGCTATGACTTGACCTGAAAAAATCTCAATATCAATCTTATCCAAAATGGTTCGATGGCCAAATGTAACCGATATATTACTGGCTTGGATCGCTGCCGTTGTACTCAAAATACTTTGCCTTTTTGTTGAAACAGAAGATAAAGGAAGAAAGGTGCACCCACCAGCGCAGTCACAATCCCGACAGGTAGCTCCGCAGGTGCCACTGCTATACGGGCAAACATATCGGCGACAGTGAGTAAGAGTGCACCAAGTAAAGCCGAAATGGGGATCAAACTACGGTGATCGGGGCCAACCAGCATCCGGCCTAGATGAGGGATGACTAAACCGATAAAACCAATCATACCCACCGCGCTGACGGTCACTCCAACGCCGAGTGCGCTGAGTAAAATCATTGAACGTTTAAGCCGTTGCACAGAAATGCCTAGATGACGCGCTTCAGACTCGCCAAGTAATAATGCGTTGAGCGCCATCGCTTGACGAGAGAAAGAGACGAGCAGCAGCAGTAAGGTCACAGCGCACAAGAGAATATTTTGCCAGTTTGCACCCGCCAGTGATCCCATTGACCACAATGAGAGATCGCGTAGCATTTGATCGTCTGCAACATAATTCAAATAGCCAATACCCGCCCCCGATAGCGCGCTGATGGCGACGCCTGCGAGTAGCATGATGGTGACGGAAGTACCAAATTTACTGGTGCCTAATCGGTAAACCAACAAGGTAGTCAATGCACCGCCTAAAAAGGCAAAAATAGGTACCACCGCAGCGCTCATCCACGGGTTGGAAAACAGCGCTAAATTGGCGAATAGCACAATCGCAAGTGCGGCTCCGAGGGCTGAACCTGCCGAAACACCGATAATGCCAGGCTCAGCTAATGGATTCCGAAACAAGCCTTGCATCACCGTTCCGCACAGCGCCAAAATTGCGCCGACCAACAAGCAGAGCAGGGTCCGCGGAAAGCGTATCTCGTGGATGACTAAATTGATGTGCGCGGCAATGTCATTGGAGTGCAGCACGAGACTTTTTATGCTGTCACTGAAGCTGATATTCATTGGACCAACGGTGACAGAATAAAGGCTCACTAAGATTACCAAAACTAACAGCGTTGCATTCACCACATTTTTTGATAGATGACGTAACAAAATAAGTTCCTTAAGGATAGAGCAATGCGTTTAGACGTTGCGCTTCAGCCAAGCTTTTAAGGCCTAACCCACCGACGAGAGCGTGGCCATCGATGGTGATGATCTGCTTATTTATCCCAGCCGGAGTTGCTACTAACGTCGGTATGGATTGCAAAATGGCGTCTGCTCCTCCGAGTTTTTCATAACTGCGGCCACTGACTAAAATCACGTCCGGTTGCATCTCAATTATCGCTTCCATCGACAGTGGTTTATAAGACGTCACTTGTTCAGCGGCTGGGTTAACCGCGCCAGCCAACTCAATAATGCTGTTTGGCGTGGTGTCACTGCCCGCCACGTTGGCTGCCCTTCCTTCGTGGATAAGGAGAAATAGCACTTTTTTCGGTGTCTTGTGGGTAGATTGATGGTGGGTTAACGCCGCTATTGTGCTTTGAACTTGCTGTTTGAGCGCTTTAGCTTGAGGCTTTGCATCAGCGAGCGTCGCAATTTGGTCAATGCGTGCCAACAACCCCTGTGGTGTAGATTCATCATTCACCACCTCGACGTTAACGCCAGCGCCTTTAAGCTGTTGCAATGTGCTTTCTGGCCCCATTTCACTAGAACCAATCAATTGTGTTGGTGCTAAGGCTAATAATCCTTCTGCGGATAATTGGCGATGATAACCGATTTTTGGGAGAGCAAGATCGTTTGGAATTTCACTGGTGACATCGACCGCAACAAGTTTATTTTGTGCGCCTAACGCAACGAGGATTTCGGTCACCGCGCTGCCCGCACTGATGATCCGTTCTTGCGCGCAGAGCCAAGGTGAGAAGATGAAGAGCGTTATGGCAACAAGCCAATGAGAAAGAGATTTGTGTGTCATCGTGTTGTACTCATGAAAATCATACGGTTTTTAAAAGCGCGTATGAATAGGCTATTGGGGATGGTCGGTTAATAACTGAGTGGCAGCGATGCCATTGTCTTGCAAGAACGCCAGCAATTTAACCAACTGCTGCACTTCGGCGGTTTTGTCTGCGCCAATCACGATGAGGCGATCACTCGCTTTGCTTTGCTCTAACAACGCCAATGTGAAATTATTCCAATCGATATACTGTTTGCCATCGATAGCCCAGTAAGGTTCGTGCGCCAGAAGATTCACTGTGATTGACTGCTTGTTCACTTCACTCACTGTGGGTGAGTCGGTTGTTGGCAGTGAAACGTCTAATGACTCAAATTTAACCGCGGCTGTAAGCAGTAAAAACACCATGACAATAAAAATGATATCCAACAATGGCGTTAAATCTGGCATTAATGCGGATGAGTGAGAGTGCGGCGTTTTAATCATGATGCATTAACCACATCATTATCAGAGACGTCTTCATACTTAGCTACACGCTCTTGTTTGGTGGTGCAATCATGCTGTAAAGAAACACCTTCGAGCCATAAGTTGACATAATTTAGTGTGTGCTCAAGTTTTGCCATCACTCTGTCAGCCCATACGCCAAGCAATTGAGCGCCGGTAATTGCGGGAAGCGCGATCAGCAAACCTGCAGCCGTGGTTCGCATCGCAATGCCTAGGCCATCCGCAAGGTCGTTTGGCGTAATATTGCCAGAAGAGAGCGCCACCCCCTTGAACATTTCAATTAAACCTAACACAGTGCCAAGTAAGCCTAGCAGTGGGCTGATCACACCAATCAAAGATAAAATACGCAGTCCGGAATGCAGTTGATGACGCTTTTCTTGCAACCAAATGCCCGCCGCATCTTCACGTAATCCTTTGGAGAAATCGTGATGAGCAAGCAGCATGGCAACCCCTTTATAAAGCAATGGGCGCTTGCTGGAAAATTCACTGGCTAGCGTCTCAATTTGCGCTGTATGGGTCGGTGATATTTGGTTGAGCGCACTACCGATCGCACCTTTTCCAACACCAAGGCTAAGCAGTACTTGGAAAAGCCGTTCAGTAATGATCATGGTCGCAAGTGCTGAGCAGACAAAAAGAGGCCAGGCCATCAGGCCAAGTTGTTGTTCTAGTTGAGTAAGTAGTTCCATTATCCTTCCAATTTAAAACGTACTGGGATTTGCACTCGGTGGGCTATTTTTTCACCGTTCACCACTTGAGGAGAGAATTTCCATTGTTTGATGGCATTAAGAGCCGATTCATCCAGCAGCGCCGCGCCCGACGAAGAGAGCAAAACCTGTTTGATTTGGCGGCCGTTTTCGTCTAACCACACCTCATACATAGCGACCCCTTCAATTCCTCGTTTTTGTGCAAGCCTTGGATAAACAGGAGGGGCTGGGCGAGTAACAAAAGACGGCGCATCGACTAATTTCGGTTGATTAGTTGCGCCGCTGCTGCTTGGGGCGGCGGCGGTTTTCGGTGTCGATTCAGCGCTATTTTCATTCTCTGTAGAGGATGTCACAGCTTCCTTTACAGGAGTTTGCACTTGTGCTGATTTTGTCGGTATTTTAGGCACCGGTTTGTCTTTTACCGGTTTTGACAGGCTCTTTTTCTGCACCACTTTTTGCGGCTCTTTTTTTGCTGGTTTGGGCTTGTTGGCTCTCTTTTCTGAAGGTGGGGTTTTTATTGCTTGCTCTTGTACTACCTGAGCTTGAGGTTGAGCCACAAAGTTAATCGACACTGAGGTGGATTGATTTCCCGCAGGCATGGCAAACACTTTTGATTCGTCATCAACAAACAAGATCGCCGCGTGAATCGCGAGAGATAGACTGCCAGCGACAAGATATCTAGTGAAATTCACGTTGTACTCCATATAAAAACAAAGCGTTCAGAGAGAGGATTATTACCTATCATTCAAATAAGATCAATTATCAATTGCATTATCATTTACATCAAATTATGATTTTATGAATTAAAGAATGCGCGTAATAACCTCTCATTACGCCTAGGTTTTCTATGAATATTGTGATGAATTTAGATAAATATGATGAATCCGTTTTGGGGGCGAGAACAGACGACCCACTGCGTTTTGCTTTTGGTCAAAAACATTCCGCTCATGCGGGAGGAGTGGCGACTCCCATTGGTGCGGAGCAGCAACCTCGATTATGGCAACAATTAACGTCGCAGAGCAGTGAGCGCGCCAATAAACGCTGTTTATACATCCATATTCCCTTTTGCCGAGTACGCTGCACATTTTGTAACTTCTTTCAAAATGCCGCGAGTCGAAGTTTAGTCGATGATTACTTCTTAGCGTTGATGCTTGAGCTTGAGCAAAAATCCCAATTGGCTTGGACACAATCAGGTTTATTTCATGCGGTTTATATTGGTGGTGGTACACCGACCGATCTCTCAGCGCAACAAATACAGCAGTTAGGCCAGAGCATTCGTCGTCTATATCCATTATCAAATGATTGTGAAATCACTTTAGAAGGGCGTATTAACCGTTTCAGTGATGAAATGTTTGAGAGTGCGCTTGAAGGTGGGTTCAACCGTTTTTCATTTGGTATTCAAAGCTTTAATACTCAAGTTCGCCGCAGTGCAAAACGTCTTGATGATCGTGAAGTCGTGTTAGAGCGCATCACGAATTTGAGTGAAAGAGAAGAAGCACCCATTGTTCTCGACTTATTATATGGCTTGCCTTATCAAACCTTGGACGTTTTCGAGCAAGATTTGCATGACTTCGTCAGCACAGGGGCACAGGGTATCGATTTGTATCAGTTATTAGTTTCAGGTAGCGCACCAATGTTGAATTTGGTTGAGAAAGGGAAAATACCCGCCCCTGCTACCACACCAGACAAAGCCAGCATGTACCAAATTGGCGTTCAATTTTTTGCCAAACACCATTTCAAGTCGCTGAGTGTCAACCATTGGGCGAAAGATAACCGAGAGCGCAGCCAATACAACAGCCTAGCAAAAACCTTTGCAGAGGTGTTGCCAGTAGGTTGCGGCGCAGGAGGTAATGTTGGTGGATACAGCATGATGCAGCATCGCAGTCTTGAAGCGTATATGGAAGCGATGAAACAGCAACAGCCTCCGCTCGCCATGATGATGAAACAACACGCACTAGAGCCTGTCTTTGCCGCGATTAAATCAGGCTTTGACCGGGGCGTGTTAGCGCGTAAAGCCTTACCCAATTTTATGGGATTGGATTGCTTTGACTACCTAACGCCGCTGCTTCAGCATTGGCAGCAGGCAGGTTTAGTTAAACTAGAAGAGGATTATCTAGTCTCCACTTTGGCGGGTGGATTTTGGGCCGTAAGTTTGGCGCAATCATGCATTAAAGTTTTACATAACGAATTTACGGAACGCACGGATTTAACACACAGTAATTCAACACTGATAGCAAACTGGAAATGAATATGGATTTACTTGAACAGAAAGTGGCCTCTTTATTAGAGCAACAACCGACCTTATTGCCGGCAGCGATGGCGCAAGAGTTGAATGTGACTGAATTTGAAGTGGTGCAGGCATTGCCTAAAGAGATGGTTGCGATTGTTGATGGAGCTCAAGCTCAATCGCTGTTGGAATCATTAGCGGATTGGGGAATGGTCACAACGATTGTCCACTCTTTTGGCTCTATATTTGAAGTGAAAGCGCCTTTTCCAAAAGGGAAGTTGGCTCGTGGCTATTATAACTTGATGGGTAAAGAGGGTGAGTTACACGGCCACTTAAAGTTGGAATCCATCCAACACGTTGCTTTAGTCAGCAAGCCTTTTATGGGACGTGAAAGTCATTACTTTGGTTTCTTTAGTGAGCAAGGCGATAACATTTTTAAAATTTATCTAGGCCGAGATGAAAAGCGCGAACTGATTGCAGAGCAAGTCGCACGTTTTAAAGCATTACAACAAGACGTTCATTCCAACCAATAATATTGATATAACGATAAGCCCTGAACGCAATGCGAAAGGGCCGAGGAGAAAGTCATGGATCAGCAGATCAAACAAGAGCGATTACAAGGACGATTGGAACCTGAAATCCAAGAGTTTCGTCAAGAACGTCGTACATTGCAATTGGCTACAGTGGACGCGGAAGGCCGTCCGAATGTGAGTTACGCGCCATTTGTACAAAACCAAGAAGGTTACTTTGTGCTGATTTCACACATCGCTCGTCATGCGCGTAACTTGGAGGTGAACCCGCACGTCTCCTTGATGATGATTGCAGATGAAGAATCATCAAAACAGATTTTTGCCCGTCAACGGCTGACGTTTGACGCCGTTGCGAGTGTTGTACCACGTGAAACGGCGTTATGGCAGCAAGTCATTGGCCAAATGCAAGCTCGTTTTGGTGAGATCATTGACGGCTTAAGCCAGCTGCAAGACTTTGCTGTATTCCAATTGAAAGTAGAAAAAGGTCTTTATGTGAAAGGCTTTGGCCAGGCGTATCAAGTGTCTGGTGATGACATGGTTGATTTTGTGCACCTTGATGAAGGACATAAGAAAATTTCCAACGCGTAATCTTAATCGCTCAAGATACATTGGACATTGGAAGAAAAGGCTAGTTATCTAGCCTTTTTTGATCGTGATTTACCGTTGTTACGAGTTAATGATTTATCTGTGACTTCGTGGGATCGTTAATCGAGTATGAGAAATGTAGATAAAACAAAGCCAAGCGTAGAGCTTGGCTTTGTTGCTTGGATGAGAGAACGTTAGAATTGATAATCTACATTTAAACCCCAGTTACGCCCAGGCTGTGATTTGCTATCGATGTTAAAGGTTTCGCCAGTAGCATCTCGGCCCGTGAGATCGCTATACAGCCAATATTTTTTATCGAGTGCATTGAATAGACCAGCGCGGATGGTTAGGTCTTGCATTGGTTTATAGTAGGCCGTTAAATCGATAAGTGTATAACCAGCGGTATCTGCATTTGTATTTGATTGCCAGTCCGTCTTACTTGCAACCATCTTAACATTAAGCAGTGCTCCGTATTGGTCGCGATCCAGCCCTAAGCCTACATTACTGGTTAGAGGCGCGACTGAATCTAAAGCATCACCTGTTTTCTTATCTTCTCCCTCTGCATAAGCAATGGCTAGACGGGTGTAAGTCCCTTGTGGGGCATTAAACGCTTTATCTAAGTCAATTCGAGAGCTAAATTCCGCACCATAAATCGTGACTTCATCCAAGTTCTCTTTGGTAAAGATATCCTTGCCACCTTGTTTGCCTGTCTTTGACTGAGTAATAAAATCGGTGTACTCGTTATAGAAGGTGGTGATTTCAAAATTAGTTGAGTCATTTTGACCACGTAGCCCAAGTTCATAGGACAAACTTTTCTCTGCTTTAAGATCTGGGTTCGCATCAATGATTGCCCCCTGATTATAGAAGTAGTAAAGGTCGTAAACAGTTGGTGCCTTGAATCCTTGGCTAATTTGACCAAATACCGCTAGGTTAGGATTGACGTGGTAAACAGAACCCAATTGAGCAGTGAATGCGCTGTCTTTATTGGCTTCATAAGACTGAGTGTAGCCAGCATCAACGCTGGGTGTCGCTTCAAAAGAATCGTATCGAAGACCAGCGGTTAATATTAAACGGTCTTGGATGAAGTAGGCTTGGTCTTGTAGGAATAGCCCCCATTGCACGATAGTCGCATCAGGAATGCCAGAGCTACCCGGAGTCGATGTACCTGCATCTAATTTATAGTCAGTATTATCGAGGTCGAAGTCGTTGTTGATGTAGCTGGCACCATAGGTAAATTCATGAAGGTTGCCATTGAGATCTACGGCTTTGGAGAGCTGTCCATCAAATTGAATCGATTGATCTGATGATTCCCGTTCACGTAACCGGCGGCCATTAGATGGCGTTGTGTCGTAGTTCTTAGCGAGAGCGCTAGAATCTTGGAAATTCAATGACCAATCTAAAGAGTCAGCAAGCAGGGTATTCATCAACCATTGATGCTCTATACCGACACGAAGACGCTCATTGGTATCTTGGTTGTAGTTATCGGTATAGGTAAAGCCGGGCATAATGGAATAACCGTTATAGTTTAGCTCGTCTTCATCATACCGTTTGTTGTAATACTCGGCGGTTAGCCCAAGTCGATGGTTATCATTGGCTTGATAAAATGCTTTTGCCAACAGGTTGCCAAGTTTGGAGTCAGCCGGGTTTTGAGCGCCGCGATCAGGGCCTTCGATTTCTGAACCTGAGCCATGAGTTTGGGTCTCACTGCCATTGGCATAAGTTGCCATCAGTAAGGTTTCCAGTTTATCTTGACGCATTGCCCACGTTAATGTCGTTTTAAATTGCTCGTTAGCGGACGTATAACCAGACTTGATACCGAAGCGTTGCTCATTTCCTTCTGTGACGAGAACGTCTTCTGGATTTTTAGTGCGTAGCAATACCACACCACCTAAAGCGTCAGATCCATACAGTGTAGATGACGCACCTTTGTTCACTTCAATAGCTTGTAGAGTGTCAATCTCTATTGCGTTTGGATATTTTCGTTGTTCAGTTGCGCCAGGGTTATAAGGTACAGGTTGCTGTACACCATCAACCATCATTTTTACACGGCTTCCATCCATGCCGCGAATATTAAATCCTGCTATTCCAAAGCGGCCATTACCTTCCGCTTCAACACCTGGGGTGGAATTTAGAGCTTGCTGAATATTATCAGCCATTACTTCTGCAATCTCAGAAGAGGAGATACTTTCAATGGATGACGATACATCTTTTTTACTCTGCTCGGTTCGCGTTGCCGAAACAACAACCTCATCGAATCGAGAAACTTCCTCTGCGAGAGCAGCAGGGGAAAGCGCTAGCAATATGGAGGCTGATAGTAGTGTTTTAGTGTACATCTGAGTTATTACCTTATTCATCAATAACAGATTCAAGCTGTGCGCAATGATATTGGATCTAAATGGTAATTACTATCATTTGTATTTGTGTGTTGATGTGAAATATAAACAGAATTAGGAGTGTATGTTTTAAATATCAGTCATTTAATATGTAAAACACTTGCTTTACTTAATTTTTCGATGACTAAAGTTGTGACTTTAATCACTTTCTGCTAGTTCAAACCTAGCCAAGCTGCACCACGGATGCCGCTGCTGTCACCATATTTCGCTTGGGTAAACACAATCTGTGCACTATCAGAAAAAACGTAGTTCACTGTTGCCCGAGGTAGATCAACATACAGCGATGCTACGTTTGATAATCCTCCGCCAAGCACTATCACATCAGGATCCAACACATTAACGATGCAAGCAAAGCTGCGCGCCATTTGATCAATCAATTGTTGATAAAGCTTTGTTGCTTGTGGGTCTTGCTGCTGGTAGCGAGTGATAATTTCGGCTGCATTCCACTCTTGTTGACCAATCAACTGAGCACTCTTTGTTAAGCCAGAGCCGGAGATAAAGAGTTCAATACAGTTATCGCGTCCGCAATAACAGTGGCGATTAGGCCCATCACGTTCATTGGTAAAACTTGGCAGCGGATTGTGCCCCCACTCACCGCATACGGCGTTCGCACCGACCAATACCTGCTTGTTGATTACAATACCGCCGCCGCAACCTGTGCCCAAAATCGCGCCAAAGACTACGTTACCATCTTTGGCGGCACCATCGACCGCTTCAGACAGCGCAAAGCAATTGGCATCATTGGCAATAACAACATTGCGTTGCAGGCGAGCGCACAGATCGGCTTTTAAATCTCGACCATTTAAAAAAGTGCAATTGGCATTTTTGATAAGCCCTGTCGCTGGGCTGATGGCTCCGGGAAGTCCAATCCCGATTTGGCAGTGAGTTTGCGTTTCGCTTTCGGCCATTGCAACCAGTTGACATAAGGTGCTTAGAAAAAGCTCGTACTCATGTGGGGTAGGGGTTCGGTGTTTAAAGAGGGTGTTTCCTGATTTATCCAGTACGCAAATTTCAATTTTGGTGCCGCCAATGTCGAAACCTATCAGCATGATTTTTCCTTATTTTGGATGTTGAATGTGAGTCCTGACTATGGAATATAGTCTAATAATCAATGTGTTTTGTCTTTGAACTGAACAAGATAACGTGATGTGGTGAGATTTTTTCTTTTGATTGCTGAAAATTGTTATATTATAACATTTCTCAGCAAGTGATCTTTTTATTGAAAAGGGGAGTATCTATCCCCATAGTTAGGTCATCAATGGGTCAATTCGAATGCAAATCAATTCAGCATTGCAACAAGCAATTATTCAAGTGAGTGTAGATATGGCGGAAGTACGAGCCAGAGTGGATTTCAAAGTCGGTCTAAAAAGCAATATTGACGCCGAAATACTCTCTTTTAGAGGACTGAAAACAGACAAAGAACATGTTGCGGTCATTTTTAAATCCGCTGATGTTACTCAGGAAACTCCTTTAGTCCGTATGCATTCAGAGTGTTTAACGGGCGATGTTTTTCACTCATCACGCTGTGATTGTGGTGAACAATTAGAAGAAACCATTAATAAAATGGGCGAAGTTGGCGGCATTATCCTCTATTTGCGTCAAGAAGGTCGAGGCATTGGTCTGTACAACAAAATTGATGCCTATCGCTTACAAAGTGCGGGGATGAATACCTATGAAGCCAACAATCATCTTGGCTTTGGTGACGACTTGCGTGATTTCACTGAAGCGGCGCAGATGTTGAAAGCGTTAAATGTGACCAAGATTCGCTTAGTCACTAATAACCCTAAAAAAAGTCGTGAGCTGAAGGAGCATGGTATTGAAATTGTAGAGGTCGTGAATACCGCGGCACATATTAAGTCGGGTAATGAAAATTACCTCAAGGCCAAAGTTTCCCATGGCAAACACAACTTAAAACTATAATTCAGACTTATAGATGACAGCCAAAAACCTCATTTCGGTGAGGTTTTTGGCGTTTTTACCTTGCAAAAAAATGGATAATTTGTATTATCGGCGACTAAAAGTGCAAATGATAATAATTAGTACTACCATAAGATAACGCTCAAATCGCCTCAACAAGGATGCTCCCATGAAAGTTAACACGCTTCTTATTCAGTCAATTGCGGCCTCACTTGCCATCGCAAGTAGTGCGTCATTTGCGGCTACCGTCACTAAGGAGCAGGTGGTCGAACATTATGCCAATATTGCCCATGCCGTGTTTGCTGATTCGCTGACGACCGCTCAAACATTAGAAAAATCAATCGATCAGTTCTTGATGACACCCTCGGCGGCTAAATTGGAAGAGGTGAAACAAGCGTGGTTAGCATCGCGAGTGCCTTACCAGCAGTCCGAAGTCTTCCGTTTTGGCAATGCCGTTGTTGACGATTGGGAAGGGCAACTCAATGCTTGGCCTCTTGATGAAGGGCTGATTGACTACGTCGCTACTGATTACCAATATGAACTGGGCAATGAAGGCGCCAGTGCTAACATCATTGCCAACCAAACGTTGAAAATTGGTGCGACAGCGATTGATGTCTCCACTATCACACCAGAGCTGATTGCCAGCTTAAACGAAATTGGTGGCTCTGAAGCTAACGTCGCTTCAGGTTATCATGCCATTGAGTTCCTACTGTGGGGCCAAGATTTAAATGGCACCAATGCGGGAGCCGGTGCTCGTGCTTACACGGATTTTGTCGTGGGTAGCGAATGCACCAATAACAATTGTGATCGCCGTGCCCAATACTTAAAAGCGGCTGCTCAACTGCTCGTGCAAGATTTGGCATGGATGGAAAAACAGTGGTCTGCGGATGAAAAAGCCAATTACCGTCATGAATTGCTTGCGGAATCAGCAGACAATGGTTTGCGTAAGATGTTATTTGGTATGGGGTCTTTATCACTGGGCGAATTAGCGGGCGAGCGTATGAAAGTGGCGCTAGAAGCAAACTCGACTGAAGATGAGCACGATTGTTTCTCGGATAATACTCATAACTCTCATTACTATAATGAACAAGGTATTTACAACCTTTATACGGGTTCTTACCAGCGTCAAGACGGAAAGGTACTAACAGGCCCAAGCCTCAATGATTTAGTGGCACAAAAGGATGCACAAGCAGCCAAAGAGATTCAAAAGCAGTTTGACAGTGCGCGCGCTGAAGTCGGTAAATTAGTCACGTCGGCAGAAAAAGATAATCAGCATTTCGATCAATTGATCGCGGCTAACAATCCTCAAGGCAACGCGATAGTCAATGGAGCCATTATGGCTTTAGTGGCTCAAACCGCTTCGATAGAACGTACCGCTTCAGTGATTGGGATTGATAACCTTAATCCAGATACTGCAGACCACGAATTCTAATAATAAGATGAAAGATCCAAGGGCTCAGATGAGCCCTTTTCCACGTTTACACTGAATAAAGATGTTGAGAAAAGCCCAATGAGATCGTTTTTTACCGTCGCGCTCCTAACCTTGCTTTCCAACCCCGTTTATGCCGATGAGGTGAAATCGGGTGGCAAAACCAGTACAACCAAAGCTGGGCCGAATGCTTACTCGCTTCCTGCGGCCAATTTGCCGATGAGCAAACGGCTCGATTTTAGCGTGGGAAACAGTTTCTTTCGTAACCCTTGGGTGCCAGCGCCATCATCCACTGATGCAAGAGATGGTTTAGGGCCGCTTTTTAACACCAATGGTTGCCAAAATTGTCACATCAAAGATGGTCGCGGCCATCCGCCAGAAAAAAATGACACACATGCCGTTTCGATGTTGGTTCGCCTGAGTATTCCAGCGGTGACGGATGAACAAAAAGCGATCTACGCCAAAGAAGGGGGGATCCCCGAACCCGTCTATGGTGGACAGTTACAAGATTTCGCTTTGCCCGATCAAAAAGCAGAAGGACAAATCCACATCACTTATCAAGAGATTGCGGTTGCTTTTACGGGTGGCCACCAAGTGATGTTACGTAAACCCAATTTAAAAATTGCTGAACTTGGTTATGGCAATATGCATCCTGATACCCAGTTTTCGGCGCGTGTCGCCCCGCCAATGATTGGCCTTGGCCTACTTGAAAGCATTGCTGATGCCAGCTTATTAGCAATGGCAGACCCTGAAGATAGTGATGGCGATGGTATCTCTGGCAAAGTGAACCGTGTTTGGGATGTAGAAAAAAAAGATTTTGCCATCGGGCGTTTTGGTTGGAAAGCCGGACAGCCTAGTTTAATGCAACAGAATGCCGCGGCGTTTAACGGCGATTTAGGATTGACCAGCCGTTTATTCCCAAAAGAAAACTGCACCGAGAAGCAAACACTCTGTCAAACCTTACCTAACGGCGGCGACCCTGAGGTCAGTGACAACATTCTTGATTTTGTCGAATTCTATTCTCAGCATTTAGCCGTTCCAGTGCGTCGCAATGTCGACGATCCACAAGTGAAGCTGGGTCAATCATTGTTCAAACAAGTTGGCTGTGAGAGTTGCCACCGTACTAACCTCAAAACGGTAAAAAGAACGGACCGCCCAGCCTTATCAGAGCAAGAAATCCATCCTTACAGTGATTTACTACTGCATGATATGGGCGAAGGGTTAGCCGATAATCGTCCAGAAGCCTTAGCTAATGGACAAGAGTGGCGTACCCCGCCTTTGTGGGGGATCGGCTATACGCAAGAGGTGAGCGGCCATACTTATTTTTTACATGATGGCCGAGCACGTAATCTCATGGAAGCGGTACTTTGGCACGGTGGTGAGGCGCAAAGTGCCAAAGAGAAAGTACGTCAATTCAATGCCAGCGAACGCAACGCGTTGATCGCTTTTCTTAATTCTTTATAGGGTGCGAGCATGAAATTTCCTCTGTTATTTTCGATAGCAGTTACCAGCGTACTTTCGGCTTGCCAACCCACGCCGAAATCAGCGCTTGAGCCGCAAAAGACCAATCATGTTAGCCAAGGTGTTTATGAGGTTGAATTTGCTGCGGCGCAGCGTTTTGCTCAACAATCGCACCAGCTTGCTCAATTATTTGATCAGCAATGCCAGCCGGGCGATGTTGCATTGCCCTTGCTGAAAGAACAGTGGCAGCAAACTATAGGGGCGTGGATGTTTTTACAAGGGCAAGAGAGAGGGCCAGCTAAAGCACTCGAGCAAAGTTGGAACGTACAATTTTGGCCAGATAAAAAAGACACTACCGGGCGAAAAATGAGCCTGTTAGCGAGCAGTGGCAAGCACTGGAGTGAGGAGCAGATTGCAAACCAGAGTGTCACAGTGCAGGGGATTGGCGCATTGGAATGGTTACTCTACGATGCTCAATCGCCGCTTTTGAAAAACCAGCCATTAGAAAATGGTTGTATGATTGGACAAGCGATCAGCGCGAATTTGGCGACGAAATCTCATTTGATTGCTGTGCAATGGCAACAGAATCCATGGTTGATGCTGGATCTGAGCGCTTGGCAAGCCGAATACATTGCGCTGCTCTCCAATCAGCTTGATTACAGCATGAAAAAACTGAGCCGCCCCTTAGCCAATGTCGGCCAGCCACGCCCTTATTTTTCAGAATCGTGGCGCGCCAAAGTCTCTTTGAATAACCTGCAAAAGAATGTGCAAGCGATGCAAGCACTCTATTTAGCAAAAGACGGTTTAGATCAGATGTTGCGGGAAAGAGATCAAGTCGCCATGGCCGAACGCGTAAAAGCACATTTATCCTTGATGTTGGAAACGTGGCCGCAAACAGCCAGCTTATTTGATTTATTGCAAACAAAAGCAGGCTACCGTGAGGTGCTTGCGCTCTATAACAAGTTCGAACAACTCAATTATTTACTGCATGACGAAGTCGCGGTAGAGCTAGGCGTAGTGATAGGATTTAATGCAACCGATGGTGACTGATCTAACAAGGCGTACGCTACTGAAAGCGGCGTTATTGAGCGCATCAGCTCCCCTGCTGCCGCTGGGGTGCGCCACTACTCGTCGTGGCCCACAACCCGCTTTGATTGGTTGCGCTATTCATAAAGGCTCGCAGTTTCGCGCCGTTGTAGCCGACGCCCAAGGCCAAGCGATTCACCAATTACCTTTGCCTGCAAGGGGACACGGTGTTGCTATCCATCCTACCTTGACGCATGCGGTCGCTTTTGCCCGTCGTCCCGGTGAGTTTTTGATGGTGTTTAACTACCAAAATGGAGAACTCATCAAATTGCAACTGGCGCAACCCACGCGACATTTTTATGGGCACGGCGTTTACTCAAATGATGGTGCGTGGCTTTATGCAACTGAAGGCGAGAAAGCGACAAGTCGCGGCATTATTGGTGTGTATGATGTGCAGCACAGTTACCAAAAAGTGGCTGAGTTCAGTGGTTTTGGTATTGGCCCTCACGAAGTCATTGTGATGCCAGATGGTAGGCTCGCAATTGGGGTGGGTGGGGTGCATACCTTCGGCCGCGAGCCACTCAACGTAGAGAGCATGATGCCAAGCTTGACCTACCTTTCTCATCAAGGAGAAGTGCTTGAGCAACGGATATTAAACGACCACCATTTGAGCATCCGCCATCTTGCTCATGATGGTGCAGATACTGTGCTGTGCGGCCAACAATACCGAGGTCAGCCGGAAGAGTATCCACCTTTGGTAGCGCTACATGACCAAGGTGGCGAACTCATTCCGCTCTTGGCAGAGCCTGAACAATGGGCAAGATTCAACCATTACATTGCCAGTATTGCGGCGACCGACCAATGGATTTTAGCGACTTCTCCACGTGGTAACTGTTACGGTATTTGGTCAAAAGAGACATTGCAACTGGTTGAGTTGGCCTCTTTGCCGGATGCTTCTGGCGTGGTAGTGCAAGATCAGCAGTTCCAAGTCAGTTCAGGAGCTGGCTTGGTCGTTAATTCACCCTATCCTCAACCTGAAATACGCACGCGTAGTAATGTCCAATGGGACAATCACTGGTCTGCCATTGATTACTCTTGCCAAAAAAGCTGAGTAAGCGAACTAAATTTGTTTAATGATAATTCTCATTGCATGAGAGTTTATGAATATATTGTTGATATCGACAACAACGTTTAGCAGATAGCCGTTTCTTTTGCCATACTGAAACGTGAATCAGCGTTGTTGGATAGATCGGAATGAGTAAAAGCATCCTATTTGCTTTATTATTGATTTTTAGTAGCTTTTCTCTTTACTCTGCCGAGAAGGTACAGCCTTTTGCTGCCTCGCAAGAGAATGCCTCGTTGCAATCTTTTATCCAATATCCGCATTTAGTCGAACGAATTTACCAAGAGAATGAGAATCGACGCATTTGGCAAGATGAGCAGATTGTTCGTCAATTTGAACATCAATTGGAAGTGATTCGCCGAGCGGGGTTTAGCCCTTTATTTTCACGCCAGTTAGCGCAAATGAAAGCGTACCGGAATCAGCAAGCGTTCAACGAATACGATCTGCTGGCGACCGATACTTTACTTTTGTATTTGAGTTATGCCGAGCAAGCTCCCAAAGTCGGTATGGCTTGGTTCTTTGAACGTAAGCTCAACTCTGCGATTGCTTCACCAAGCCAAGAAGCCTTGTTCGCTCTTCATGTTGCGGTGGAAGTTAACAGTATCGGCGATCTGCTCAATGGTTATGCGCCCAACAACGCGGCTTATGATCAACTGCTACATGCCTATGATTTTCTGCTCAGTACTGAAAATGCAGCGCTCTCGTTGTACAGCCAAAAAGGGTTAAAAAAACCTGGCGATAAGCTCTCACAACGTAGTGTGCTTATTGCCCGCTTATCATTAGTTAATATCGATGTTAGTACAGTGCGTGACGACGTTACTTGGTATGACAACAGCTTGGTCAAACCTGTGAAAGAGTTTCAAGCGATGCACGGTTTAAAAGCTGATGGCATGATTGGCCCTGAGACCTTAAAGTGGTTAAATTTGTCTTTGCAGGCACGCTTGTCTATGTTGGCATTAAATGCAGAGCGAACTCGTTTGTGGCCAGAATCAAAAGAGACACAGATCGTAGTCAACGTTCCCAGTTTTGATATGCGCTACTGGTATTTAGGTAAAGAAGTCTTTCAGTCTAAAGTGGTGGTGGGCCGAGTTTCACGCAAAACGCCACTCATGAGCACCAAATTAGATTCTTTGATCCTAAACCCGACGTGGAATGTGCCACACAAAATCATGGTTGAAGATATTCTGCCGATGGTAAAAAAAGATCAAAACTATTTGCGTCAACACAATATTGATATTGTTTCGAGCTGGCGTTCGAACGATCAAATTGACCCAAGCAACATCAACTGGTCTGCGGTGAATCCGGCCTCTTTTCCCTACCGAATGCGTCAGCAAGCGGGGCAAGATAATGCATTAGGTCTGTATAAATTTAATACGCCCAATCGCAGAGCGATTTACCTACATGATACGCCGAGTAAATACCTATTCAATAATACGTCGCGAGCCTTTAGTTCGGGTTGCATTCGAGTACAAAATGCCGATAAGTTTGCTTCGATGATATTAGAAACCCAAGGTATTAATGGTGATAAATTAACGGGTAAAGAAGGGCCTGCGAATGGCACGATCCCATTAAAGCAGCGCATCCCCGTACACATCATCTATCAAACCGTTTGGTATGAAGGTGGGGAACTGCACTACCGAGATGATATCTATCGTTATGATGCATTCAGTACCAGTAATGGGTGAATGGATGCTGCTAAAACAGTGGTCACCTAAGTAAGCAGGGATGCGTCTCTCAATTTACCAAAAAATGACTTAATAAAGATCTCTTTTATGTTCAAAGAGTAACGATGCTGTAGCTCTCTCTTGAGCATTTCGAGCACAATTTATGCATTTGATCTTCACAATGGAGTCCGGTAGTGTCCGGGCTTGTTGAAAATAAATTCAGTTGTGAAGGTATCCAACCTTGTTAGTTTCTCGTCGTCATTTTATAAAATTGGCTGGTAGTGGTGTCGTTTTAGCGGCGTGTGCCCCCCAGATAGTATTGGCATCGTACAATGAAACCTCACGTATACTTTCGATGAATAATTTACACACAGGTGAAACACTTGAAACCTGTTATTTCAACGGTGTTCGTTATGTCCGATCTGAGCTTGATCGGCTCAACCATATTTGCCGTGATTTCCGCCGCAACGAAGTCCATCCAATGGACAAAAATCTATTTGACCAAATATCGAAAATTCAATCTCTACTTGGCACGCAAGCGGAAGTACAAATCATCTCCGGTTATCGATCTCCTGCCACCAATGAAAGGTTGCGCACTCACTCCTCGGGGGTGGCTAAGAAAAGTTTCCATATGCTAGGCCAAGCAATTGATTTTCGATTAGATGGTGTTCAGTTGAGTCAAGTACGCGAAGCGGCGATCGAATTGGGCGCTGGCGGTGTTGGTTATTATCCTAGCAGTGATTTTGTGCACATTGATACTGGGCCTGTACGTCATTGGTCATAAGGCTGTTCGTGACTTGTCAAATGAAAGTGTCAATGTCATAGTTCGGCCAATTGCGAATTCGAACAAGGTTTTAGTATGTCGTTAAAGTATCAAGTGGTGCCCGTCACTTCCTTCTCTCAAAACTGCTCTATCGTTTGGTGTGATGACACCATGGAAGGGATCGTGGTTGACCCCGGCGGTGATGTGAAACAGCTCGTGATGTTGATCAATGAACTCGGGGTAAAAGTGGTCAGTTTGGTTCTTACTCATGGTCATTTAGATCATGTCGGTGGAACCGAACCGCTGGCGCAGCAGTTGGGCGGCGTCGATATTATTGGACCACACAAAGCGGACAACTTCTGGCTACAAGGCCTCGAAGGTCAAAGCAAAATGTTTGGTTTTCCACTGACGGAAGCCTTTGAACCTACCCAATGGCTTAATGACGGTGATGAAGTGAAGTTTGGCCTTCAAACTCTACAAGTGTTACACACGCCCGGCCACACGCCCGGCCACGTAGTGCTGTTTAGCCAGCAAGCGAAATTGGCGTTTGTTGGTGATGTATTGTTTAACGGTAGTATCGGCCGTACGGATTTCCCGCAAGGTGATTTCAATACCCTGATTCACTCGATCAAAACTAAGCTATGGCCACTTGGCAACGATGTGACGTTTGTGCCCGGCCATGGTCCGCAATCGACTTTTGGCCGTGAACGTGCCAATAACCCTTATGTCGCAGATGAAATGCCCCTGTATTGATCTTGATTAGGCTCAGAGTGTTCCTTCTGCGCCCATTAAACCATGTCTTAGTCTGGTTCGGCCGCCGCGAGGTAGCGCCGAATCAGCCCCACAAACGCCTCGGCGTCACGATCCAGATCGTGCGCTGAGATAAAAATATCATAATCAAAAAATTGCCGTTGATAGCGCATCCGATTGGCTAACATTGCCATAAGACCATGATAGTAATTACCGTTTGGCGCAGTGTAAGGTGCGTTGTCGAGTACCAAATCTTCAAATTGAGTCTCTTTGCGCTGTTGTTTTGCTCCTAAGTAGAGCAGCGCGCGCTGGCTGAGCAAGATCTCACTAGCGATTCTGGGACACACACTCTCAAGGTAAGGTGAATAATCCTTCAGTTTGATCCCAATCCAAGGCAAAGGTTGGTGCCAACCATGATATTCATAACTGCATACCCCAATGCGGCTGATATTGTTCCATTTTACGACCCAACCTCCTTTAAAGAGATGCTGCTGAAAATGGGTAGCGGTTAGGGTGTAGCTAACTTTTCCTTTCAAAATCAAAAGATAGAAGGTGATTAGAGTCACTGCTAGTGCACTTACTAACAGCAGCGCATGAATAATGTTGGATGAGAACATGACAATGCAAATTGAAGCGATGATACAAGTCGTATTGATCCATTTAACCACAGGTGATTGCAGAGAAAAGCGCGTATTAGATAAATGTTGGGTGTGCATAAACCAGTGAAACTCCTTCGAGCTACAGCATCGTTGTTGGCTGTTGCGACCTGTATAAATTGTAGTCAGTTACCGCATCAAAATGCGTTTTTGCCCCTCAATCTGTGCTATGCCCTACAAATCGAGGACGATTTTTGATATAAAACGCGCTTCAAATTTTCACCACTGCTTGAAACGCAGTGAAATGGAGAAATATTCGATGAGACTTGCTCATAAGCGTAAGGTGCAGGCAAAATTGCAAAAGCGTATTAAAGCGACTGTTGCAAACTTGATCGCCTCTCAATCAGCAAAGCCTGTAACAGCGCAATCGACCGTAGCAAAAACCGCTGCAACAAAAGTAGTTGTGGATAAAGGTGCAGCGAACTCTAAAAAAGTGGATGTTGCGTTAACGCCAAAACAGCAACAGGTTTTAGATATCGTCGCTAACCACGCAGAAGGTATGAATCCTAAATCGATCGGCTTAAGTGCTGGTCAAGAAGATGCGAAAGCTGCCGCTTGGGCCACTGGCGCACTCAAGAAACTAGTAGAAGAAAATCTGGTAGTGAAAGAGCAGTTAGCAGGCAACAAAGTTATCTATAAAGCCATTTAATCTGCTGTTCGTTGTGAATGAATTAGCCTCGGTAGCCCCGAGGCTTTTTTACGATCAAATTTTAAAATGCAATCAAAGCTACTCTTCTTTGGTAATAGAGCCAATTTCGAGCATCGGCGCGACATCTATGTTTTCGGCATTCATCATAGAAGATAAACGTTGTACTGATGAGAGCAACAGGCTTTGCTCCCACTCTTGAAGCTGCCTAAATTGTTCGACAAAGCTTTCTTGCAATGGTTGCGGTGCCTTTTCTAGCAGCTTCTTACCTTCGTCCGTTAAATGGGCGTGCACTTTTCGTTTATCGGTATTGCTGCGAATTCGCTGTACGTATCCGTTGCGCTCTAATCTATCCAAAATGGTGGTGGCAGTGGCCTGGCTCATGTTCGTATGATCCGACAATGTGCGGATAGTCACCTCACCAAGGGTTTGAATTGAACGCATTAGAATAAGCTGGGGACCAGTAAGCCCAGCGTCTCTATTCAGTTTTTTAGAGTGCAGATCAATTGCGCGAATAATTTGTCGAATTGAGATCAAAACTTCTTCATGTTTTTCCAAACTCATTGTCCCAAAAAGAAAGTTATTAATAAGCGGGGACCATAGCGCAGTTCTTTTCACTTGAAAAGTAGCATTCGACCTCTTTTGTTTTGGTCTAAGATGATGAGTGTATAAGTTGAGATGTAAAATGATTAGTGCTCGAATGTTTTTGTTTTCGATTTTCACCCTAAATTGGTTGAAGTTTAACCATTAAAGCTTATTTCTTGCCTTCCATGGCATTTTATGTTGCTTTTTAGTGGATTTTTTCTGTGATTTTGGTAGGGTATTCAGCATATTGAAAAAATAAATTGCTATGAGTACGAAGTTATTTTTGGTTTTTTTCTTAAAATTGTTTCGTTCTCATGGTTATTAATCTCAACTGAAAAATCATGTCTAGATTTCTAGAGAGGTAAAATGACAAAAGGTATTGATAAGTACAGTATCGACAGTACTGACTACACTGTCGGGCAAGATAACGTGCAAAAGTGGGGGTTTGATGTTCATAACCCAGTGTTTGGCTTTAGCGCCGGATTTATTGCGCTATTTTTAGTCGCCGCTTTAGTCGTTGATCCTGAGGTTGCGAAGAGCGTGCTTGATGGCGTTAAATGGAAAATTATTGGCACTTTTGACTGGCTGTTTATTTGGTCGGGTAATCTTTTTGTGCTGTTTTGCTTAGGCTTGATTGTTTCTCCCTTTGGTAAAATACGTTTAGGTGGCCAAGAGGCGACAGCAGACTACTCTTTTATTTCTTGGCTCTCTATGCTGTTTGCCGCAGGGATGGGTATTGGTCTCATGTTCTGGAGTGTCGCTGAACCGGTGGCGTATTTTACTGGTTGGTATGAGACACCTTTAGGTGTTGCAGCTAACACACCCGAAGCAGCTAAACTAGCATTAGGTGCAACCATGTACCATTGGGGTCTACACCCTTGGGCCATTTACGGTGTGGTAGCGCTTTCCCTTGCGTTCTTTACTTACAACAAAGGGCTTCCGCTTTCTATTCGCTCTATTTTTTACCCGTTGCTTGGCGATCGCGCTTGGGGCTGGGCAGGGCATATCATTGATATTCTGGCTGTATTAGCAACATTGTTTGGCTTAGCAACGTCATTAGGGCTGGGGGCGCAACAAGCGGCTAGTGGTATCCATCATGTGTTTGGCATTGATGCCGGAATGGGCTTACAAATTGTCGTGATTACCGTTGTTACTTTATTAGCAGTGGTCTCCGTGGTGCGTGGTATTGATGGTGGTGTCAAAGTCATCAGTAACATCAATATGATCGTTGCGTTCTTGCTGCTGATTTTGGTTGCACTGATTGGCTATACCGTAACCTTTTCATCCATTCCAACCACATTAATGGCGTATATTGAAAATATCATTCCACTCAGTAACCCGCACGCTCGAACTGATGAGGCTTGGTTCCAAGGTTGGACAGTGTTCTATTGGGCTTGGTGGATTTCATGGTCACCATTTGTTGGAATGTTCATTGCGCGAGTATCAAAAGGTCGTACTATCCGCGAGTTCCTCACCGCCGTATTATTAGTACCTACTGCTGTTACCTTGATTTGGATGTCTGTATTTGGTGGTTTGGCGATTGATCAAGTCATCAACAATGTTGGCCAATTAGGCGCGAATGGTTTGACCGAAGTGCCACTGGCGATGTTCCAAATGTTTGATGCGCTGCCTTATGGCACCTTACTTTCAGTGATTGCGGTTGTGTTAGTGTTGGTATTTTTTATCACCTCATCAGATTCAGGGTCACTGGTTATTGATAGTATTACTGCTGGAGGCAAAGTGGATGCCCCTGTCCTACAGCGTATTTTCTGGGCGTTGATGGAAGGCGCTATCGCCGTAGCCTTGTTATGGATTGGTGGCACCAATGCTATTGAAGCGTTGCAGGCTGCGGCAATATCAACGGCGCTGCCATTTACCATCGTCTTACTATTGATGTGTGTGAGCCTACTGTTAGGTATGCGAACCGAATTATCTAAGCACTAATTCAGATATACCCAAGGCTGCTTTAAGTGGGAAGGGTATGGACGTTCAATCATCAAGGCGACTTTTAGTCGCCTTTTTGCTGTTTTTTTGACAGTCGTCATGACAACATTAATTAATAACTTTAGTAAAAGCAAAAGGTTATATTGTGTCAAAAATAGATACATAATTAGTGCAACTTATGCGAAATCTGGTTAATATTTGCCACCTTTTCCGCTTCATACATTTTGTAACCCAATGAAATTGACCCTAAAGCAAAAGCTAATCGGTGCCAGTCTTTCTGCCGTCGTCGTTATGGCGAGCGCGTTGACTTGGCTAGCCGCTGATCAACTCTTTGAACAAACTCGAAATGGCGTATATTCGCGGGCAGAAAGCTTGTCAGCTGCCGCTGCGAAAGGCATTTCGGACTGGATTGTGGTCCGTAAAGAGATCTCAACCGCTTTTAATGACTACACCGCTCAAGATGATGTCGTCCCTTTCTTACAGCAAGCTCGCAAAGCGGGTGGCTTTGATGATATTTTCTTTGGTACACCGCAAGGTGAGATGTATCGTTCACACCCTGAGCGTAACCGTGCTGACTATGATCCTCGCCAACGCCCTTGGTATAAAGATGCCGTTTCAGCGAATAAACAAATTATCACCACCGCTTATAAAGACGCGATCACCAATGCACTGTTGGTGACAATTGCAGAGCCAGTGCGTCGCAATGGGCAATTTGTCGGCGTCGTTGGTGCCGATGTGTTAATCGATCAGCTCATCCAAGATGTCATCAGTTTAGATGCGGGCAAAAACGCCTACGCGATGTTAATTGATGCGCAAGATGGAACCTTTTTAGCGCATCCAGATAAAAATTTCTTATTAAAACCAGTGTCGTCATTGTCGAAGACGTTGACGATGAACATGATAGAGCAAGCAGTGGCTTCAGGTACCGTTGAAGACGCGTCATTACAAGGTGTTGATAAGCTATTTTACTTCGCCAAAGTGCCGCAAACCGATTGGATTTTCGCTATCCAAATGGATCGTGCAACGGAAGAAGCAGCGCATACATCTTTGCTTACCGGCCTGTTTGTGACTGCGCTTGTGATTACTATTGCTGTGATTGTAATCGTCTCTTGGTTAGTGAGCTTTTTGTTTAGAGATCTTAGCCGAGTATCCAAAGCATTAGAGGAAATTGCTTCCGGAGACGGTGATTTAACTCAACGTCTTGAACCAAGAAGTGATGATGAAGTTGGGCAATTAGCACAAAACTTCAATATCTTTGTCGGTAACATGCACACTATGGTTTCTAAACTCAGCTTTGTTTCTGCTGCGTTGTCTGAACAGTCAAAACAGACGGCCGCTCAAGCCAAAGAGCGTAGTGCGCGTATCCGTTTACAACAAGATGAAATTAATATGGTGGCTACGGCCATCAATGAAATGGCCGCAGCTACACAAGAGATTGCCGGTAACGCAGATCATACCGCTCAAAACTCTGGTGAGGCGGTAACGGCTTGCGTACATGGCTCGAATCAAGTTTCACAAACACAAGGTTCGATTCAAAATCTGGCTCAAGAAGTTCAAGTGGCCACTGATGTTATCCTTGAGCTGGAAGCACACGGTAAACACATCAATACGATTCTGGCGACTATTCAAAACATAGCAGAGCAAACTAACCTGCTAGCATTGAATGCGGCGATTGAAGCGGCACGTGCTGGTGAGCAAGGTCGTGGCTTTGCGGTGGTTGCCGATGAAGTTCGTGTGCTTAGTCAACGTACACATGCTTCGACAAAAGAAATTCAGCAGATGATCGAAACGTTGCAATCAACGACGGGTAAAGCGGTTGGCATTATGGGTGATAGCCGTATGCTTGCTGGAACCAGCGTAGATGATGCGAACGCCGCTGCAGCAAGTTTGATGCAAATTCATAATTCAGTTGAGCGCATCAGTGACATGGCGACGCAAATTGCCTCGGCCGCTGAAGAGCAAGCTTCTGTGACGTCGGAAATTACTCGCAACACGGAAGGGATCCGCGATGTGTCTAACGATCTTGCACAAGAAGCGCATGAAGCAGCAGCACAAGCATCACAACTTTCTGAGCTTTCGCATCAGTTAGAAAATGAAATTCGTCGCTTTAAGCTGTAAGTTCTAAGCGTAAAAGCCGAGATGTGATTAAAAAAGAGGAACCTAACATGGGTTCCTCTTTTTTTGCTCGTGTCGATCACGGTACTAAACCTTGAAAGAATCCCTTTAAAGGATAATCAAAAAGTTATAGCCACAACGTTCGGACACTTTGCTGCCGATCAAAATGATGAGCGATTTGTGCTTGGAATAATTCCGCGGTGGCAATAGCATCAACTAAAGCGTGGTGTGGGGTGTACGCTGGTAGTCCATAACGCGCCCGCGCTTGCCCTAAACGCACTGATTGTGGTTTTTGCCCTTTTAACTGGTTCCATAAACCTCCATGCAACCGTTGTTGAATTTCCGTTTCCAATTGCAAAGTATCGATCACAGGGAACTCAATACCTTCACCCAATCGCACTTTTAATGCTTGATTGAGAAAGCTACGTTCAATATGACGGTAATGAACCACAACAATTTTTCCAGATAAGGCCTTCAGTATCGACTCCTGCACTTCTGCCAAATCTGGCGCATCTAAAATATCGTTGTGTGTGATGCCATGGATAACCACCGAATCCTCTTTTAACGCTTGGCGTGGCCGAACTATCCAATGTTTAGAGCGGTTGAGATAGATACGGTTTAAGGTAAAAGGCACCAAGCCAATGGTGATAATGTCATCATGCTGCGCACTTAAACCCGTTGTTTCCAAATCTAAAGCGACAAACTCTATTTCATCGATTGGCGTGCAACCCTTAGCAATCGGCCTTGAATAAAAATCTTTGAGTAACGGATGGTTAACCAACGACTGCTTATTGGCATATTTTGCTACCCAATCGATGCTCGGTTTTTGAAACCATTGTTTAATCATCACTCTCACTTAAAGTTATTGCTGGCTTGATAACGGAATTTCAAGAAATTTTGCGCATTGCTTAGGATTTGAAACGCATCTTTTAAGTTGCGTCTTTCAAAATCGGATAGGTTTTCTGGCTCGATATTGTTATCTGGCTCTATTTCTTGTTCAACGTCAGCCGCTTGGTGGCGAATGCGTACCATAGCGATAAACTCCATTGCATCACGCAGATCTTGCGCCCGTCCTTTGGGTAGAATTCCGGCTTCAATGATGTCATCTAAACGTTCAAACGAGTTGGTAGAGCGTGAACCGACAGCCAATGCATGCACACGGATTAAATCCGCTAACGGTGCAGTGCCGCGACGTTTTAAATTGATGGTGTTATTGTGTCGTCCATCTTTTTCCATCACAAAGTCTTTGAAAAACCCCAATGGTGGCGTGCGGTTCAGTGCATTTCGTGCAAGGCATGCAAGAAACCGATTATTTTTGCGTGCTCGCCGTACAATAAACCCATTCAGTTGTTCTGCCCATTTGGTCCTGCCACACACTCCGTATAAGTCAAAAAAGATGGATGCATTCAATAGCGCCTTAGGGTTAGGGTTATCTATCCAATCGGCAAAGCAGGCTTCCCATTCTTTACGAGTCATACGCCACATCGGGTTGCTGGCCATAATGTCCCCCGTACAGTAGCTGTAACCGCATTGATCTAAGCTGTCGCAGACAAATTTGGCGAACGCTTCGAAATAAGCACCATGCTGTGTTTCTTCATAGCTATCGTCCAAAATTAAAGCGTTATCTTGGTCCGTGACAATTAACTGTTCATCACGGCCCATAGAACCCAAGGCTAAAAAGCAGTATGGAATAGGCGGCGAGCCTAGTAATTCTTCGGCAAGTTCAATGATTCTTTGTTTAAAGCTACGGCCAATCACTGACATCGCCGTGCCGATCATATGTGAGTTTGCATCTTCATTGACTAAACGAACAAAACTGTCTTTGACTTGGTGCGACAGTGTGGCTAACTCTTCAACGCTTTGTTGCTGGAAGATGCGACTGACGAGCAGCAATGAGTTTTGTGATTCGTAGCGAACAATGTCGGTCGCTTCAATGATACCGATCGGCTTTTTTTCTTTGAGTATAGGAAGATGATGAACATTGTACCGAAGCATTTTCAGCATGGCCTCATAGACATAAGCATTATGATCTAATGAGATAACCTCCGTTGTCATCACTTCCGTGACGAGGTGATTAGGATCGATGCCAACGGCTAATACACGCGTGCAGAGATCTCGGTCAGTCAGGATGCCGATTACTGGGCTGTTATCGTCGTCACTCTCTTGCAAAATATCAGGGTCAATCACCAGCAGTGAAGAGATACTCTCTTCCGCCATCTTGATCGCCGCATGTTGAATGGTTTCTGTTTTGTAAACGAAAGGGGCTTCTCGGCTGAGTAAGGTTCGCACTTTCGAGGTGGTGAGATCATTCTGTTCTGTTTTACTCAGAACGGCTTGGCGAAGGCGTGCGTTATCTTGCACTTCAACGAAATCAGCAAAGGAATCATAGTGGTCATATAAATCTTGAAACCTTGCCTCTGGAATACAATAAACCAGCGTATCTTCAATCGCTGTGACCGGAAAACGAACACGGTTATTGGTCAATAGCCCCATTTGACCAAATAAACCGCCTTCGGTTAGGCGGTTGTATAATTCGCCTTTGCGACGGTACACCTCGACGACGCCGCTGCGGATCAAATACAAGTCCTGGATATGATCACCAAAATGAATGATGGGTGTACCTTGTCGAAAATAGGAGATTTCTACGCTCTGCGTCACTTCGATCAGTGTTTCTTCAGGTAGTTCATTGAACGGTGGATACTGAGCAAGGAAGTTCTTGATTTCAATTAATTCTGCTTCCATGGAGGCTTCCTTGTGTTTCGGAGTTCATATTGTGGGATTCTGACGTCGTGAGCCAGCTAAACGATGTAACTGGTCAAAGGGATCCGGTTACATCGGTGGCATTGGACATAGGATTCAGAGAGTTATAGTACATGAAAAGAACGTGCTTTGCAGGCAAGAGGGGAAAGTGTACGCGCTTCGATGTGAATCAAGTGCCATTTCAGTGAATTGAAGATAAAAAAATAGCCGACAAGTGGCGGCTATTGTTGTCTATTTCTTATCATTATCGATTATAGAACCGCTGCAATACCTTTGCACAGTGGGCCCATATTCGATTTCGTCATGCCTGCCACACTGATACGGCCGGAACCGACGATGTAAATTGCCAATTCATCTTTCAGACGAGCAACTTGTTCCTTGTTCAAACCAGAAAAAGAGAACATGCCATTTTGACGTTCAATAAAGCTAAAATCAGCCTTCACACCTTCGGCTTTTAGGGTGGTAACAAACAGCTCACGCATCTCTTGAATACGTTCACGCATTTCTGTCACTTCGTTTTCCCATTCTGCGCGCAGTTCGGCGTTGTTGAGGATATAAGTAACGACTGCAGCACCGTGCGCTGGTGGGTTTGAATAAATGGAACGAATGATCGCTTTGATTTGTGAGAAAGCTGTTTCAGCGACATCTGTTGAGCCAGCAACGATGGTAAACGCACCCACGCGCTCATTGTACAAACCGAAGTTTTTAGAGAATGAGCTCGCCACTAAGATCTCTTTATTGTATTTCGCAAAAGTACGTAGGCCTTGTGCGTCTTCTTCAACACCTTTCGCAAAACCTTGATAAGCAAAGTCAAACAGAGGAAGAAGCCCTTTATCAGCGACTAATTTTGCTAACGTTTCCCACTCTTTATCGGTTGGATCAATGCCAGTTGGGTTGTGGCAGCACCCGTGTAGAAGAACAATATCACCCGCTTGAGCTTGCTCAAGATCGGTAAGCATCGCTGCGAAATCTTTATCTTTCGTTTCGGCATTGTAGTACGAATACTGCGTGGTTTCTAAACCAGCCGCATTAAAAACACCGTGATGGTTTGCCCATGTTGGGTTGCTGATCCACACTTTCACGTCGCCGATTTGACGCTTAATAAATTCACCTGCTACACGCAGTGCACCAGTACCACCGGGCGCTTGCGCCGTTTTTGCGAGCTTTTGTGTCACAATCTCAGATTCATCGCCAAACAGGAGTTTTTGTACCGCGAGCCCATATTCAGCAGTACCTTCAATGGTGAGATAAGATTTGGTCTTTTCAGACTCAAGCAACGCCGCTTCCGCTTTCTTTACTGTCGCAAGAACAGGTGTTTCACCTGCTTCATTTTTGTAGATACCAACACCGAGGTTAATTTTTTCAGTGCGAGGATCTTTTTTAAACTCTTCGGTTAAACCAAGAATAGGGTCAGCCGGAGCTGCGACAACTTTTTCAAACATAATCATCATCCATGTAAAGTGTTAGAAGGGATTTTAGAAACATAAAATTAAGGTATTTATACCTTTATGAAATATCCGTTACAACACACAAAACAGAAAAACTGAAAATAATTTGTGTTGGCTAAGAATCATGAACAAAAAGGCGATTTTTTTAAAAAAACTCTATCATCCACCGTTTTCAGGCGGGGAGATTAAATAGGTTTTACTTTGAGAAGTAGTCAGCTCAACGGCAAAATTCATCATCAAATACGATATTTTGCCATTGAGCGGAGGAGTTACTGTAATAAGAGATTAATGTTTATCCTGATGGCGAGCGGCAATGGCGACAAATTGTTGTTCAACACTCAAAAAAGCCTCTACGACTTGTGGGTCAAAATGTGTCGCTTCGCCCTGTAGGATGATGGCTTTTGCTTCATCATGAGAAAACGCGGGTTTGTAAACGCGCTTTGAGATGAGCGCATCATATACATCAGCCAGTGCCATTAAACGGCCTGAGAGTGGAATCTCTTCCCCTTTGAGTTGTTTTGGATAGCCCGAACCATCCCATTTTTCATGGTGAGTGAGGGCGATTTCTTTCGCGATTGCTAAAAAGGAACTTGTGCCAAGGTGCTGCTCGGCAATCGACAGCGCTTGTGCGCCGATCTCAGGGTGCCCCTTCATAATAATGAACTCATCATCGGTGAGTTTGCCCGGTTTCAGTAGGACGGCATCAGGGATACCGACTTTGCCAACGTCGTGTAATGGGGCTGATTTGTAGAGTAAATCAATATAAGTGGGCGTTAATAAAGGCTGATATTTCGGTTTTTGGCTTAGATATTGCGCGAGTACTTTGACATATTCTTGAGTACGTAAAATATGAGCGCCAGTTTCATTATCGCGAGATTCAGCTAAAGCGGCCAGGCTGACGATAGCGACATCACGCGTGGTTTTTACTTCATCCTGTGAGTTTTGTAGGCTATCCAACATTTTATTGGTCAACCAAGCCACAGAGCCTAACTCGTTATTTTCAAAAATCGGTAAGCGTTGCGCTATATCACCTTGAGTTACTTGGCATAGCGAATGCTCTTGAGCGTGCAATATTTGCTTCATCAGCTTTCCCCACTGCCAGAGGATAGCGATTACATAACCGCCCAAAACCAAAGAAACATAAATAAACTCTTTAATAATACTTATCTTGCCATGTCCATTGATTAAACTGGCAGGGTTATGTTCAAGCCAAAAAAGATCTTTCACCGCGACCATCGTGAGTGTGGCTGTCAGAGTGATGATCATCAGCATCATTAACCCGATCATCTGCTTAACAATCGAATGCCTTTCACCTTGGAGTTGTTGACGATTCAATTGTACTGCGTGCTGGCGATATTGAGCTCGTTTAGCGATGAGTTGTAATAAGCTTCCGGTAAAGAAACCAAACAGTGTTAAACCAAATAGAATTTTTACATTGCTATCGATAGTGAATTGATAGTGCTGATTGTAATAAAGAGCGAGTGGAATACTGACAAGAAAAAACAAAACACTATCGAGTTTCGCATACTGTTCTGTTTTTGCCCACTGGTGGTGAATAAAGAGATATCGACGCATTACCCATGCACAAAATACACTAATCGTCACATGGGCTGTGATTTCTAATGCGCTTAAACTGGACAACATCGGACAGATTCGTCCGCCATAGGTGGCAAATAGCAGCGCAGCTAAGAGGTAGAGCAGTGCGGCGAGTTGGCTGTTGTTTCGCTTGGTATTATTCATGAATTTGATTTCATTACAGTATGTGATGCTTAAGTTTAGGTGATTCAATTTGTTCGATGTTGTGTTTTCGTGATTAACCGATGTGCGGAGGATCAGAAAAGCGATGGATTCTAGTGATGTATTTCTAGGAAAGATAGCTAAATAAAATAAAGCCCATGTGATCCGATCAGTGCGTCATGTTATGAGAACAGAGGAGAGGGCCCAATGACGTTACTGAGCCGAACTTAACGAAAGTCAATCGTTACTCTGACTGATAAGAGTGGACTGTTTAAAATTACCTAACACAACAAAAGTAAAATTACATCTACCGACTACATTGCAGATTCCTCCAAGCTTTCCTATCTTTAGTTATGAGCTCTAGGCGTTGCATAACAACTTCTTACATAACGTCATAGCTTTCGTCAGTGTTTTATGGCTAAAGGATAATAAATCATGCTCCTCATTAGGCTGGTACGTGTTTACGTGCCCTTAGTGCTATTGTCGATAGTTGCTCTTATGCCACAGCCAACACATTTTGGTGTTTGGGCTCTATTATTTGTTACTTTTGCTAGTGTTAGCTATGCAATTTGGAATTACGAATCCTTCATTTCCCAAGTCAAAGCTCAAAAAAAGACGATTGAACACCTTTCTCAAACACAAGAGATCCAACTGGATGGATATCATTCTTTAGAGCCTCTCTTTGCTCAATCTCTGCCAGTGTGGTCTCGTCATATTGATTTAGCCAATGTGCAACTTACCGATTCTGTTACTCAACTGAGCCAGCAATTTGGTGATCTTGTCACGCAGCTTTCACAAGCACTCTCCTTCTCGCAAGGCTCAACCTTAAAAGATGAGCGTAATTTAATGAGCGAAATTGAGCGTTGTCGAGCCATGCTTTCTAAAGCGGTTGATGAGCTTAGAGAAAGCCAAAAGACAAGAGAGCATATGCTTGATGAAATGCGCAGCCTTGATCAATACACAGTCGATTTAAAAAAAATGGCAACCGATGTGGTGGGCATTGCTGAAAAAACCAACTTATTAGCACTTAATGCTGCCATTGAGTCAGCCAGAGCAGGAGAGGCAGGTCGAGGTTTTGCAGTGGTGGCCGATGAAGTGCGTAACCTTTCACAGCGTTCAAGGGAGATCGCTAGCAGCATGACGGAGAAAGTGAACGTTGTCAGTGATGCGATTAATACTACATTTAAGACGGCTGAAATGGCTATTGCGGCTGAGAGTGAACAAATGGAACAAACCGAGCAGCGTATCGATTATGTCATTAACCACTTCCAAGATATGGCACAAACCTTACAGCAACAGTCTGAGCGGTTAAAAGAAGATGCATTTTCGGTGAAGGAAACAATCAGTAGTGTGATTGTGAAATTGCAATTTCAAGACCGAGTAAGCCAAATATTAGAGCAAATCAGCACCAATCTCAAAGAACTCAGTGACTCATTAGAGCTGCTCAAACAAGACAGCAATCATGCGATCGCAGGCGAATTATCCCCGCAAAAATGGCTGGAAAAAATGACCAAGAACTACACCATGATAGAACAGCATGAAAGCCACAAAGGCAAGGTTACTGAGGTGAAAAGCAAGGTGACTAGCACGGACATTACTTTCTTTTGAGAACCGTAAATGAATAAATGAGGAACTCTGTGATGAACAAAACGGTACTTGTTGTAGATGATTCGGCTTCAATTCGGCAGGTTGTGAGTATGACCTTAAAAGGAGCAGGCTATCAGACGATCGAAGCTCATGATGGTAAAGATGCATTATCCAAATTGGCCGGGAATCGTGTTCATTTGGTCATCAGCGACGTAAATATGCCGAATATGGATGGCATTACCTTACTTAAAGAGCTGAAGCAAAGGCCAGACACAAAATTTACGCCGGTGATTATGCTTACAACTGAATCTGAGGCATCGAAGAAAGAACAGGGTCGTGCTGCGGGTGCGAAAGCTTGGGTTGTAAAACCCTTTGCACCTGAACAGATGCTTGCCGCCGTAGCAAAACTGATCCAAGCCTAAGGGGGGATTATGCTGACTCCACACCAAACCGATGAGCAATTAATGTTAAAACTTGACGGTGAACTGACGATTTATGAGGCTCGAAATTTGTTTGAGCAGCTGACCCCTTTTGTGTCTCATAGCGAGAAGATCGCCATTGAACTTTCCCAAGTCACTGCTCTGGACAGCAGTTGCGTACAAGTATTGATGGCATTTAAAAAAGCAAGAATAGAACAGGGATGTGAACTGATTCATCACAGTGAAGTCGTGGTGGATGTGCTGGGTAAACTGGGGCTAGTGGGATGGTTTCATGACCCTATCGTTCTTTCGAGTTCACAATAAGACAAAGTGACAAGCTAATGACGAAGCCCCAGGGAGATACTATGGACGAAATGATGGCTGCGGCGCTCCAAACTTATTTTAATGAGAGTAGGGAGTTGCTTGAAGGGATGGAATCTGACCTTCTTGAACTGGATAGCGGGAATCTTGATGGCTTAAATGAGCGATTAAACGCAATTTTCCGAGCAGCGCATACTGTAAAAGGCTCAGCAGGGATATTTAACTTAAATGAGATCGTTCGTTTTACTCATAAAGTAGAAAGCTTGCTTGATTTATTGCGCTCAGAACAACTTAAGTTGCATGAAAAGCATATTTCCTTGTTGCTTGAGTGCCGCGATCACATGGTGAGCTTGATTGATGATGCTCAAACGGGGCAAGAGTCATCAGAAGATGACGTTACCGGACAGCGCTTAGGAGCCCGATTGTCTGAGTTTTTAGGTCAATCTGAACCAGAAAGTCATTCACCAGCCACGGAATCTGAACCTGATCACACCGCACTCGACAATTTCTGCTGGCATATCTCTTTAACTTTCCCGCTTCATGCATTCCAAGATGGTATGGATCCGCTCTCTTTTCTTTCTTATTTAACTACGCTGGGAGAGGTTATTTATATCGAGGCGGTCGACCGAAAATTACCTGATTGGCACAACTTTGATCCGGAATGTTGTTATTTGGGTTTTGAACTGCGTTTCTATTCGCCGGCATCTAAACAACAAATCGAAGACGTGTTTGAATTCATTCGTGAAGAAGGTGACGTTCGCATCTTTCCACCCAGTGCCAAAGTGGGTGACTTCATTGAGCACATTCAATCAATGCCCGATGAAAATTATAGAATTGGCGAAATATTAGTTCGTTGTGGCGCGCTCACTGAGACTGAATTGAAGCGTGCATTGCAGCAACAAAGTGAGCGGCGAGAAGCGAGTTCGGACGCGATACCCATAGGCGAAATTATCACTCAGGCTGATGCTCAATTAGCACCCGTACTCAATGCGGCGGTCGATAAACAAAGTAAAGCCCGAGAGGCGCTAACCAAAGAGCAAAAAAGCTTGCGAGTGGATGCTGAAAAGTTAGATACCTTAATTAATTTAGTCGGGGAATTGGTCACCGCAGGTGCCGGCAGTGCATTACAGGCGGAGCTAATTGGCGAAAATGTAATGATTGAATCTGTTGCACGGCTCAATGGCCTTCTCGAAGAAGTCAGAGACGCGGCACTACAGCTTAGAATGGTGGCTATCGGTGCGACATTTGCCCGTTTTCAACGCGTTGTTCGTGATATGGCGAAGGAGCTAAACAAAAGTATTCATCTTACGATTACCGGTGCGGATACCGAATTAGATAAATCAGTGATTGAAAAAATTGGCGATCCTTTAATGCATTTAGTGCGCAATGCGATTGACCACGGCATTGAAACAGAGGAAGAGCGTGTCGCAAATGGTAAACCTTCTCACGGCACCATCACGCTCAATGCTTACCATGACTCAGGCAATATAGTGATCGATGTGAGCGATGACGGAAAAGGGCTCAACAGCGAAAAATTGCGCGCCAAAGCGATTGAAAAAGGGCTACTTGATGAAAACCAACTCGTGAGCGATGACGAGATTTTTCAGCTCATTTTTGAGCCCGGCTTTTCAACGGCCCAGCAGGTTTCCAATATTTCAGGGCGCGGTGTCGGTATGGACGTAGTGAAGCGAAATATTACTGATTTGCGAGGTCGAGTAGAGATTCACAGCCTACTTAATCGAGGAACAACTATCCGCATTGTATTGCCGCTCACACTCGCGATCATTGATGGTTTCCTAATTGAAGTGAGTAGCGAAACCTTCGTTGTGCCATTGGATGCCGTTCAAGAATGCGTCGAACTTGATGACCAGTGGCTCAAAGATGGCCAAGGCAAACCTTATATTAATCTCAGGGGACAAGTGCTGCCTTTAATTGATTTAAGAGTGCAATTTAACCTCACTGCGCGTCGCTCAAAACGCCAAAATGTGGTGGTGGTCAGTAGTGCGGGGCAAAGTGCTGGTTTGATCGTGGATAATTTGTTGGGGGAATTACAAACCGTAATTAAGCCACTTGGGCCGATTTTTTCACGGGTTAAAGGAATCAGCGGTTCGACTATTTTGGGCAGCGGGGATATTGCTCTTATCTTAGATATCGCCAGTTTATCGCAACATATTATGAAGGAAGAGTCGAAGCATCGCTTATTGGCAATGCACTAACTTGGCTCAATTACATCGTCAGAAAGGAATAGGCTATGTTTAAAAATATTTCAGTTAAATTCAAACTAAGTATGCTAGTTGGCATCTTAAGTTTGTTACTCATTGTGGTCGGATCACTCGGGCTTTATGGCATGCAAAAAACACTGCATGGGCTAGAAACGGTCTACTATGACCGAACCGTACCAGCACTGTCTATCGGTGACATTAAATCTCGTCTTCTGAGCAATCGTATAGCGCTGGCTTTCTCACAACTGTACCCAGAAGCGGATATTATTCGTGCTCAGATTGAGACGGTTGAGAACCACCTCAAAGTGATTGATGACAAATGGGGCAAATACAAGTTAACTAACTTAACTAAAGAGGAAGCTGAGTTAGCCAAACAGTTTGAGGAACAGAACAAAGCCTTTGTTGAGCAAGCTCTACAGCCCACCATTGATGCTTTGCGACGTTTAGACATTGATGAAGCGACTCGCCTTGCGGTTGATAAAGTACGCCCACTCTATGCACCCGTTGAAAAAACAGTAAATGCATTAATTCAGCTGCAATCTAATGAAGCGCAGAATGTTTATAACCATGAGGTTGAGCTTTATGACAACCTACAAATGATAGCCATTGGATCAATTATATTGGGGCTACTGTTTGGTATTGGATTTGCGGTTACCTTGATCCGCGGGATCTGTAATCCTTTAGAGCAAGCAGTGTCGCTGGCTAACCGACTCGCTGTGGGTGATTTAACAGGTAAAATTGAAGCGACGTCAGGCGATGAATTAGGTCGCTTGCTTGAAGCCATGCAAAAAATGGTGGCCAAGTTGTCAGACATCGTAGGTGAAGTGAATAGCTCAAGTAATGCATTGGCTTCGGCATCCGAAGAAGTTTCAGCTACCGCTCAGAACTTAAGTCAAGGGGCGAGCGAACAAGCGGCCAGTGTTGAACAAACTACCTCGTCGGTAGAGCAGATGTCAGCCTCAATCGCGCAAAACACTGAAAATGCGAAAGTGACCGATAGCATGGCAGGTAAAGCGGCTAAAGAAGCGAAAGAAGGTGGAGAAGCGGTAGCTAAAACCGTGTTAGCGATGAAATCGATAGCTGAGAAAATTGGTATTATTGATGATATCGCTTATCAAACTAACTTACTTGCGCTCAACGCCGCAATCGAAGCTGCTAGAGCTGGCGAGCATGGTAAAGGTTTTGCAGTGGTGGCTGCAGAAGTCCGAAAATTGGCAGAGCGCAGTCAGGTTGCTTCTCAAGAAATTGGTGAGGTCGCTAAAAATAGCGTTGGTTTAGCGGAACAAGCCGGAAAACTGCTGGATGAAATGGTGCCTTCTATTCAAAGAACATCCGATTTAGTACAAGAGATCAACGCAGCTTCAATGGAACAAGCAACCGGAGCAACACAAATTAACCAAGCGATGGAACAGCTCAACAGTATCACGCAACAAAGTGCTTCCGCATCAGAAGAGCTTGCGTCGACCTCTGAAGAGATGAGCAGCCAAGCACAGCAGCTCCAGCAACTAATGACCTTCTTCAAAACAGAAAATAATCGCCGTGAAGCAGTAAATAAATCTTCAGTTCACCACGAGCAGCAACGCCCTAAACAGAAGAAAGATGTTGAGTTTGTCTCTATGGACGATGAACCTGAGTATGTGCGCTTTTAGTGGCTGGAGGTGAATGTGGCTAATCTTATCCCGGTTGAGGCTAACTCGATGATATTGGCTAAGTCCAATACAGAATTAGCACAAGATCAACAGTACTTAACATTTCAGCTCAATGGTGAAATGTACGCCTTTGCGATTTTGCATGTTAAGGAAATATTAGAGTATGGCAAAGTAACTCAGGTGCCAATGATGCCTGACTACATTCAAGGCATTATTAACTTGCGTGGTGAAGTGGTACCTGTCGTCAATCTAGCTCGGCGTTTTTATCTTAAACCGCAAGAAGTGAATAAAAAGACTTGTGTTGTCATTATCGAAGTGACGAATGAAGAACAGCGTCAAGACCTAGGTGTTATGGTTGACAGTGTTTCTGAAGTCATTGAAATATCAGGTAAGTTTATGAGACCTGCCCCTAATTTTGGTACCAAGATCCGGACCGAATTTATTTGTGGTATGGCTCAATTCGATGAAGAGTTTGTCATTATTTTAGCGGAGGATAAAGTCCTATCTGTTGAAGAGTTGGCCATGATGGAACAGGTCAAAGAGCAGAATGAACTTGCAAGTTAAGCACAAATCTCAGCAACTTGGGAATTCAGCCATGGAGCAAATGTCCATCATCAGTGATGCAGACTTTGAGTTGTATCGTGGCTGGATATATCAATCTGCAGGTATCGCACTAACACCCAGTAAGAAAGCGTTGGTGGTTGGGCGTCTAAGCGGGCGCTTAAGAGAGCTCGGTATAAGTTCATATCGGGACTATTTTGAGTATTTGACGAAATTTAGCGATCAGCAAGTACGTAAACTTGAACAGCAACGAGCCATCAATTTGCTGACCACCAATGAAACGTACTTTTTCAGAGAAGAGGCCCATTTTGCTTATATCCAGCACCATCTCTTCACTGTATGGGGGAAAAAACAGATCCGTTGCTGGAGCGCAGCAAGCTCGACAGGTGAAGAGGCTTATTCTCTGGCAATGTTATTAGACAGCCGTTACCAAGGAGAATGGCAAATAGTTGGTACCGATATCAATAGTCAAGTGTTGCAAATTGCATCACAAGGTATTTATCCGATGCTACGCCATGAACATATACCGAAAGCCTATCTCAAGACGTATTGCCGAAAAGGCATTGATACCAAGCATGACACATTGAAAATTGTTAATTCATTAAGGAAAAAAGTAAAATTCGGATTAGCGAACTTACAAAATCAGTTGGATGAACTTGGTCACTTTGATCTTATTTTTTTACGTAATGTTATGATTTATTTTGATCAAAATACCAAACAAAGAGTCATCAGTAACGTTACGAACCGATTAAAAAGTGGCGGTATTTTATTAATAGGCCACTCTGAAACATTAAACGGACTCAACTGCGATGACTTGCAATTACTGCAGCCGTCTATCTATCAAAAACGAGGGATTCGTGATTAATGGCGAACGAATTTTTACCTAAAACAGAGGCTCTGAACTTGATGCCTGGCGAGATATTCTTTGGTCATCACAGAGGTTGGATTCATACGCTGCTGGGTTCGTGCGTTGCCATTACGTTATGGCATCCAAAAACGCAGTTAGTGGGTATGTGCCATTATCTGTTGAGCCAGCGATCCGCCCTAGGTGAAGAGGCCAAACAACCTGAAGGCTATTATGCTAGCGATGTTGTGGCGTACTTTTCCCTTCAGTGTCGACGACATCAAATCAATCCTAAGGAATGTGTTGTTAAAGTATTTGGAGGTAGCACTATGTTTGCAGGTCACTACAGCAAAGTCGCTTCGATAAATGTTGCACAACAAAATGTGCGACTGGGTATGCAGTTACTGAAAGAGCACGGTTTTCAAGTAAGCCGCAATGATGTGGGTGGAAAGCGTTATCGTAAAGTATTTTTTGATGTCCAAAATGGTGATGTTTGGGTTCAATATGGGCGATCTTCTGCAAGAGAGGTAGCTTATTAATCAGCCATTGAGTGTCGACTTATAGAGGCATTACATGAAAAAAATAAAAGTATTAATCGTGGATGACTCCGCGGTTGTTCGGCAAGTGATCAGCGCTTTGTTGAGTAATGAACCTGATATTGAAGTGCTTACTCCCGCTTCTGATCCCATATTCGCTCAAAAAAAAATGGCTGTTCAATGGCCAGATGTGATTATTTTAGATGTAGAAATGCCTCGTATGGATGGTATTACGTTTCTTAAGCAACTGATGGCGGAGCATCCGACGCCTGTCATCATTTGTTCTACACTGACGGAACGTGGTGCGGAAGTGACTATGCAAGCATTGCAAGCGGGTGCGTTGACGATTATCACTAAACCCAAAGCAGGGTTGAAAGATTTTCTACAAGAAAGTCGGCAGGAAATGTTAAGTGCGGTGCGCGCCGCCGCACAAGCAAAGCTAGAAAATATTGTTAAACCCAAACCTCATGTACTCAAGAAAGTACAGCAAACAATGCCGAATCCGAATCACTCGACATTAACATTGAAGACCACACAAAAAGTGGTCGTGATCGGCACATCTACAGGTGGGACACAAGCTTTAGAAGCGATCTTAACAGCATTGCCAGCAGTCTCTCCGGGGATTGTTATCGTGCAACATATGCCCGAAAAATTTACTGCGATGTTTGCTGACCGGCTCAATGGGCTTTGTCAAATAGAGGTCAGGGAAGCAAAGAATGGCGACCGAGTTCTTCCGGGGTTGGCATTGATCGCTCCGGGGGGCCGTCACATGCAACTGAATCGAAGTGGTGCACATTATCAAGTCGAAATCAAAGATGGCCCTGCAGTTAACAGGCATAAACCATCAGTCGATGTACTTTTTCGCTCAGCGGCAAAACATGTAGGCCCTAACGCTGTCGGTTTTATTTTGACGGGAATGGGAGATGATGGCGCACGAGGTTTGCATGAGTTGAAAGAGAGCGGTGCCTATACAGTTGCACAAGATGAAGCAAGCTGTATCGTTTTTGGTATGCCCAAAGAGGCAATCGAACGTGGTGGTGCTTGTTCGGTGCTACCACTCAATCAAATAGCGCAGGAAATATTGCAACGAGCTTCATCGAGGCACTTATAGATCAGATCTTCATTTATTTTTAGTTGAAACCGACTTGTTGAGACGCTCCCAACAAGTCGTAGTAGTTACTTTTTTAAGCCAATTTGAGATTCGATGGCTTCGGTTTCTATTTCAGGGTGTTCGGCGAGCTTTTCTGAAGCCCATTGATTGATATGCTTCAAAATAGCCGACACGGCATGTTTTTTTGTTGCTTGCTCATTTTCTGCCACATCTAACGCTTGTTTAGGCTTTAAGCCAGTAGCATCTTCTGCGATATGAAGCCAATCAGGATGCCAGTAGTAAGGTTGACCAGAAGGGGTCATCCAGCCATGAACACCGTTTGTTTCACCATTGTACTGCAAATTATCTACATCATTTTTTTTCATATAAGTTCTCGTCATGGATCGATCTGAATACGTGGTTAATGTAACTCGGTTGCATAGCACAATAGAGTGAACATGATCATGTAATTGAACTAAATGTAACAAAGGAAGATGAAATTGAGGTGATTTTGATCTCATGTTTATTTGAAATTCACTCTATTGTTATTGAGAGTGAACACTGATTGTTGGGGAAATAAAAAAACCACCGAGTTTAACGTCGGTGGTTTTTACAAAAATCGTGTTTGATTTTTAGAAGTTTGCAGAGCGTGGTGTACGTGGGAAAGGAATCACATCACGCACGTTGCCCATACCGGTCACATAGGATACTAAGCGCTCAAAGCCAAGGCCGAAACCCGCGTGTGGTACAGTACCGTAACGACGTAAGTCGCGATACCAACTCATATGTTCAGGATCTATGCCCATTTCAATCATACGCGCATCAAGAACATCTAAACGTTCTTCACGTTGAGAGCCACCGATGATTTCACCAATACCTGGGGCAAGAACATCCATTGCAGCGACAGTTTTACCATCGTCGTTTAGACGCATGTAAAATGCTTTAATGTCTTTAGGGTAGTTCTTGACGATCACAGGCGCTTTGAAGTGCTCTTCAGCAAGGAAGCGCTCGTGTTCAGAAGAAAGATCAATGCCCCATTCAACATCAAATTCAAACTTACGACCTGAATCGATTAGGATCTTCACAGCATCGGTATAGTCTACTTGCGCAAAATCTGAATTAACGAACTGCTCAAGACGAGTAATTGCCTCTTTGTCGATACGCGAAGCAAAAAACTCAAGGTCATCACGACGTTCTTCAAGAACGGCTTTGAAGACGTACTTCAGCATATCTTCAGCCAGTTTCGCGACATCGTTTAGATCAGCAAACGCGACTTCTGGCTCTACCATCCAAAATTCTGCAAGGTGGCGGCTCGTGTTTGAATTTTCAGCACGGAACGTTGGGCCAAAAGTGTACACTTTGCTTAATGCACAAGCATACGCTTCGGCATTTAACTGTCCTGAAACTGTAAGAAATGTCTCTTTGCCGAAGAAGTCTTCATTGAAATCGACATTGCCTTGCTCAGTACGAGGAAGGTTAGCGAAATCCAGCGTTGAAACACGGAACATCTCACCCGCACCTTCTGCATCAGAAGCGGTAATCAGCGGCGCTGACATCCAGAAATAACCTTGCTCGTGGTAAAAGCGGTGGATGGCTTGAGAAAGGGAGTTGCGTACACGAGCCACTGCGCCAATCACGTTGGTGCGTGGGCGAAGATGCGCCACTTCACGAAGATATTCAATTGAATGGCGAGTTTTTGCCATTGGGTAGGTTTCAGCATCTTCAACCCAGCCAACAACCTTCACCTCAGTTGCTGCAAGTTCAAATGCTTGACCAGAAGCTGGGGACTCAACAATCTTACCTGTTACTTCGACAGAGCAGCCAGTAGTGAGCTTTAGCACTTCGTCATTGTAATTATTCAGATTATTAGGGACCACGGCCTGAATCGGGTCGAAACAAGAGCCGTCATAAATGGCAAGAAAAGAGATTCCAGCTTTGGAATCACGACGAGAACGAATCCAGCCTCGGACAGTCACTTCACTGTCAACGGCCAGCTTACCGCTCAATACGTCTGTTACAGGCGCGTAAGTCATGTTTGATATAGTCTCCATTGAGGTAAAAATTCAACCCAATGTTCAAAGGTATTCTCACTATATAAAGTGGACAAAAAACAAGCGAAACATTGGGTTGCTTATTACTTTTTAATTCAATGGCACATATTACCTGTCAATTCGTTCGCATCAACCTTTATTGTCGATTCGTGGCCGAATTCTTAGCAGAAAGCGTAAATTGATTCATCAATGTTTCTAAGCGCTGCGATAGCTGTTTTAAATTGACGCTGATTTCTCGGGTTTGCGTTGCCGATTGAGACGTATCATCAGCATGTCGAGTAATGACTTCGATCTTCCCTTGAATTTCTTGGCTGACTTGTGTGGTCGTTCGTGTTTGATCTTGAATATTGTTTGCATGATCAAGCACCTGCTGCATCTCTTGTACGGCATTACTCATTGCGGAAGATAAAACTTCGACTTCATTTGAACGTTGATGCGCATGTGAGCAAACCAAATCAACTGAGGCGAGCGATGTTTCACTGTCACGTTGGAATTGAGCTATGATTTTCTCAATGTTTCCAGTCGCTTCTGCTGTTCGTGAGGCGAGTTTTCGCACTTCATCGGCCACGACCGCAAAGCCTCTCCCTTGTTCACCCGCTCGTGCTGCTTCAATCGCCGCGTTTAAAGCCAGCAAATTAGTTTGTTCGGCGATACTTTTAATCGTTTCAAGAATGGAGGAAACCAGCCCTGTCTGATTATTAAGTTCAGAAATTTTATCTTTCACGGACTCGATATCGCTTACCAAACCTTTGATATCTGCGCTAGCTGTATGTGCTTGCTGTGCACTTTGTTGAGCGACATTAGCGGTATGTTTGATAAGCTTTGATGCATCAACGGTAGCTTGATTAACCGTCTGTTGTTGAGATTGCATCTCTTCAATATTGAGCTGAACGTCAGAGGTTTCACGCTGCTGATTTTTTGCCGCTTGGTTGGTTGTTTGTGCTACGTCGGTTAACTGGTTTGCTGAATCGGCAAGCGAATGAGAGGTCTCTTGCACTTTTGCCAAACTGTCCGAAACCGTGTCCATTAAAGAGTTGATGGAGACCGCGAGTTGTCCGAGTTCATCTTTTTTGGTGCTGATAAGTCGTTTTGATAAATCTTTGCTCTTACTGATTTCACACATGAATCGTGACGTATGCTGGATAGGGCGAACAATCATCTTGCGGATCAAAAAAAGCGTGATCATAAATCCGATAAAGGCAATGGAAGCCATAATAATAACGGCAATGACAGTGTGAGTACTGATCATTTGGTTTACATGGCTCAGGTTATATTCAAGACGAATAGCTCCTAAAACGGTTCCTTCTTCCGCCATATGACAAGATACGCAGTTTGTGCCTCGGTAATCTAGGCTTGATTTCATCGGTAAGGCGACGACCAATCCTTTCCCCCAGGAAGCATTGAATGGTTCAATGACGGTTTCCCCGGCCAGTGCGCGTTTATCTATCTCGTCCATTGGCTGTTGATTTTCTTTTCCAGGACCATAAAGTTTACTGACCGCCTCTGAACGTAACACTCGCACCTGTTCAATACCATCTTGCGCGAGTGCCTTTTGGCGCAAGGTCTCTTTCTGAGCCATGGTACCAGTCAACATCATCATATTGAGGCTATCAAAGTAGTTACTCGCTTTATCGTGTAACTGCTCGCTCAACACCGAATTGAGCAGGTCACGTTGTTGTATATATTGATAGCTGGTTGATACCGTTAATACAAAAGCAAAAACGGTGATGAGCGTAAGTAGCAATTTAGACGTAATTGTTGAGTTCATGATAATTTTATTATTATTGAGAGGATGACAGTGTAAATATAGCGTTAATATGCACTAGTGCAAAAGTTGTAGTCTTTGGAGTGTGACCCTATACATATTATAGGTTTAACAAATGTGATGTGGCACGTCATGATTCCCTATTAATGCTTAAAATATCACTCAAAGGCGTGGGATTTTCCGTTGTATCACCGTGATAAATTGTACTGCTTCATCTGTCTTGCAATGTAAACAAAGCTGTCTAGAAACTTGTTTCGTGAGTCTATATTCCTTAGTATTGCCTCTCTTTTAAAAGCTTGAGAACCAAGATGAAAACAGAATTATACAAAGAGTTTATGTTTGAAGCCGCGCATCGTTTACCTCATGTACCTGCAGGGCATAAGTGCGGCCGTTTACATGGGCACTCTTTTTTAGTTCGTCTGTATGTAGAAGGTGAGGTCGATCCTCATACTGGTTGGGTGATTGATTTTTCTGAAATTAAAGCGATATTTAAACCTATTTATGATCGTTTAGATCACTATTACTTGAATGACATTGAAGGGTTAGAGAACCCAACCAGTGAAGTGCTTGCGAAATGGATTTGGCAACAATTAAAGCCAAGCTTACCACTGCTCAGCAAAGTTGAAATTAAAGAAACCTGCACGGCGGGTTGTATTTATAAAGGCTAATACCAGCAGATAATTCCCAACAATAAACAATAAACAATAAACAATAAATAACAAGTAGATAGGCACTACTATCGCGCCTATCTACTTACCCAATATAAAGAGCCTAATGACCCCAAATTTGACTTACATATTCAGGATGATCGATATAGGGATTTCGGTTACCTTGAAATTGATAAACGGCGTCATTGCGCTGGCGTTCTTTAGCACTCACAGGATCTTCTTGGTGCCAACGCTTTAGCATCGCCAGAGCCCAAGCTTCAAAAACCACGGTACTAGTACCATCAAGTATGGCATCAGCGTTGTCAGTATTTCCTTGCCAGCTGCCGATACGGTTCTCGTAGCGGGTTGCTATGTAAAAATAGGCGCGCGCTAGATCGCCTTTAAATTCATCAATAGGCTCAAATACGGTGCCATTATAACCTAGCGTATTGCTTGCACTGCCAAGTTTTGAACCATTACTTGAGGTATAAGTGATATGACCAACTTCGCCAAATGGCCAGTTACTGCGTTTTGCATTAACAAAACCATCAGTGGCAAACAAGTGGTGACCGTCGGAATTCATTGGCTCAACGCTGCCCCCAAACCAACTTTTAGGAAATGAGTGTTCCCTATTGTAACAATCGCCTTCTCGTCGATACTGACCACACTGATCGCTGACTTTAGTAAAACTAACACTGTCGTTGTTGTCAGGTTTCTCAGAATAGATATCTAACATTGAACCGTCATTCTCATAGTAGTTATCTATGTCTGCATTTTGTAATAGTGTCCAAATTGCGGAATAACCGCGGCTATTATGATTCTTTATGATGTTGTATAAGGCCGTTTTTAGTTCAAAACCTGTTTTTCCTATCGCGGCTTGATAATAGTCATGGTTAGCGGGAGGTGTTGATTCACCAAGTAATAAGCTGTTTGATTGGTTGTATTGAAATTCTCCACCAGAGGCCAGTATTTCCGAGCCTTTGGCTAAGGAATAAAGGCCATTGCCAGAGCCACAGCAAATACCATCACCATAACTGTCATGGATGGTGAATTGATATTCACCATCCGATAAGCATATTTCTTGACTATAAGATGTGGAGTCTGAGTAATTATTACCCGCATAAATAACCTGTGAGAGGCTGTTTTTTATTTCCCAACTTGTTTCAGAAGCGTATTGATCGGTGGTTAAATTCAGAGTCAGGTTGTGAGCGCGACATGTCACATGGCTTGATGGTTGCTCAGCGTTACTATTTTCTGTCTGCGCACTGGTAAGGGGAGAGCAAAGCAGTGCCAGTAGGGTAAGGTATGAAATTTTCGTTGTCATAATTTTCTCATTGGATAGTTAAATCGCAACTAAGATAACCATTTGCTCAGTCAATAAATTAAACCTATATCGCATTTTAATTTGTTATGTATGTGATGTTTCATTATTTATGCAGGAGATCTCACGTTCAGAAGGCTGTGCAAAAAGGTGTACATAAAAACCTACGCAGTCTGCATATGTACAATCTCTTTTCTTACCGTGACTGACACGCTGCCATTTAGTCAATATCTGTGCGATAAAATCGCCAAAAAGTTGATCGCTTAATCCTCTCAATGCTCATGAACAATCGTAATCATTCTCTTTTGGTGTGCGTGTTATATTCTTAAGTATCATTGTTTCTGATTGATTTTAATAAAATTATTTATTGTTTGTATGCATTTTTGTTGCACACTTTTTCGCGTGAATTCTCACTTTCAAGACGTCAACCTCATTGGGTTGGAACCCTTATCTCGTTACGGACATAGTGATTCTATCGAAATGAAATTAGGTAACTAATAATGAATCGGTAACCCAGTTGTCTATATCCGGAATCGATTGTTGCTTAACCAGCGCAGATTTCGTGGGTTGCTGCTGCTGAAATTCAGGCACGTCACTATAAACTAAAATGAGCAATCCAATGATGAATAAGAAACCATTAACGCTTCTGGTAGCAGGGCTACTGGGAAGCGCACCCGTTTGGGCGCAAAATGAGCTCACCTTGATCCAGATCGGGGAAAAAATCGTCGAGCGATTAGAATCGATTAAAGCGACCGCCGAACGTGGAGAAGGGGTGTTTGAACGCAACGGTGAGCGTTGGATCCACTATAAAGGCTTCGATTATCGGCTTAGTTACAAAAATGATCTGCAATTCCCCTTTATACCTTATCAAAGTGGCGATGATACGCCTTATCGCAATGTGATCGATTTTGTCGATCAGAGTTGGGAATTCATGGTGTACGACGGCGGTTTTTATCTGATGAGCCGCGAATTTGGTGTTTACGAATCGGACGAGCAAGGCTGCTTTGTGGAATACATTCCTGCGGCACACGGGTCTAAGCGCGCCGATGGTAGCTATATTTGGCAACGTGATGTCATCTATCGTACCGAAACCTCTGATTGTGGTGCGTTAGTGAAGCCAGAGATTACCTCGTTAACCGTCTCGAGCCTGTCTGATGTCGGTGTGTCATTTGACTGGCTTGGGCAAAATGAAGCCGATAAGACTCAGCTCACCTTAACCAATTTGAGTGATGCGAAGGATGTTCGCCGCTATGATTCGGTTTCTGCGGGCTTTTTTATCGGTGACCTTAAGCCAAGCACATCATATGAGATGGTGTTGAACTCGTGTAATTCAGTGGATTGTGCTGAGCCCAAGGTAGTGCGCTTTACTACTCAAGATGCTCGAGTCGGTTTTGCCGATGAAATCCCAACCCCGAACCATTTGCAAGGCAGTTTAGAGGGTGGGTTGGGCATTACTCAAACCCATACATCAGTCGCGCCGAATAGCAATGAGTTAACTGGTCAAGGTCATTTGGACGTGATCATGAACCGTGAAGCGATGCTGCTGTTTACCCCGCAACAAGGGGAAGAGATTAACCAAGTCCGCGCCGAAGTGTTCCTCGATGGCGAATTAGTGCACACCACCTTGATGCTGCCGCCCAGTGCTCTGGCCGCATCGGATCAGCCAGAGAATGGCCGTATGAAGGTGGTGTTCTCTCATCACGCTTGGTCACTGCCGCTGCAATGGAACTGGATGAAGCCGGAGCTCTCACTGCGCTTGACCGACAATTTAGGCCGTGAAGGTGTGCTCAGCCAAGGAGACATCCAGTTTGGTGGTGCGCCTGAGTTGGTGATTCAAAATATCGACATGGGCATGCTGACTCAACCGCGTAACCGCAATACGATGATTCAAAATCTTCCAACTTTGGCCGCGGATTATTTCCAAAAAATACCCGCGTCTAAATTGGTGATGGCTGACTACACTCCTGCCTATTTTCCTGTTGTCACTATGCCAAATGGTGTGGTGTACACCGATAAGAGTGCGAGTACGGGTGGTTGGCACAGCGGCGATATGCGTGAAGCGATCGGTAAAGCGTTGGTCTCTACAGGTGTTAACAACGCCAACGTCGGCATTGTGAGTAGTGCGGGTTATTCGCAGCAATACAACCGCCGCTACAACCACATTACCGCACACACCAACGTCGGGGTGTATACCAAAGAAGGTACAGATTTAGCTCAAGTTGTGGTTCATGGCGGCAGTGGCGGTGGCGGCATCGTGACACTGGAAGCGACGACAGGTAACGAGTGGTCTCATGAGCTTGGGCATAACTATGGTTTAGGTCATTGGCCGTACATGGCCTCAATTCACGATCTGGAGTCCGGTTGGGGGTGGGATGCGTTCCACCAACGCTTTATTGGTAACTTACACTGGAAAGGCGATGTTTATACCCAACAGCAAGGTGATGATATTGTGCCACCGTTTAAAGATGCCTTCCGTTTCCTGCGTGATGCGCAAAATGGCGGTGAACAAGAGTACGTGGGCACCATCAGCCGCTTTACCTTGGAGCATCCGGCTCAGTCACGCAAAGCACAGCGTTGGATGAACAACGGTTTTAACCTTGATAGCAACAGCCCAAGCGGTTATGTGCAGTGGGATCAGAGTACCCAACGTTATGAAGCGGTAGAAACCGATACACCGAAACCGCAGCAAGTGGGCGTACCCGTAGTTACTTTATTGGGGATTTACGATCCGCAGAATGAGAACCCTAGCCAAATATATCCTCTGATTTACTCGAATTATGGCAACGTGTTTGAGCTGCCACAGCCAGATCAAGGGGATTATCAGTTGGAAGGTTGGCAAGCGGTGGCGAACCTGACTCAGGCACAGCTCGATAGCGATATTTGGCAAACATTACGCATAGATGGTGAGCTGCAACGTTTGTGTAAGTTTACTTTCCAAGCGGCCAATGGCGATAGATCGCAGTTTGTCGGTGGAGTTGAACCCAGTACCGACCGTTGTTCTGTTGGACGCGATGTGACATGGAACATCAACGTGAACATGACTTCTGCACAAGGCGAGTATGAACTGCTTTCCAAGTATGGTCGCGGAACGGTGACTTACACACCGACGGCCGATGTCGGTGAAGTGAGCCTATGTACACTCAATAAGTCTGGAAATGATCACGATGGAGCTGGATTTGTCGTCGGTAACCAATGTGAACAGGTTGCAGGTGTGATGCATAAAAATGGCCAAACGTGGCGCTATGCCATTCGTGGCGATGAAGTGTTGCGTCCTACTTACCAGGTTCAGGGCCAGTGTCAGTTGGATGTTGAATTTGCAGATGGGATCCACGAACAAGTTCGATTAAGTGCCTCTCGCCACGCTGGCAATGAAAGTAACAAGTTCCACGTTAACTTATCGATGGAGAATGGAGTACCAACTCAAGTGAGTTTGCATTGTTCGGATCGCGGTGGTGAAACAGAACTGATTCGAATGACGCCAGATCAGAACCCGCTGCTGGATAAGCTCAAAGGCCCAATCATCATTGGCCAAGAGTACGGTTACAGCCAAGTGGTCGATATGACACCAACCTTCGCACAGAATGAAACTCTGCTGAACACGGATTTTGCAACGATCGCTGAGTTTGATGCTTTTGTGGCCGAACACTATGGGCGTGGCGTTCTAAACAATGGCGTGACGAAAGCGGATCGCCGATCGGGGGCATTGTATGTCTACCCGAACCCAGAAACGGGGATGCGTGATTACTTTGTAATGCGTATGGTAGATGCTGGCGCATTCCCGGCCGATCAAACCAGTAATCAAGGTTGGAAATACCTAGGTTCGGCAGATCGCTATGTGAACTTTGCTTTCAACCCAATCAAGCTCAATAGAGCGGTTGGTGTGAGCATTGAAGCGCGTGTACAAAGCTACTTTGGTGTATCTCGCTTATTGACATGGGATGAGCGTACCTCAACCACTTGGGATAAGGCGCAAAATGCGGTGTTTGTTGGGCAAATCGATGGTGAAAACCATTACTTTATCCAAAAACGCCCAGGAGAGGGGGAAGCTTTCCCGATGCTCGGAGAGTCAAACCTAGATTGGGTTTACCTTGGCAGCGACAGCACCATTCAAGCTTATCTTGCGGAATTAAATCGTGATTTAGCAAGCTTTGAACGTTCGTTACTGGAGTGGTATCAACAAGATGCGATGGGCGTGTGGGGCAGTGATGGCCAGCGTGGTCAAGTGAACGATATTTATCAATACGCTTTCCGTGGCGGCTATCATTACTACCGCTTGAAAGTGACTAAGTACGGTTATTTCCCTTACCCAACCGATCCCAATCCAACCAACAGTAGCTGGGAATATCTCGGTCAGTTTTAAGTTCCTCACTGGATCGTGAGGTAAAGTCGTAAAATGCGCCACTCGCTGTTAAGCGAGTGGCGTTAAGTTTTAATGAACGAGGTTTTTAAATAGATAGGTGCTCGTTAGCAAACGACTTTAATCGCTAAACCACCTTGGGACGTTTCACGATATTTGGCGTTCATATCTTTACCTGTCTCAAGCATGGTTTCGATCACTTTATCAAGCGAAACACGAGGTGCCGATGAGCGGCGTAGCGCCATACGCGTTGCGTTGATCGCTTTCACTGCAGCAATACCATTGCGCTCGATACAAGGCACTTGTACTTGTCCCGCGACAGGGTCACAGGTTAAGCCCAAGTTATGTTCCATCGCAATTTCAGCGGCCATGCAAACTTGTTCAGGGCTTCCACCCATCAGTTCTGCAAGGCCCGCGGCTGCCATCGAACAGGCAACACCTACTTCACCTTGACAACCCACTTCCGCACCAGAAATAGAAGCGTTACGTTTGTAAAGCCCACCGATAGCTCCAGAGGCGGCAAAGTAACGGATATAGTCTTTTTCAGTAACGGTCTGAATGAATTTATCGTAATAGGCTAACACTGCAGGAATAATACCGCATGCGCCATTAGTAGGTGCTGTCACCACACGCCCACCCGCGGCATTTTCTTCGTTCACTGCAAAAGCGTACATGTTTACCCAGTCAACGACCGCCATTGGGTCGTTGGTGGTTTTTTCTGAGGTCATTAACTGTTGACGAAGCGCTGCCGCTCGGCGTGGAACACGAAGAGGCCCTGGTAAGATACCTTCAGTATTCATACCACGGTCCATACATTCGCGCATGGTTTTCCAAATATTGGCAAAGTAAGTACGAACTTCTTCATCAGAATGCAGTGCTTTTTCGTTAGCCATAACCAGCGTACTGATGGAAAGACCACTCTCTTTACATTGGTTCATCATCTCGTCAGCGCTAGTGAAGACATAAGGAACTTTAATTGGGTTCTCTTTTTCTTTACCAAAGTTTTCTTCATCAACGATAAAACCACCGCCGATAGAGTAGTAGGTTTTTGAGTAAACGACTTCATCATCGATCCACGCGTGGATCTGCATGCCGTTTTCGTGCAAGGATAAATTCGTTTTGTGGAAATTCATTCCACCTTCTTTAGGAAATGATACGGTATGACAGTGCATACCAACGGGAAGACGCTCGGTTTCTTCAACGCGTGCGATAAAGCCTGGAATAGCATCGATATCAACTTTCTCAGGGGTATTACCAGCAAGACCCATGATGATAGCGATATCTGTGTGGTGACCTTTCCCTGTCAGTGATAATGAACCATAAACGTCCACGGTGATTTTAGTGATGTCGCGCAATTTTCCCATTGAACGTAAATCATCAATAAACTCTTTACCCGCTTTCATCGGTCCCACTGTGTGTGAGCTTGAAGGACCAACACCGATTTTATAGATATCAAATACACTAATCATATCGATTACCTCAAAAGTAAGCCCCCCTAGCTAAGAGGGAGGCTCATTATTATAGTTATGTTCTGTATGCAGTATTCATGACGGTTGATATAACCACCAGATTAAAGAGCGCCGTAGATTACAGAAGTAATAGCAGCAAGACCACAGATAGTTGTGAAAATCTGTACTGGTGCTGAAGTCTTGAACTTAGCCATTGCAGGGATCTTGTGCATTGCAAATACAGGCAGCAGGAACAAGATGCCAGCAATCATCGGTGCGCCCATGGTTTCAATCATGCCTAGGATGCTTGGGTTTACAATCGTTACGATCCAAGTTGTCAACACGATGAAGATCAGTGACATTTTTTCAATCTTGCTTACTGAGCTATTTGAGCGAGATTTAATCAAACCAACTAGGCCTTCATGTGCCCCTAAAAAGTGACCAAAGTAGCTAGAGGTAATCGCTGCAAAGGCAACAAGAGGACCCATGTAAGAGATGATTGGTGATTCATGGATGTTTGCTAGGTAAGAAAGCACAGAAATGTTTTGCTCTTTTGCTAACGCGAGTTGCTCTGGCGACAGAGACAGCACAACAGAAAACACGAAGAACATCACAAAACCCATCAGCATCATGGCCGAGCCACCAGTGATCATATCGGTTTTCTTAACCGCGTTGTCACCATGTTGTAGGCGTTGCTCTTTAGAGAACTGGCTAATGATTGGGCTGTGGTTGAATGAAAACACAATGATAGGAATTGCAAGCCAAACGATGGTTGGCATCGCAGACCAATCAGGTGCGACTTCAATCATAGAGGTGTTCCACTCTGGAATAAGGTAGAAAGAAAGTGCTAATAAAATGAAAACCAATGGATACACCATGGCAGACGTTGCTTTTAGCATCAGCTCTTTACCAAATACTACGCCAGCCGTCATTGCCACAATCAGCGCACCAGAAAGTAACCAACGAGGAATCGATTCCATGCCAACTTGGTTAACAAGGAAGGAATCAACGGTGTTTGTGATACCAACGCCGTAGATAAGAACGATAGGGTAGATGGCGAAAAAGTATGCGAAAGTAATAAGGTTTGCGCCAGTTTTACCAAAATGCTCTTCTACTGTGTCAGTAATATCAGAATCAACATTTTTTGAAGAAAGAACAAAGCGAGCTAAGCCTTTATGTGCGAACCAAGTCATTGGCGCCGCAATTAGGGCTAACATTACTAATGGCCAAAAACCACCCGCACCAGCTTTAATTGGAAGGAAAAGTACACCGGCACCAACGGCTGTACCAAAAAGTGAAAGACACCAAGTGAAATCTTTATAAGTCCACTTGCTAGAGGATTGTACGGCAGATGCCGACGAAGTTGTTGTGTTCATATTGTATTACTCATTTTTGGGAACAGGAAATAAGTCGAGCGCATTTTGCATAATTTTCTCATTCGAAAACTAGATCTAAATCATGTAACGTTCTGGCTTATTGAATGATATGTCAAAAACCCATTTTTGATCACGAAAATGGCGTGCTACATGTGAGTAATGTTAATGATTTGGATTAGTAAAAGTTATCAATATAATGCTTCGATTAACATTTATTCATGCCAAACGTTTGCTTTTGGGCGGGATAAGGAAAAATAATCATCCGTGTTATTTAAACTTATGGTTGAATAGTTTGAATATTAATGAGGTTGAATAACTTGTTTTTGCAAAACATGAATGATCTGCGCTGTCATCCCCCAAATAAAATGATGTTGATAAGGGATGGCGAAAACGCGATGTCGTTGATTTTTTACTTGAAATAATTCGCTATAGAGTTTGTTTCGATCAAACAGGTGGTGGGCGGGAACTTCAAATATTTCGTCCACTTCATTGGTATCAATAATGGCCTTGTAATTGGGGTTGATAAAAGCAAGAAAGGGCGTCACTACAAATTTACTGACGGTAACCAATTCAGGCAGTTGCCCAAAAATAGTGATGTCGTTTGCTAGAATTCCAATTTCTTCTCTTACTTCACGAAGCGCAGTGATCTGCAGTGAGCCATCGACTTCCTCATATTTCCCGCCAGGAAAACTGATTTGTCCCGGATGATGTTTAAGGTGCGCAGCTCTTTTGGTTAATACCACATTTAAACCATTCTTCCGCTCAACAAAACCAATTAACACTGAAGCCTTGCGTAGGGTTTGAGGAGCAAGGTGTGCCACACGACGGATAGATTCTTCATGATAAGGCACAGGTTGTTGCAACTGAAAGCGCTGGATAAGCCGATCTTTTGTCAAGGGGGTCGCAGTCTGTACGCTGTTTCTCTTCATTTTCGTTACCTATTTGGATTTTGCGTCTACCTCTTTTTAGCCTAGTTCAATAAACCTTGGAAAGGTTAACGAGAATGTTCAAGCACAGGTAAAATTCGGCTCAGTTTATCCAGTGTCTCCTGATATTCAAGCTCACACTGACTATCGGCAACAATACCGCCACCAGCCCAAACGTGCAGTTGTTGCTTCTCTGCCACCAAAGTTCGGATAGTAATACTGCTGTCCATTGTCCCGTGGCGGCTAATATAGGCGATGCTGCCACAGTAAGCGCTACGGCGGTGAGGCTCTAACTCCTCAATAATTTCCATTGCACGTACTTTTGGTGCGCCAGTAATTGAGCCTCCGGGGAAGCTGGCTCTTAATAGATCGGCCGCGCAATAGGTGGAATCAAGTTCTGCGCGAATGGTACTCACAAGGTGATGCACGGCAGGAAAACTTTCAATATCGAACAGCTTAGGCACATGTACAGACCCCGGTTTTGCCACACGGCCAACATCGTTTCGTAATAGGTCAACGATCATCAAGTTTTCTGCTTGATCTTTTTCTGCGCAAGCAAGGTCTGCCGCGTTAGCGGCGTCAATGCTGGGGTTATCGCTTCTTGGTCGGGTGCCTTTTATCGGCTTAGTTTCGATGATGTTGTGTTTGACCTGCATAAAACGTTCGGGAGAGACACTCAAAATCGCTGACTTCTCTAAGCGAATAAAAGCCGAAAATGGTGCGCAATTAAACGCTTCCAGTTTTTGATAAGCTTGCCATTCACTGCCTTCATAATGCGCTTGGAAACGCTGTGCAAGGTTGATTTGATAACAATCACCACTGAGCAAATAGTGCTGGATTTGCTCAAATTTCCGTTGGTAGCTCTCTTTACTCATGTTGGATTGCCAATCAGAGCGCAATGCAAAATGGCCGTTGTTTTTGGGGTTCTGAGTGTTGAGCCATTGCCATGCCTCATCAATATGATTGCCTACCACATAGGCGGCTTGGTGCAAATGATCAACGACCACAGCCCATTGATAGAGACCAATCGCCATATCAGGTGTGGATAGATCGTGCTCAGCGAGCGTTGGAATTCGTTCTATCTGCCGCCCTAAGTCATAGGCAAAATAACCGAGTGCACCGCCCACGAAAGGAAGGTCTATATCGCTTTGAACATCGGGCAAATACTGCTGCTGCAACTGTTTGATCAGTTGGAATGGGTCTGCCTGAGAATCATAACGAGACTGCGGTTCGCATACCGTCGTTTTATCCCCTTGTGTCACTAAGGTGGCCAGTGGTTCAGCGACTAAAATATCAAAACGGCTATCGATATGCGTCTTAGAGGCGGAGCGCAACAGCATAGCCCACGGGCAGTCTTCGATTTTAGAAAACAATTGGTGAGCGAGTTCGACATGGTAAGTCAGTGCGTTAACTTGGATATGATTGAATTCGTTGTTGTTCATTTGCGTAATTTGTGACAAAGAGACCGATCACTGCATGGCGTGTTGAGTAAAGCAAGAGTATCATAAAATGCAAATTAAAAGCTGCTACTTGATTGAATCACATCAATAAGTTGATTTTTTGCTGAGAAGCTTACCGCTTATTGAATGAGGAACACGCAACAGTCAAGGGAAGCATAACAATAACGAGGCACGCAATGACGGTAATTCGCAAGCAGGATGTGATCAGCAGTGTCGCTGACGCTCTTCAATATATCTCTTACTACCACCCTCTGGACTTCATTCAAGCGCTAGAAAAGGCTTATCATCGAGAAGAGAGCCAAGCTGCGAAAGATGCGATCGCACAAATTCTCATTAACTCGCGCATGTCAGCAGAAGGGCATCGACCCATTTGCCAAGATACCGGCATCGTAACCTGTTTTGTTAACATTGGTATGAATGTGCAGTGGGAGTCTGATCTCACGGTGCAAGAAATGATTGATGAAGGAGTTCGTCAAGCGTACACCAATCCAGATAACCCATTGCGAGCTTCTATATTAATGGATCCTGCTGGTAAGCGTATTAATACTAAAGACAATACGCCTGCTGTCGTTCATATCAATATGGTGCCAGGAAATAAAGTCGACATCCAAATCGCAGCCAAAGGCGGCGGCAGTGAGAACAAAACCAAGATGGTAATGCTCAATCCTTCCGATGACATTGCTGAATGGGTAGAAAAAACCGTACCCTTGATGGGGGCGGGTTGGTGTCCTCCGGGTATGCTCGGCATTGGTATTGGCGGCACCGCGGAAAAGGCGGCTGTGCTTGCTAAAGAATCACTGATGGAGCATATCGATATTCAAGAACTGATTGATCGTGGTCCACAAAATGCGGAAGAAGAACTGCGGTTAGATATTTTTAACCGCGTGAACCGTTTAGGCATTGGTGCGCAAGGGCTTGGTGGCTTAACCACCGTTGTGGATGTAAAAATCAAAACAGCGCCGACTCACGCCGCGTCTAAACCTGTTTGTATGATCCCTAACTGTGCGGCGACCCGCCATGTTCACTTTACGCTAGACGGTACGGGCCCTGCTGAACTTACACCACCAAAGCTAGAAGATTGGCCACAAATTGTGTGGGACGCAGGAGCAAGCGCGCGCCGCGTCAACCTTGATGCGGTTACTAAAGAAGAGGTTCAAGAATGGAAAACCGGTGAAACACTGCTTCTTTCCGGTAAGATTTTAACGGGCCGCGATGCCGCACATAAACGACTCCAAGCAATGTTGCAAAATGGCGAAGGGCTGCCTAAAGGCGTCGATCTTAAAGGTAAATTTATCTATTACGTTGGCCCCGTTGATGCGGTGGGTGATGAAGTTGTTGGTCCAGCAGGCCCGACCACATCGACACGTATGGACAAATTTACCGACATGATGCTTGATGAAACGGGCATTATGGGGATGATAGGCAAAGCAGAGCGTGGACCTGCGACGGTGGAGTCAATCAAAAACCACAAAGCGGTCTACTTGATGGCGGTGGGTGGCGCGGCTTACTTAGTGGCGAAAGCGATTAAGAAAGCACGCGTGGTGGCATTCGAAGATTTAGGTATGGAAGCCATTTATGAATTCGAAGTTGAAGACATGCCAGTCACGATTGCGGTGGACTCGCGTGGCGCGAATGCTCACCAAATAGGCCCAGACACATGGAAAGTGAAGATTGCCGAAGCTCAAAAGAAAGCTTAATCTGATCTCATCGCGTTCTCACGATAACTGCAGCTTAGGCTGCAGTTATCGTCTATAAATCAGTAGATAATTGAAATGCTCATTTGCAAAACTAGGAGGGTAGATGCCTCGTTTTATTAAAATATTACAAATTATTATCGCTATTGTGGTTGGGGTTTTCCTCGGCTATGACCTTATTCTACATGGCATCAGCATCTTCGATGATAAGTACGTCACAATCACCTGCGTGTTATGGGTGATGCTTGAGGCTGCATTGTTTGTGATTTATAAATTAATAGAAGATGATTGAGCCGATGTGAGCGGCTCAACACAGAACAGCGAATTTTTTGGCCAAAAAAGCCTAAGCCTCTGATTCTTGTCAGGGGCTTTTTGTTCATCTCTGATTAAGGTGAATACACATAAAGTAGCGTCATCAAATGAAGTGGAGTGAGTGAATGAAGCACATTCGTCGAGAAATGACTGATTTAATTAACCGTGGATTAGATTCGCACGTTCGAATTGCTGTCACGGGGTTATCGCGAGCGGGGAAAACGGCTTTTATTACCTCCTTAGTGAACCAATTACTGCACACCTCTACCCATGATAATTTACCGCTATTTTCCGCAACGCGTGACCGACGTATTGTGGGTGCAAAACGTGTCCCTCAAACTAACTTAATGGTTCCACGCTTTGCTTACGATGAAGCGATGTCACAGTTACACAGCGAACCGCCACATTGGCCTGTGCCCACTCGTGACGTCAGCGAGATTCGCCTAGCGATCAAATACAAACCTAAAAAGCGCAGTAAAAAATTATTTGGTCACACGGCCACACTTTATCTCGATATCATCGACTATCCGGGGGAATGGCTGTTGGATCTGCCTCTGCTCGAAATGACCTATGAACAGTGGTCAGAACAGCAGTTTTCAGCGCTAAGTGAGCTACGTTCCTCATTAGCCGAGCCGTGGCTTGAGGGGTTAGCTAAACTTGATGTAACGCATGATACCGATGAGCAAAAGCTTGCTTCACTGTCGATGCTGTTTAAGGAGTATTTGCACGCGTGTAAAAATGCCGGTTTGCATTGGGTGCAACCGGGGCGTTTTGTGTTGCCGGGAGAGCTAGAAGGTGCGCCTGTTCTGCAATTTTTCCCATGCCGTAATCCGTACGGTGAAGACAAGCCTGCTCCCAATAGTAATTACAGCATGTTAAAAGCACGCTATGAAGAATACCAAAACAAGGTTGTGAAAGCTTTTTACAAAAATTATTTTGCCACGTTTGATCGGCAGATTGTGTTAGTCGATTGCTTATCTCCACTCAATGACGGCTACGACTCCTTTTTGGATATGCGTCGTGCGCTTGAACAGATTATGCATAGCTTTCGTTATGGTCGTAATGGTTTACTCAAGCGTCTGTTTGCACCCAAGATAGACAAAGTGCTGTTTGCCGCAACCAAAGCGGATCATGTCACCCCTGAACAACACCCGCATTTGGTGTCGTTACTGCAGCAGATGGTTCATCCTGCTTGGCAAAGCGCCGCCTATGAGAATATTGAGATGAGTTGCATCAGTATGGCATCGATACAGGCCACACAAGCGGGTTTTATTGATAGCGGTGAGCGCACCATTCCAGCCTTACAAGGTGTGACGCTCAATGGCGAAACTTTGACCATTTTCCCCGGTGATGTGCCGAAAAAGTTACCTAACAAAGAGTATTGGCAGCATCAAGGGTTTGAATTCACCAGTTTTAAACCAAGAGCATTTAGCTGTGATGAACCTTGCCCTCATATCCGTTTAGATAAAGCGTTGGAATATTTAATTGGAGATAAGCTGAAATGAGTGATTTAAAAACCAAGCAAATCTTTAATCAAAAATTAGAACCACAACAGAAGAGTACGCCAGAGCTTACGGCTCAACAGCAATTTCAAAATAATGAAGCCTTCATTCCAATGCCGATCAGCAATGAAGAGAGTGTTGCGGAAAAAGAGTTGGAGCAAATTATTCGCCCACCACAAGGTCGGAAATGGCGAGCTGCGGCATTAGTTATAAGCTTTGCAGGTTTAATCGGTTGGCAAGCTATCGATTCAGTTATCACGGCGATTCAATCAGCGGACTGGTTAGCATTAGGCTGGGCGGGATTTATTGCTGGTTTGGCATCGTTAGGCTTAAGTACCTTAATCAAAGAGTTGTGGAAGTTACGAGCACTTCGCCATCATTTTAGTATTCAAGAGCAAAGCGAACAGCTTATGCAAACCGACAGCGTTGGCCATGGGCTCGCGTTCTGCCAAGCTCTAGCTAAACAAAGTGGCATAAAAACCGAAAGCCCAGCCTATGATCGTTGGTTAAACAGCGTTAATGCTTCACACAGCGATGCTGAAATACTCGATATGTACGATGCTATGGTGGTGAGTGAACAAGATAAACAAGCAACCAAAATCGTCTCACAATATTCAACAGAAGCGGCAGCACTAGTGGCAATTAGCCCTTTAGCCATCGCAGATATGTTGTTAGTGGCATGGCGTAATTTCACTATGATTGATCAACTGGCAAAACTGTATGGAGTGCCATTGGGTTACTGGTCTCGTCTCTCTTTATTTAAGTCAGTATTGGTTAATATGGCAGCGGCAGGTGCCAGCGAACTCGCCATCGACGCCAGCATGGATCTTCTTTCTATGGATTTAGCCGGAAAAGTATCCGCGCGGGCAGGGCAAGGTTTAGGAGTGGGAATATTGACCGCTCGTCTTGGTTTGAAAGCCATGGCACTGCTCAGGCCGATGACATGGCAGCCTGACAGAAAAGTAAAATTAGGGGCGATTCGCAAACAGATCGTCGCAAGAATCGCCGCGCTTACGGTGAAATAAGCAACATTTATCAAATAATATGCCCGAATGTGAACCTCAAAACATGAGATAACTTGACGCCATACAAGGCTTGATAGAAACTACTGTCAACTTTTCCTGACACTTTTTATTAGGATTTTTAAGTGCGTCTTGAAGTCTCTTGTGAAGATAGACTCGGCCTAACCCGAGAACTGCTCGATATTCTTGCATCGAGAAACATTGATTTGCGTGGGATTGAAATCGATGTCATCGGCATTATTTACCTCAACTGCCCTGACATTGATTTTGAAACATTCAGTGAATTGATGGCTGAAATTCGCCGAATTTCTGGCGTAAAAGATGTTCGGAAAATTCAATTCATGCCCATGGAGCGGCATAACACCGAGTTAATTTCATTACTCAACAACGTGCCTGATGCTGTGCTGGCGATTGATCTGAAAGGGTTTGTTGATATGGCAAACTATTCAGCACTATCGCTGTTTAACAAAACAGAGAAAGAGGTGATAGGGCAGCCGATTTCTGCATTATTACCTTTCTTTAACCTATCACGCTGGCTTGAAGGCAACAAAGCACGCCAACGTGAGGAGATCGTGCACGATGGTCTCGATTATCTGATGGAGATGATGCCTGTTTATATTACGGGTGAGTCGAAAGAATCCACCTTGGCAAGTACCATGATGATGATTCGTTCTAAAAGCCCTAGCGGCGTCGTCGATGATGCTTTGCCCTTACACAATAACCTTGGTTTTGAACATTTTGTCGGAGTCTCTAACCGCCATAAAGCGCTCATTAGCCAAGCTAAGAAGCTGTCAATGCTTGATCAACCTTTGCTTATAGAAGGCGAAACCGGAACGGGTAAAGAGATGTTGGCCAAGGCTTGTCATAATCGCTCTCACCGTGCCTCCTTTCCTTTCTTAGTTCTGAGTTGTGCTTCAATGCCGGATGATGTTGCGGAAACGGAGTTGTTTGGTCATGCGCCAGGGTCATTTAATCATCAACAAGGCCATAAAGGTATTTTTGAACAGGCGAATGGCGGCACTGTTTTTCTCGATGAAATCGGGGAGATGAGCCCTCATTTACAAATTAAACTACTGCGCTTCTTGCAAGATGGTACATTCCGCCGCGTTGGTGAGGAGCATGAAGTTCATGTTAATGTTCGTGTGATTGCCTCGACGCGTCACAAGTTGGCGGATTTAGCCGAATCAGGCGCATTTCGTGAAGATCTTTTTTATCGTCTGAATGTGTTAACTCTCCGTATTCCTACTTTGCGTGAGCGGTCTAACGACATTCAGCCATTGCTTGAACTGTTCGTGGCGAAACACATTAAGAAAATGGGTATGGCCAAACCACTACTAGCGGAAGATTTGGCGGATCAGCTCTCTCATTACCAATGGCCAGGTAACGTACGACAGTTGGACAACATGGTGCTCAGGGCGCTAACGGAGATGTCTGATAATCAGTTAACAGTGGATCTCTTCCATCTGCCGCAGCTTGAAACCGTTCATACTGGTAATACCCATGTCAATCTTGATGGCTCATTAGATGACATCATGAAAGAGTATGAATCTCAAATTTTGGAACGTTTATATCAGTCTTTCCCTTCAAGCCGTAAGTTGGCCAAGCGTTTAAACGTATCACACACCTCTATCGCCAATAAGCTACGCGACTACGGAATTAGGAAAAATTGATGCAGTCATGCAGCACCTTGTCCCAAGTGTATGAAGTGGACAATGATATTTTAGTGCGAACCGCAAAACTTGAAGATGCGGAGATGATCGCCGCCTATTTTACGAGTAATCGTGAACATTTACGGCCTTGGGAACCTAAGCGAGAAGCGGCGTTTTTTGAGGCTCACGGGTGGGCACAGCGGCTGATTAAACTTGGTGAGCTGCATAAAATGCAATTAGGCTATTATTTGCTCATCATCGATCTTAACAGTGGTGACATGCTTGGCACCATTTCGTTTAGTAACCTCTCACGCTTTCCATTTTATGCTTGTAATCTCGGCTATTCGTTAGCGAAGAATGCACAAGGTAAAGGCATCATGGGCCGTGCATTAAAAATGGCGTGCCACTACATGTTTAAGGTACAAAACCTACACCGTATCATGGCTGGTTATATGCCAATCAACAAACGCAGTGAAGCGGTGTTGATGAAAATGGGCTTTCAGGCCGAAGGTCACGCTAAAAATTATTTGCTCATTGATGGCCAATGGGAAGATCACAACCTAACAGCATTGGTTAATGCTGATTGGCGCCCAAGCTAATGGCTTATCGTTTTAAAAGTAAAGCGGCTATATTCACAAGTCAGCTAAAACATTAAGGAAATTCAATGTCGTATTTGCCTTTGGATCAATACCAAAGAAAATGGATTTTCACTCACCAATCAATGCCAGTTCCTGAGCAAGATCTGGTGCATATTAAACCCATGTCTCAAGCCAGAGCGGCTCAGTTTTGGCTGGAAAATATCAGTGCTCAAAGCCCAGATTCAGAGAGGTTAAGTTCTCAAGATTGGCCTCGTAAAGCAGGCAGTTGGATCAATGAAATCAGTTGGATGAAAGAATGGGAAAGTGACGATGAATCATTACCCGTTGATATTTTGGCCCATATTGATTGGCAAAATGACGTGACCGTTTATTTTTGTTATGAAAAGTACAATATTATCGAAACCCAATGGTCGGTATTTAAAAAATACTGGAAAAATTTCTTATTTTACGATGATGGACCAATCTTATTGGGGCGTCGCCGCGCTCAAGCGTTATGGTTTGGTTCAAATGGCAAAGTCAAATTGGGTAATAGAAAGTAACGAATAAACGAATAAAAAGCAGCCTAGGCTGCTTTTTATTCGTTCTACAGTACTCGAAAGTTATTTAATTGATACAAACTTTGTAACATCGCGCTACCCATTCTTTCCTATACTGATCATAAGAGATGTTCGGGAGGGCGCATGGACGATAAAATTCTCCAATCTGTTGTTGAAATTACGGGGCAGAAAAATGCGGTGTCATTGGGTTATTGTGTCATCAGCGCTCTAGTCGAGATGTTGCCTCTGAAATCGGCCTGCTTAGAACATTACATTGGACCTCATTCCTATGTCATTGCAAAAGCTACTATCTGTAGCCGTATACCTGGAAAATTTGAAATTAACTGGGAATATGAGGGCGAGACGGTTCCAAGCTATGGACATAACCATTCTGATATCGAGCCCAAAATAGAAGATTTAGGTACAAACGGATACCATTGCATTTACCCTATTGCGATCAACGATAGTTTTTCTGCTAGGTTGTCTCTGATTCTAAAAGTTCCGCCCAAACAATATCGAATGCTCATTGAAGGCTTTGTTAAAATTTACCAAAATTACGTTTTATTATTGCATGAAAATGAGCGTGACAAGCTGACAGGGTTGTTGAATCGAAGGACGTTAGAGGATAGGTTGCGCCTTAGCTTTGATGTGCTTCCTGAAACGACGACAGTAGGCTCAGTGATGCCTTGGGTTGCCATCATTGATCTCGACCATTTTAAACGGATCAATGATAATTTTGGCCATCTGATTGGCGATGAAGTTTTGCTCTTGGTGGCTCAGCAAATGCAGAATTTTTTTCTTAATCAAGAACAACTGTTTCGGTTTGGTGGAGAAGAGTTCGTCATTATTTTTCCTGCCAGTGAGTATGAGGTCGTGCTAAACAGAACCGAGAGGTTTAGACAGCACATCGAGCAGTTTCGTTTTCCTCAGGTTCAACATATCACGCTTAGCATTGGTATCTGCTCTATCTCGCCAAGAGAATATCTCTCAACGATTCTAGATAGAGCAGACAAAGCACTCTACTTCGCCAAAAACCACGGCCGCAATCAAGTACAATGTTATGAAGACTTGTTGCGGAGCGGTGTATTCATTGAAAACGAAGAGGGGGACAGTAGTGCCGAACTATTTTGAACGGTTCACCTTATTTCTTCGCCGATAGCGTGCTACCCATTGAGGCCGTGATGATCATCGTAATGGCGATCCATTGCGTTAAGCTTAATTGTTCTTGAAGAATAATTAATCCAGCTAATGCGGCGATGGCGGGCTCTAAGCTCATTAACACACTAAAGTGTTGTGTAGACAAACGCTTTAAAGCCGACATTTCTAGGCAATAAGGTACGGCGCTTGAAAGAATCGCGACAGATAACGCCATAGGCAGTATTGACCACGTAAAAATAGACGCCTCTGATAATACAACGCCGATTGGAAACGCAAACAGGGCCGCAATCGTCATTCCTATCGCAACGGTTGAGCCTCCAGAACCGACACTGCCCGCCCTTTGACCAAACCATATGTAGGCTGCCCAGCATCCGCCGGCCGCTAAAGCCAGTGCAACGCCAATCGGATCAAGTGCATCGACACCCGTTAGATCGGGCAATAAAAAAACAATGCCCAAAATAGCAAGCGCAACCCAAATCAGATCTTTTTTGCGTTTAGATGAGAGAAATGCAATGAGTAATGGCCCAGAAAACTCCAACGCAACCCCAATACCAAGAGGAATTCGTTCAATAGCAAAATAGAACATCAGTTGCATGCCACCTAGGCTTGCTCCGTAAATGATCATTGAGCGCCATTGTGAAAGAGAAAGTCGTAACTGCCATGGGCGAAAAATCATTAACAGTATTAATGCAGAGAGACCAACGCGCAGTGCAATTGTTCCACCTGGGCCAACAATAGGAAATAACTGCTTGGCTAGTGACGCGCCAGATTGAATGGTGGTCATGGCCAAGAGTAGAGTTAACACAGCCAAGAATATAGGGGATTTAATCGGTTGCATGCGCATCCATATGAAATAAAAGGAACGGGCCGATTATGCCTGAAAAATAAAGGGGTTAATAGGAACAACGAGCGGTGAATTAAAAGGGGATACCGTGAGTGCAAAACACTCACGGACCAAAAGATAAATTAAGTGGGCTTGGCTTAGTGGATGTAGAAACGAGGGTTTGCCGTTCCCCAAATCGTATACAGTTCAGGGAATATGAGCTCTGCATTTTCTTCCAGCTCACTGACAGTGATTCGGCCTTGCTTTTGCGCGCCAAACAAGGTGACTTCCTGATTAGGAAGGACGCCTTTCACATCGGTTACGTCAACCAATGTGGTGTTCATTGAGGTTACTCCAACCACCTTTGCTCGTTGACCGTTAATCAATACGTCACCGCGATTGCCCATTTTTCTTGGGTAACCATCTGAATAGCCAACAGGCAGGTTCGCCAAAACACTCTCTTTGGTTACGCGGTATGTACTGTCATAGCCAACGGTGCTTCCTTTAGGAAGATGATGCAATGACGCAATACGTGTTTTGAATGAGACGATTGACGGATATTCCGGGTTAGTTGGTAAGTCGCCATATAGGACGCCGCCAGGACGTACCATATCAAGTTGTGCTTCCGGTACATTGAGAGCAGTGTAGGAGTTGGCAACATGCAAAATCAGTTCATCGCGTTTTAGGTTTGCTTGCTGAATCAACCAAGCTGAATTGGTATTAAAACTGGCCAACTTGCTGCGGATTTCGTCTGGGTTGTAATTGGGGAAATGCGTCATTATCCCAACAATTTGTATGCCACTTTGAGTAGCAATCGCAATCGATTCTTGTTTTCCTGCATCGGTTGACATATCGATACCATTGCGTCCCATACCGCCATCATTTAATGCCAAATGTACTCTTATCGTTTTACCTTTTTGCTGGCTTAGCTGAGCGAGTTGCTCAGCTTGTATTTTACTACCGATGAGCTCTTCGATATCTAACTCGACACTTTGTGCGATTTCATCAATGCTCGCAGAGCGAACACGCATCAACTGGCCTTTAAACCCGCTCTCACGTACGGCTCTAGCCTCTGCATTACTGGTAATTGCGATACAAGGGATCCCTTGCGCGAGAATAGTTGGCATTAAACCGCGAATACCGTTGCCGTAAGCATCAGCCTTCATCACGGCGCAAATTTTAGTTTGGCTGTTGATGTGGCTCTTAAACTGCTCAATATTTTGTTTGAATTGGCCAAGATCGATCTCAAGCCAAGTATTGGATTGCTGAATTTCTTGTATAGAAGGCTCACTGACGTTAAGGCTCAAAGGTGCAGAAGTCGCTGAAAAAGAGGGTAAAGCCATGGCAATTGACAGTGTAAGAAAAGAGGCTTTGAAATTCATTCTATCTCCTAGGTAAGTAAAAACAAGAAAGCCCCGTTAGGGGCTGACTCTATTTTAGTTAAGTTTGAAACGCCCCATTGCGTCTTGCAATGTGACCGATAATTGACTGAGTTCGTGGCAAGCTTGCGCCGTTTGTTCTGAACCCTGCGCGACTTCTTGTGAAGCCGTATGGATATTTTCAATGTTGCGGCTTAGTTCATCGGCAACGGAATCTTGTTCACTACAAGCACTGGCGATTTGTGTTCCCATATCCGCAATTTGAGCTACTGAGTTTTCAATTGAAACCATCAATTGCTGCGAGTGGGTTCCTTGAACGACGCAAGAGTCAATGTTGACGCGCGAACGTTCGGTTGCTTCTTTTGCTTCGCCTGCCATGGTTTGTAATTTTTCAATAATGGTTGTGATTTCGCCAGTTGAAGCTTGAGTTCTTCCCGCAAGGGTGCGCACTTCATCGGCAACAACAGCAAAGCCTCGGCCAGATTCACCAGCGCGGGCTGCTTCAATCGCAGCGTTCAGTGCCAATAGGTTTGTTTGCTCAGCGATGTTACGAATAACGTCAAGTACCACGTTAATTTGTGTGGATTGTTGTTCTAAATTTGCAACGGTTTCGCCAGCCTGACCAATAATTGTAGCCACTTGTTGAATGGAGCTCACCATCGCGGCATTGTCTGTCGCACCCTCTTTGGCTTTAGTGTTGGCACTACTTGCTTGTGATGCTGAGTCTTCCGTGTTGCGTGCTACATCGGCCACTGCGGCTTTCATTTGCGTCATCGCTGTTGCGACTTGTGTGATCTGATATTGCTGCTCTTTCATACCTTGAGCTGAGATATTGGAGATTTGACTCATCTCTTCCACAGCACTACTCAGTTGTGTTACAGCGGAGATGATCTCTTCGATCAGTTGACGTAAATTGTTCTGCATCTTTTGTGAGGCATCGGCAAGTTCACCTAATTCGTCATTGCCAATAGCATTACGATCGATCTGTTTTGCTAAGTTACCTTCTGCAATCGCGTTTGCTTGGTCAACAACTAATCGTAAAGGTCCACAAATTATGCGAGTCAAGAAGAGGGTGATAATGACCATGACGACGATAATGGAAACATTACTGATACTTGATGAAGTGTTCAGTGTGTCAACTGCTTTAAGAATATAGCTTTTGTTGCCATCCATTGCTTTTTGCAAGATGCCAATCAGCGTTTTTATGTCGGCTTCAATATGACGAAAATTATCGAGAGATTGGTTTAGCAGTTTATGCGCACTATTTTTGTCATTGTTCGCTAAAGCCTGATTAAACTGAGTCATGATCGTTGTGTAACTATCCCAATTAGCCATCAAACTCTTGAATGTTTGCTCCTCTTCTCCTGGCCAAACACTTTTTCCATACTGTTTTAAACCTGCATCAACCTCTTGTTGTAATTGACGGCTAGTCACTAGGCGTTGTTTCACTTCGTTTATATCATCGGTGAGCAAGGAAGCAAACTGCGTACGACGCCAATAGGAAAGTTTATCTCCCATAGAATCTACGTGTTGTAGTGCAGGCAGTGTATCGTCGGCAAAATTCACCAACTGACTTTTGACTTCTTGGAGTTCGCTATATAAAAACCAAGCGAAGAGGATGTTGATTAAAGCGATGAGGCTAAATGAGCCTGCAATTTTCTGTCTGATGGAGAGATTTTTTAAAAACATGAATGAGTTACCTTTGATTGTTTTTGTCAAAAGTCGCTTGAGCGAACAACATCCATTTACCGACAATGTGATCTATATCCTAATTGGTCGCGGATATTATCATGTTATCTATAAATTGACGATACCTATACTATTAAAGTAGCAGATGTTTGATTGTGCAAAGATAAAACGATTGATTAATTTTAATGATGTGAGGGTGGTTGATTATTGGTTTAACACCTAAGAGTGGTGAGAGGATTTGCAAGCGACCCCTCATTCTGAGTATTTGCCTTAGTGGTAATCATTGTTCATTGATCTAACACCAAACTTTTTGCTGAGTAACTGTAACATAATGGCAACGTTGTTCGAGATTCAAGTACACCTTTAATTATCGTTTCTATGAGTACTCAGGAAGAGTTTATATGGCGCGTCCTTACTTAAAATTTATAATCCCTATTTTAGTTCCATTACTTATTTTATTGTTGCCTATGACCGCTTTCCCTTTTGAAGGGATGACCGTAATACAGCAGCGAGTGATTGCCATCTTTTTGCTCGCCGCTCTTTGTTGGGTATTTGAACCGATCCCAATCTATGCCACATCGGTAGTCGTGATCGTGCTAGAGCTCCTAATGGTATCGGATAAAGGTATCTGGTTTATGAGGCTTGCTGAGGGAGAAGCTCATTTTGGTGGCTTGCTAAAACATACTGATATCATGGCGACGTTTGCCAGCCCAATTATTATGTTGTTTTTGGGTGGCTTTTTCTTAGCCATGGCCGCCACTAAGTATCGCTTGGATGTCAACCTTGCCCGAGTGCTGCTCAAACCATTTGGCCAGAACCCTAAGTATGTCATGTTAGGCTTGATGTTAATTACTGGCATCTTCTCGATGTTTATGTCCAATACCGCAACAACAGCGATGATGCTTTCCATCTTAACGCCAGTCATCGCAGTGTTTGGCCCAAAAGATCCAGGGCGAATTGCTTTTGCTTTGTGTATTCCTGTCGCCGCTAATATTGGCGGTATAGGTACGCCAATAGGTACTCCTCCCAATGCGATCGCATTGAAATATCTGGTCGGTGAAAATTTAATTACCTTTGGTGAATGGATGGCCTTTGGGGTGCCGTTTGTGATCATAATGATGGCACTCGCGTGGGTATTGATTAGCGCCATGTTTAAAGCAGAGCAACAAAAAATTGAATTGACCATTAAAGGTAAATTTTTAAAAACACCAAAAGCCATTATTGTGTATGTCACCTTTGCTCTGACCATTCTTCTTTGGTTGATGGGCTCAACCCATGGTATGAACTCTTATACTGTTGCACTGATACCTGTGGCTGTCTTTTCTCTTACTGGCATCATCAACAAAGAAGATCTAAAGAAAATTTCTTGGGATGTGCTGTGGTTAGTGTCTGGTGGTATTGCGCTAGGACTTGCATTAGACAAAACGGGGTTAGCGCAACTAGTGGTGAACAGCATTCCTTTTGCACAGTATTCACCTTACGTTGTTTTATTTGGTGCGGCATTTTTGTGCCTCATTATGGCCAATTTTATGTCACATACCGCCACCGCGAACTTATTAATGCCGATTATGGCCGCGCTTGGCGCTTCAATGACTTCGCTTACTCCATTAGGTGGAGAAATTACGTTGATTCTCGTGGTTACCTTTGCTGCATCACTTGGTATGTCATTACCTATCAGTACACCACCTAATGCGTTGGCGCATGCTACCGGGCACGTTCAAAGTAACCAAATGGCTAAAGTAGGGGTTGTCCTCGGTGTGATTGGGGTGCTGCTCAGTTTTGTTATGGTTTGGTTACTTCATGCGGTTGGTCATATCGGTTAGGTAGCATTATGTCGGATAAAAGACTTGTTGCACTCATTGATCGTTATTTTCGCCATCCTGAACGGATGGTGAAACTGCCTTCGGGAAGTATTGTCATTGAGCAAGAAGGTTATAATGATCGACTCTATTTCGTATGGTCGGGAGAATTGAGTGGCTATTACAATGAAAAAGGCGATAAACCGATAAAAGTTTTTTCAGCCGGTGCGGGTGCTTTTATTGGCGTGCACAGTTTTTTTTCTGGTGAATGGATAGCTTCTTCAACAGTGGTGGCTGAATCTACGGTAGAGCTTGCCTGGATCGACCGAACTACGGCCGTCTTAGAAGAAGATCAATATGGACCTTTAACCGCCCAGTTTACCCCCGTTATTGTGAATGAATTATCCCGCCGTCAACGACGTGCAACTCAAGAATCAGTGGCAAAAGAAAAAGCATTAGAAAGGTTATATTCGGCTGAGCAAATGACGACCTTAGGCCAGTTAGCGGCGGGCATTGCCCATGAATTGAACAATGCCATCGGGGTAGTGAGTAGCAAATCTGAGCGATTAGAAGTACTGTTTATGGAGCTGCTCGAAGAGGTTCATCCTGAAGCGAGCCTATTTTTCGATTTTGGCTTGATGTATGGTCAGAAAGTATCGTCAAACGAAGCTAGAAGGCGAGGTGCTCTTTTCGAAAAGCAATACGCCCTGCCTAAAAATGTGGCAAGAGATTTAGCAAAAGCGGTTCCAGAAGACTACTTATCTTCGCACTGGCTGAAAAATCCACATTTAGCTATCCGTTATTGGCAAATGGGCCGTGACTTGCATGATTTACGTTTGGCCTCTAAACATACTGTTGGCATTGTTAAATCAGTAAAACAACTGGGCCGAACTGAAATTACTCAAGATGAAGAGTTCGATATTAACGATACGATCAATCGAGCATTGGCACTATTACAGAGTGATTTACGACGTGTCAGTGTTCGTATTAGGCCTGCTGCGTTACCCTTATTTAAAGGATCTCAGACAGAACTGGTGCAAATTTGGGTAAACATTATCAAAAATGCCTGTGATGCCATGGTTAACATAGCAGAGCCAATGATAGAGATACAAACCAAATTAAGTAAACAACGTATATTGGTAACCATTGCTAATAATGGTCCTGAAATTAACGAAGCCACTAGACGGAAAATATTCCAACCAAGCTTCACCACCAAAAAAGGAGGGTTGTCGTTTGGTTTGGGACTAGGGTTATCAATAGTGAAACGCATTGTTTCTGGGTATGGTGGAAATGTCGTACTCAAAAGTGACAATGAAAGAACAATATTTAGAATTAAATTACCCACGGAGAGCGATTATGGAGAAGCTTAATATCATTTGTGTCGATGATCAAAGGGAAGTATTAAGTGCGATACTGCAAGATATTCAACCACTCACTTCTTGGTTGAATATTGAAGATTGTGAATCGGCTTATGAAGTATTGGATCTAATGGATGAGTTTGACGAACAAGGTGAGCATATTGCGCTGCTGATGTCAGATCATGTGATGCCAGGAAAGACAGGAGTCGAATTATTAACCGAGGTCGCAGCAGATTCCAGATTTAAGAAAACAAAGAAAATTCTGTTAACAGGGCAAGCAACACACACAGATACGATCAATGCGATTAACACTGCAGGTGTAAATAGGTATTTTGAGAAACCGTGGAATGCAAAAGAGCTGGTAGATTGTGTTCGCACTTTAGTGACAGAATTCATCTTTGAAGTAGGTTTAGATTATAAAGACTATCACAACGAATTAGATCAGAAAATAGTGCTAGCAAAACTGAGATAAGTGAATAATGCCCAAATAACTTTAACGGCGGCTATTAAAGTGTTTGGGTATTAATCGATGATATTAAAATGGCCAATAAGCTTGTCATCAGCATTCAATATTTGTCCTTGAGAAGATTCTTCATCATAAATAAAATTGAGATGAAGAGTGTCTAAATTGCAATTTATCTGACTTAATATATGACGTGTCAATATGTCACTATTAAGTTGATGAATAGTCGCATTCCAAGAGCAATGTTTAATATTAAAATGAATATTCATAGTGAGCGTAATTTTTGTGTTGCTTTAGATTTAGCAAACCAAAAACGCTTTCTACCAGTTGTACGAGACATAGTAGATCTCCTTTGTAAAAATGAAAATATTACATAGATAGAAATAGGATTGTCAAAACGGTTTATGCAAAAATGGCTGAATGTTCGAACGGGATAAGCAGAGGGAACGGAGCAGAAGTTTGAGCGATAACGTTGATAACTATAATTTATAATCTAGGTAAAAATAAGAGCGCGGGCGTGGTGCCAACGCTCACACATTCATGCGAAATTATTCAGCACGTACGTTAGCAGCTTGAGGACCTTTAGCACCTTGTTCTACAACAAAAGATACTTTTTGGCCTTCTGCTAAAGTTTTGAAACCTTCAGAAGCGATAGCGCGGAAGTGTACGAATACATCTGGACCGCCGTTGCTTTGAGAAATGAAACCAAAACCTTTAGTTTCGTTGAACCATTTTACAGTGCCAGTAGTAGTGTTAGACATGTTATGTCCCTTATAAAAATAAAAAATTTTAAAATACAGGTGTTGCTTTGAGACGAATTATTTAAATGAGACCATGAAACTAGAGGACACTTTGAATTGAATCTGAAAGGGAACTTTGGCTTACTTGTTACATTAATAACCCTGTTCAACAGAGCGGACACATAATCGCATGGTCCTCAATCAAAGTAAAGCATTTATTTTAAAATAATTGAGTATTAGGAATCTGAGCAGGTTATTCGTGATTTTTGTTACTTTTCAAACCATTTTTAGTCAACATTATCAGTGATAAGGCTCTGCCTATCTTTGGGGTTTTTGTCTTTTATTTTTAATATCAATCGGTTATGTTTTATGTGTTTTTAATTTCTATAATTTGTGTGGCTATTTATTTTCTATTTTATCAATTTATAGGAAAGGTGACATAGGTCACGCCTGTTCCTTGTCTAAATTGACTACTGTCAAGTTGACATCCCTCTTTGGGGGTATGATTTCCTTATGGAATACGATGCGCATCACATAAATGCAACGTGTTCTGTCAAAACCACATCCGTTGAGATTTGTGAGGAATAATGAATATTAAAAAAAGAATGATAGTGGGAGTTCTTGCTATTGGGGTGCTGCTCGGTTGGTTAAGCCTTGGAGGGACTCATGTCATCTTAGAAAAAACGTCGAGTACGGAATTTTGTCTCTCTTGTCATACTATGCAAGCACCCTTTCAGGAGTATCAAGGCTCGGTACACTTCAGCAATGCCAAAGGCATCCGTGCAGAATGTGCTGATTGCCATATACCCACTGATACTATGGATTATTTAGTCACTAAAATCAGGGCGTCCAAAGATATCTATCATGAGTTCATTACCAAGAAGATCAGCACACCTGAAAAGTATGAAGCGCATCGAGCCGAGATGGCTGAAACTGTCTGGGCGCAATTAAAAGCGAACGATTCTGCGACCTGTCGTTCATGTCACAGTGAAGATGCGATGGAGATTTACGACCAAACGGCGCAAGCACAAAAAATGCATCAGTACGGTATCGACAATAATCAAACCTGTATTGATTGCCATAAAGGTGTGGCGCACATGCTTCCTGAAGTCAAAATGGACAGCCAAGCATTAGCCCATTTAGTCGAAGAGGCCAAGTTAACCCCTGTGGGCACTTCTATTGTTTATGCGATGCAATCTACGTCCATTTCTGATTTCGGAACGATCAATCCAGCGACGCCGCTGAAAGTATTGAATGAAAGCGATGGCAAACGCACCGTTGAATTGAGTGGTTATCAGATGCAAGGTGCAGAACAAGTCTTGTATATGGGTGAAGGTAAGCGTGCTGTGATTGCTATGTTAACTGAAGCAGGGCAAAAAGCATTGAGCGTAAAAGAGTATAACGAAGATGCCTACGGAAATCAGTGGCGTCAAGTAACACTTGCCGGGGACATCGACACGCCAGTGTTGGGTAAAATGGATTCGCTTTGGGCATACGCTGAGCAATTGGACAATGTTTACTGTTCAACATGTCATGCCAAAATTCCGAGTAACCATTTTACGGTTAACGCGTGGCCTTCTGTGGCAAAAAGTATGGGGGACCGTACCTCTATTTCCGCAGAGGATCTAGAAATCCTCACGAAATATTTCCAATACAATGCGAAAGATGTTGTTGCCCAATAAAAAATGAAATAAGGATTCAGTGATGACTACTCTCACACGTCGAAGTTTTCTAAAAAGCGCTGGTGCAACTGCAGGTGCGGTCGCTATTTTTTCGGTTAAACCTATGCCAGTTCTCGCTTCCGCACCGCGAGGAGCTGGTGTACTGACTGCTGGGCGTTGGGGCGCTATGCTGGTTGAAGTTAAGGATGGGAAAATTATTTCCTCCAAGAATGCATTGCCGCAAACCGTACCCAATAGTCTACAAACCTCAGCGCCAGATCAAGTGCATACTCAAGCGCGGGTCAAATACCCGATGGTGCGTAAAGGTTTTCTAGCCAATCCCCATATGCCAGATGGTAAACGAGGAGACGATGAGTTCGTCCGCGTTAGTTGGGAAAAAGCGCTGCAATTAATCCACCAACAGCATGCCCGTATTCGCACTGCTTATGGAGCCGAGTCAATTTTTGCGGGCTCTTACGGCTGGCGATCCAGTGGGATTTTACATAAAGCCCAAACCCTACTGCAACGCTATATGAGTATGGCGGGAGGCTATTCGGGTCATTTAGGTGATTATTCTACGGGTGCTGCGCAAGTCATCATGCCTTACGTTGTAGGCTCAATAGAAGTGTATGAACAACAAACAACTTACCCTGTTGTACTTGAAAGTAGTGATGTTGTGGTGCTTTGGGGGCTTAACCCTATTAATACACTGAAAATAGCATGGAGCAGTACCGACGGCGCGGGGCTTGAGTTTTTTAATCAACTCAAACATTCTAAAAAAACCATTATCGCTATCGATCCTATGCGTTCGGAAACCATCGAATTTTTTGGTGAAAACGCTCAGTGGATTGCACCGCATCCTGGTACTGACGTTGCGATGATGTTGGGGATCGCCCACTCATTAGTTGAAAAGGGCCAACATAACCTCGAATTTTTGAATAAATACACCGCTGGTTACGACAAGTTTGAAGCTTATCTGCTAGGTCATTCTGATGGCACGCCAAAGACAGCACAATGGGCTGAGGCAATTTGTGGCGTTCCTGCCAAACAACTAGAGCTATTGGCTGATATTTTTAGCAAAAATAGAACCATGATCATGGCTGGTTGGGGAATCCAACGTCAGCAATATGGTGAACAAAAACACTGGATGCTTGTCACTCTGGCTGCAATGCTAGGGCAGATCGGTTTACCCGGTGGTGGGTTTGGTTTTTCATATCACTATTCCAATGGCGGTAACCCAACGCGGACTGCGGGTGTTTTACCTGCTATATCAGCGGCCATTGATGGTGGTTCATCTGCGGGTAATGATTGGGCCGTTTCTGGAGCAGTAAATAGTTTTCCTGTGGCTCGTATTGTAGAAGCGTTGGAAAACCCATCCGGTCAATATCAACACAACGGGCATGAGAAAACGTTTCCTAACATCAAAATGATCTGGTGGGCGGGCGGTGCAAACTTTACTCATCACCAAGATACCAACCGTTTGATTAAAGCGTGGCAAAAGCCGGAACTCATCGTTATCTCTGAGCCTTATTGGACTGCGGCCGCAAAACACGCTGATATTGTACTGCCCATCACGACGTCATTTGAGCGTAATGATCTCACCATGACAGGGGATTATAGCAATCAACATTTAGTGCCGATGAAACAAGCAATTGAGCCTCAATTTGAAGCGCGAAATGATTTTGATGTATTTGCTGATATGGCGGAGCTGTTAAAACCGGGCGGACGTGCAGTGTATACGGAAAATAAATCCGAAATGGAATGGTTGGCTGGTTTCTATAAAGGAGCTCAAGCTATCGGTCGCCAGAATCGGATTGCAATGCCTAACTTCAGCTATTTTTGGAAACAAAATCAGCTCATTGAGATGAAATGGAACGAAGCGAACGCGAAGTTTGTTCGTTATTCCTCTTTCAGAGAGGATCCTATCCTGAACCCTCTTGGTACACCAAGTGGCAAGATTGAGATCTTCTCCAAAACCATCGAAGGCTTCAAATATAGCGATTGCCCGCCACATCCTATGTGGATGCCGCCAACGGAGTGGGTAGGGAATGCTCAAGCCGATGAACTGCAATTGATGACATCGCATGCGGCTCATCGTCTCCATAGCCAGTTAAACTACGCGGCACTACGCGAGCAATATGCGATAGCAAACCGTGAACCGATCTGGATTCATCCAGAAGATGCAAAAGTTCGAGGGATCAAAGATGGCGATCTTGTTCGTGCTTATAATCAACGTGGCCAAGTCTTAGTTGGCGCGCTGATCACGGATGGAATTAAGCAAGGTTCGGTCTGTATTCATGAAGGGGCATGGCCTGATTTTGATCAACCTCATGGTTTATGTAAAAACGGAGGATGCAACGTACTGACCGCTGACATACCTACGTCAAGGTTAGCCAATGGCTGTGCTGGTAACTCTTCAATTGTGAAAATAGAGAAATATGTAGGAGAGCCACTTCCTCTAACTGCATTCACACCGCCCAAAGGCGCGTAAAAGCAAAAAGGCCACTAGATGAGAGTGGCCTTTACTTTTTAATCAGAGAGTCGTAGTCAGTGAGTAATATCAGCTCGCCGCGATTTTTTTTGCTCTACGAGGTCTATTTTGTCCAGCCGATCCGCTTCTCGTGGGTTGGTTTGCACTTGGTTTGTTACTGTTTGAACGAGTGGAATTGGCCGCTTTCGGCTTTCTGTCATTAGTTCTGGTATTCGCGCTTATGCTGTGACCTTTTGCTACATCACCAGAGCGCTGTCCGTCATTATGTTCTGGTTTGTTCTTTTTCGGCTTTTTCGCTTTAATCGGTTGTAGCGAAGGAGATGCCGGTAATTTGTTCACTGGCGCAAAGCCTTCAACCTCAATTCGTTCTAGTAAATTTTGGGTAAGACGCTCAATGGCAAACATGTCTTTTGCTTCATCGGCGCAGACCAAAGAGATCGCATTTCCTTCAGCGCCTGCGCGGCCTGTACGGCCAATTCGGTGAACATAATCTTCAGGGACGTTAGGCAATTCAAAGTTTACCACTTGTGGTAATTGGTCAATATCAATGCCGCGAGCGGCAATATCCGTTGCTACTAAAATGCGGATCTCACCACTTTTAAAATTGGCCAATGCCTTAGTACGTGCGCCTTGACTTTTATTGCCATGAATCGCGGCGGCGCTGATGCCACTGCCTTCAAGTTGTGCGGTTAAGCGATTAGCGCCGTGTTTAGTTCGTGTAAATACCAACGCTTGTTGCCAATTATTTTCTTTGATTAGTTGAATCAATAGTGCTGGTTTTTTCGCTTTATCTACAGGATGTACCCACTGTTTGACAGTTTTGGCGGTACTATTGCGTGGCGTAACCGAAATCTCGACTGGGTTGTTAACTAACCCTTTCGCAAGTTGGCGAATTTCATCAGAGAAAGTGGCCGAAAAGAGTAGGTTTTGACGTTTTGCTGGCAGCAGTGCAAGGATCTTTTTAATGTCACGAATGAAGCCCATGTCTAACATGCGATCCGCTTCGTCTAAGACCAAAATTTCTAATTGGTTAAATTTAATCGCATTTTGGTTGTATAAATCCAACAGTCGACCCGGTGTCGCGACCAAAATATCTACTCCACGACGCATTTTCATCATCTGTGGGTTAACTTTCACACCGCCGAAAATAACTTCAGAGCGTAGTGGAAGGTTTTGTCCGTAAGTTGCCACGTTGTCGGCAACTTGCGCGGCTAATTCACGTGTCGGCGTCAGAATTAATGCACGCACTTGGTTGGGGCCTACTTTTGGGCCTTTAACTAATAGATCCAAAATGGGCAGGGTAAATCCTGCTGTTTTCCCGGTACCTGTCTGGGCCGCTGCCATCACATCTTTGCCTTCAAGAACGGCTGGAATAGCTTGCGCCTGAATTGGCGATGGTGTTTCGTAACCTTGAGAAGCAACGGCTTTCAGGATGGCATGGGATAAACCCAGAGAGGCAAAACTCATTAAAATGTCTCGATATGTAAATAAGGAAGTGATCCGCATCACGTTGCGGAAAGGCGCAAGCATACAGTAGTCACAGCAAAAGTGCTACGGAATGTCTCTGTTTGCCACTTGTCAGTAACAAATAGTGCGTATTTTCTTCCGAGAACATTAGAATTATTAATTTCAATGTAACCGGTTTCCGAAACCGGTTACATTTTTACGATAATCGTTTATGATGTCACGCAAAGTAGCAAAGCGATGATGTATTTCTATACAACGTGTCCACATGGCGTGAAATAGCATATTAGATCGACATAAGGGTACATTGAGTCAGCAAATGAAGACGAGGTAGATGACGATGGCAACGAATGGTTTTCCAAAAGATTTTTTATGGGGTGGGGCTGTAGCAGCACATCAAGTTGAAGGTGGATGGAACCAAGGTGGAAAAGGAGTCAGCATTGTCGATGTGCTCTCAAAAGGAGCGCATGAAGTACCTAGGGTGATGACCTCCGGTGTGGATGCAAATTATTTCTATCCTAATCATGAAGCCGTTGATTTTTATAGTCATTACAAAGGTGACATTGCACTTTTTGCTGAGATGGGTTTTAAATGTTTTAGAACCTCAATTGCTTGGACTCGTATTTTTCCACAAGGTGACGAAGTCTCGCCCAATGAAGCAGGGCTACAATTTTATGATGATCTTTTTGATGAATTGCTGAAATACGGCATTGAGCCAGTTATTACGCTTTCGCATTTTGAGATGCCATTCCACCTTGTACAACAATACGGGGGATGGGCAAATCGCAAGCTTGTGGATTTCTTCGTTAACTTTAGCCAAGTGGTGATGGAGCGTTATAAACAGAAAGTGAAATACTGGATTACCTTCAATGAGATCAATAACCAGCGAAATTGGGAATTCCCACTGTTTGGCTACTGTAACTCAGGGGTGATCTTCACTGAACATGACAACCCAGAGCAGGTGATGTACCAAGTCATGCATCACCAATTTATTGCCAGTGCTTTAGTGGTCGATCTCGGTCATAAGATCAACCCTCAATTTCAAATGGGTAGCATGATTCATATGATGCCGCTTTATCCCGCGTCGTGTCGTCCAGAAGATATGATCCGCTCTCAAGAAATGATGAGAGAGAAGTACTTGTTCAGCGATGTGCAAGTTCGTGGCTATTACCCAAGCTATATTTGGTGTGAATGGGAGCGAAAATCGATAACCGTTGATATGCTAGATGGCGATGAAGCGATACTGCGTAAGGGTTGTGCCGACTACCTTGCGATCAGCTATTACATGACGAATATTGTCTCTGATGATCGCAACGCTGAAGGTGAAACAACCAGTTTATTTAAACAAAGTCGCTTAAACCCTTATCTCACAGCGTCTGATTGGGGATGGCAAATTGACCCGGTAGGGCTTCGCTACGCGCTTTCTGAATTGTATGAACGCTACCAGAAACCGATTTTTATTGTCGAAAATGGTTTTGGGGCGATCGATGAAGTCGATGAACAAGGCCAAGTGCAAGACGATTATCGGATTGAGTATTTACAAGCACATATACGAGAAGTGAAGAAGGCCATTGCTATAGACGGCGTTGATGTCATGGGCTACACCCCTTGGGGCTGCATCGATTGTGTGTCGTTCACCACTGGTGAATATAAAAAACGTTACGGTTTCATCTATGTAGACAAACACGATGATGGTTCTGGTTCAATGGCTCGCAGTAAAAAGAAAAGCTTTTACTGGTATCAGTCCGTGATCAAAACCAATGGCGAACAATTATAAACGTAGAATAACGATAATAATTGTTGATTGAGAGCGTTCATCCAGCTTAGGGAATTAGGTAAACTCCCTCGGCTTCCAAGAGTCGGGGGTTTTTATTAGGAGTCACCATGGCGACAATCAATGACGTTTGTAAAGCAGCGGGCGTGTCTAAAGCCACCGTATCGCGCGTACTCAATCAAACTGGCCAAGTAAAAGCAAGTACGCGAGAAGCCGTTTTACAAGCCATGTCCACCTTGGGTTATCAGCCTAATGTGTTGGCGCAAGCATTAGCCACAAACAGTGCAAATGCGATTGGGCTGATACTTCCTCAGTTTCAAGGGAGTTATTTTGGCAGCTTGTTGCATCAAGCAGCACAAGGTGCCGAGCAAGCACGTAAGACCTTACTTGTCATGGACAGTCACGATAACGCGGCAGGCGAATTAGCAGCAGTGCGCTCATTGCTCACTCAGCGTTGTGACGCCATCATGCTTTACAGCCGCCATTTGTCGAATCATGAGCTGGCATCATTGCAATCTGATGTTTCAGTGCCACTGATTGTACTCAATCGAACCTTGGAAGAAGTCGGTTTGCATAGTTTTGGTTTTGAGCAGCATCAAGCCGCTTCTTTAGCGATTAATCACTTGCTTGAACTTGGCCATCGTCGCATTGCTTGCATCACTAGCCCTTTGGACAGTGATACAGGACAACAGCGATTTGCTGCTTACCAGTCAGGCTTACAGCAGGCTTGTATTGAGCTCAATCACACGCTCGTTGTTGAAGGTGATAATTCTATGCTGGCGGGTTATGTCGCGGTTCAACGGTTATTAGAACAACAGAGTGAGTTCAGCGCTATTTTTGCCTGTAACGATGATATGGCACTAGGAGCAATGCGCGCACTTTACGAACATGCCATTTTGGTACCCAATCAGGTCTCTGTGATGGGGATTGATGATGAGCCTGCTGCTGCGTATTCGGTGCCCAATCTCTCAACAATATCGCTTCCCATTGAGCAACTGACGAAGGACGCAGTAGCCTTGGCCCTACAATTGGCTGAAGGGAAGAGCTCGGATGATGCCAAGATACATCGCTATCTAGGTAAGCTGGTGCTTCGAGAATCAACGTGTGCACCTTAAGAGGCCTCGTAGATTAATGACTCATTGAAATAATGAGCATTTATTTTAATTAACTGTATAAATCCACAGTTAATTGCTTGACATTATGTCACTCTTTACTAAGCTGTATGTATGCACAGTTAAGTTGGAGGTGAAATATGTTGTGGGAAACGCTAGAACGAGTTAACCGCCTTCGCCAAGAAGCGTTAGCCAACCCAGACTTTGTCCAATCCGCGCAAGACCATGAAGAGACATTGAAGCAGGTCGAGCAATACTTTGAACCAACGAAACGACGCAAGGCAGCAAAACGTGCAAAAACCCTTGCAGATATTTATCAACAGACTGAATTTGGTGAAAATCCATCTGGTGTTCAACATTAGTCAGTGTTTGACATGAGCCAATGTTGAACATGCATTAGCAAAAATGGTTTAGCTTGCAAAGAGCTGCTTGATACGCAGCTCTTTTTCGTTTCCTTCCTTAAGGCTGAGCGTTTGTCTTCATTCAGCAAGTTGATAAATAGTACAGTTTAAGTAAGATTTATCGTCTGAGCTAAAGGCGATTGTCCGCATTTGGTTGGGGAGCAAAAAGAAGCTGGAATCAGAAAATTGTAGTACGTTGTCATGTTCTAGGTGAACGTAAAGTGCAGGTCGGTCAGTAGTCAAACAGAGACTGCCCGCACGATATTCACACAATATGCGAGCCGATTTTAAGGGCAAACGTTTTGGTACATCCGGCAGCCAAAAATTATCCCGTTGGCCATCCGTACTGACAAAGTAGATCGCGCCTTTTTCTGGTGTGAAATCCCTTATTGTGTGTTGCCACACGATTTGGTTACTCTCTTGGGGCAGTCGTTCATTGATTGACCAATGCTTTCGCAATTCTCCTTCCCATCCAAACCAATATATGTCACCTACAAGGTATTGCTCACCGGGCGCATCATTAATGGCTCTCAGTGATAGGTGTTTCTCATCTTCAGAAAAACAGGCCAAAAGCGGGTTATAAAACCGTTTGGCGTGATAATGTAATTGCTTCCAGCGTCCAGAATACTCAATGCTTGACCAAGACGCGACGGGCCAGTTGTCATTGAGTTGCCAATATAATATGCCACGGCAAATCGGTGAGGTTGCCCGCCACGCTTCGACAGCCGTTTTAATTGCCATGGCTTGCTGAACTTGGCTCAAATAAAGCATCTGCTGGAAGCCATTCGGGAAACGGAAATAGCGAGTAAACATTTCGGTGATGATGCTATTACCACGACCATTCTTTTGGTGATGTTCAAAATGAGGCGCACTGATATTCCAGTCGCTTTCTGGGATAATCTGCTTCACTTCACTAAATGAAGGCCAAGACTGATAACCGAATTCTGAACAAAATCGTGGGGATATTGAATGGTAAGCGTCAAAAGATTTACCTGAATGCCACACATCCCAAAAATGCATGTCACCTTTATTATCATCATGCCAAGCGTCACCAAAATCTAATTCACCATTGCAAGGTGAGCTTGCCCAAAAACGGCGACTTGGATCTTGTTCATTGACGAGGATTTCTAAAAAACGATTGAGTCGGTCGTAATTGACTAGGTATTTTTCACGGTTTTCTCGAGATTCTGGATACCAAGTTAATGAACCAATCACCTCATTATCACCACACCAAATGGCAAGGCAAGCATGGTGCTTCAAACGTTGTATTTGTTGTGTGACTTCTTGCTTTACCTCTTCTAAGAAACTCGGTGTTGAAGGGTATTGTGCGCAGGAAAACATCAGATCTTGCCAGACTAATAATCCGAGTTGGTCGCAAAGTTGATAAAAATGATCGTGTTCATAATCACCTCCTCCCCACACACGAATCATATTCATGTGAGCTTCTTGTGCGGCTCGTAACAGCTGTTGATAACGGGAAAAATTGACTTTGCTTGGCATGGCGTCCATTGGTATCCAATTCGCGCCCTTCACTGATATCGAGACCTCATTCACGATAAAGGTCATTTCACTGCCGATGGAATCTTGCTCAGTGCGCAACGTGAGACGTCTTAAGCCAACTTGGCGATTGATCTGCTGCTGTGCCATGGTAATAGACAGTGTGTATAAATAAGGGTCACCGTAACCGTTTGGCCACCAGAGATGCGGATGGTGAACATCAATATCCACACTGCTTTGGTTGCAAAATGCCTCACTATCGATCGTAATAGTTTGATCGCCAAAAGTAAGTGTGATGGGTGTGGAGAGCGATTCGCTATGCCGTATTCTCACGTGCAGCGTAACGTGTGTTAAAGCATGCCAAACTTGTTCAATATCCACACCCAGCAGTGAATATTCTTGTACCGTTTTTAATTGCATTGGTGCAAAAATACCACAAACAGCAAGGCATATACCCCAATCCCAACCACTGTGGCATTGAGGTTTTCGCACTGTGTTCATGTGAGGAAGTTGATTATTCCCTTGCGCCCACGGAATGGGAAAGGGCAGCTCATCGGCTCTTTGCTTGGCTACCGAAGCGGCAGGTTCAAATCGCCATTCAAAATGATTTACACCAATTTGCAGATAAGGGCGAATATTAACGGTATAGGTTTGAAAAGCATTATGGCACTGTAAAACCTTCTGTCCGTTGATCCATAGATCAGCAAACGTATCGACCTTATTCAGCTCCAGTAAGTGGTTTGGGCACTGAAGGTCTGCCGCATTTAAAGTGATCGCTTTTGTTAATACCCAATGACATAAACCAGCCCACTGAACCTGAGACTCATTGGATGCATAATAGGGATGAGGGATCAAACCCGCTTGCAGTAATGCATGATATTGGTCACCGGGCAGTGTCATCGCGATTTGGATATCGGGATACTCGGGTGAGCTCAATCGCCATTCACCGTTTAAATCAAACATAAATCCACCTCAAAAAATACGATTTACAAGGGCTAAATGAGCTGATTTAACCATGCACTATGAAATAAAAATGTGCATGGGTGGCAGGCTCAAAAGTTGTGCGAAGTTTTTAGATTAAGTTGCGAAGCAGTCAATAATTATGATTTTCTTGACTTTAATTTGACGTCACTAAGCTTGACGAGCGGCTTGTTTTAACTTGTTTTGCCTTGGCATATCTTGAAACAATTTGTTGTGAAAGTGTCCGCTTGTGGCGGTTTATATAAAGAATCATTTTGGAAATGGTGCTGAAAGGTGTATAAATGCCGCATTCAAACAGAGAGAGAAAATATGATGAAAATCGACAAGCTAGAAAATAAAAACCGCCGTATCCGTAAGAAACTGTTTTTAGGTGAATTTGCGATCCTCGGTTTTGAAGTTAGCTGTACAACGTCTATCAAAGACTTTGAACAATACGATCTCTTCGTTGATGAGTTTATTGATTACGTTGATAACATCGGTCTTTGTTTCGGTGGTGGTGGATTAGAGATTTTTGACGGCTTTGTGTGCGCAGCCGATCGCTACCGTTCAGCAACAGAAGAAGATAAAGCGTTGGTTGTAAAATGGTTAGAAAATCGTGCTGAAGTGAGCAAAGTTGTTGCTGGTGAATTAGTGGATGCCAATTACGCTTAATTGCTCTTCTATTCTACGTTATTCAGCCAGTGCTTTTCATTTGCGATGTCTGACAAAAAAGCCGGAGTGAAACCACTCTGGCTTTTTTATTACGCTAAATTTTATTACGTTAAAAATCAGCATGTTTAACAAAGTAAGGATTGTTGAATTTATTGGCGTGACCAACAATTGAAACCACTAAACGGTTCCATAGCGCTTTATCAAAAGGTTCTTTAGAAATGGCAGGATAAAGTGTTTCGACCTCTTCCCTGGCAAAGGCCATAAACTCTTTCTTTTTCCTCTTGTTATACTCTTGGGCGACATTATTGTAGTTGCGGATCCACTCTTTCTTAAAGCGAAGCAAGGCGGGTTCGGCTTTTTCTAAAGGTAGCCGAGAGAGATAAACACGCTTATACGATATTTTGCGATCAATCATCGTTCGCATACTGGTTTGAATGTAAGTACCGTGCTGCGTAATGGAAATATCGCTCTCATCAAACAGATTCACACACCAGCCCTTAGGCCAAAAGTCAGCCTGTTTATACTGATTATTTCTAGCGGTTAATACTTGATGAAGCACTAAATCAGAAGTGCCTTTAAAGGTTTGCTGCCATGTGGCTATGCGAATTTGCAATGAACCAGGCAAGCGATAGACATTGGTAAACTTATCTTCGTTCATGACTTCTACAGTAATTGGTTGAATAAAATACAATTTTTGAATGCCATTTGAGTGCAGGGAATGCACCTCAAAGACGAAAGCCAAACGACGTGTCGATTATTTTATGACACATAAAATTATGTGCAGAGTACTCAGCTAATGATTTCAATTATAAGTATAAAAAGTGAGCGAGGTGGATTTTACAAGGTTTGCATTAAAATGCGAGCTTAAGTTGGCGTTAAATCTAATAATGATCAGCGATTATTTGCCTTATCTTGCAAAATTTGACTTTCTAGGTAGAGATAACTCGTTGTATTGCCTAGTCTAGCTAATAGAACTTCACAACTCGAGACCAATCATGGAGATCAAGTACCAGCAGTGGCAGCATAAGCTATACATGAAAGTGCTCAAATTGGCCGCAGCGATTCTGCCCATCTCCAAGCCAACCTTGTTTATTGGTAAAGAATCGCTCAAGCAACTCTGTTATTCGGTTTCTTTGATGGGTATTGAACGCGTGCTTGTCGTAACAGACCAAGGCATTGAAAAGCTTGGTTATGTAAAAAAACTAACCTTTGAGTTTGAGCGCGTTGGTGTCAGTTGTGTGGTGTTTAACCATGTATTGCCTGATCCTACTTATGATCAAGTTGAAGCCGGCCTCCATCAGTATCGATTGGAGAAGTGCCAAGGCGTTGTCGCTATTGGTGGCGGCTCTTCAATCGATTGTGCAAAAGTGATCGCCGCTTGTGCTACTAACCGCAAGTCGATCAAACGTTTAGTGGGGTTGTTAAAAGTATGGAAAACACCTGCGCCGCTGTTTGTGATCCCAACCACGGCAGGTACGGGCTCTGAAGTGACCGTCATTGCGGTGGTTTCTGACCCTCAAACTCAGCAAAAAACACCGATTACTGACCCGAAACTTGTGCCACTTATTGCAGCGTTAGATCCGATGCTGATGATGGCCCTACCTACTCATATTACTGCGCAAACGGGGTTGGATGCACTCACGCATGCAGTGGAAGCCTTTATATCACGTAATGCCACGCCAGAGACTGATCGCTATGCTATCGCTGCGGTTAAACTGATCCACGATAACTTGGAAAAAGCGGCGTTCTTTGGCCAAAATTTGACGGCGAGACAAAACATGGCACTGGCCTCTTATTACGCTGGACTTGCTTTTACCAAAGCCAGTTTAGGGTATACACATGCCATCGCCCATGCTGTTGGGGCGAAATACCATTTCCCGCATGGCTTAGCGAATGCGGTTGTGTTGCCACATGTATTGGAATACTCCAAAGAGGCGGCGAAAGATAAGCTGGCTAAACTGGCCGACGTACTCAAAATAACCGATCCACATTTGACCGATTCAATGAAAGCGGACGCCTTCATTGGGTATGTGAAAGAGCTCAATCACACACTGCATATACCTACACAGTTACAGGGGCTCATGCCAGAGCATATTCCAGAATTGGCCAAACAAGCTTTTCGTGAAGCGTTTTGGAATTATCCTGCGCCAAAATACATGCAGCAAACGGATTGCGAAGCGATTTTTAGGAAATTGTAATCTACATTCAGCGTTATCTTTGACCGCTCTCGTCATCATAGCAACGAGAGTGGTCAAATTAGGTCGATTCATTTTTTAAGCAGTATCAACCCACTTGGCAGAGTATCACCGAAGACACGTTTGGATTCTGTGTCAGACAGGTCATGCACTTCATTCACCAAAGTAAACCAAGTTTCTGGAACCTTACTTTGCTTTATCTTGGCTAAAACGAGCTGACGAACATCATTGCTAATATCAAAAAGACGATCTCCTGTCTTGCGACACATCATTACCGCGGCAAAGGCAATCATCGGTTCTTTTTGCCAGTTTTGATCAAGCAACTTCGGTAACCATTGTTCCACTTGCGCTCTTGGGATGACTGAATGTTGACTACCATACAGTAGCGTCCGAGAGGTTAACCGCCCAACGGCCCACCAGTGTGCTTGTTCACATTGAGTTTTATTAATCGCTTTGTTCAAAAACCACGTTGCAAGTAATACTTTATCTTCCACTTCTAGATGTTCCAGCGAAGCGGCAAGCCGTACCATGGCTTCGTACCCTTTGTCGTGCGCTTCTTGAGCTGATTTTGGATTTTTGATTGCGCTAGGGTGAAGATACTTAGCGATATCCGCTAGAATCGTTTCTTGTTGCTCTTGACTCAGTCCGCCAGCCACACGCCGCCAAAATACCCACCAATCGCTCCAGCCTTGATGATTTTGGAATTGAATACCTTGTTGATACAGATTCCACATTTGTTCCATACGCCAAGGATCAGTTGGATCGCCAAATCCTGGTCGCAGGGCAAATCCAGCCAGACGCAACCAGTTTTTCTCGTGTTGCTCTGAGCGACGTCGACGTTTACGGCCTTGAGAAAATGCATCAAAGAGCGGTCGTAGCGTGGCGAAATCCCATTCATCACGTGGCCCTAAAAGCTTATCTAAATCTTTGCCAAGCGTTTTAATGGCTTTGTTATCAGAGGCTTTTTTATTGCCACTATAAAGGTGTGTGATGAGCGAAATCGCCTCTGACAAGCGAGGATGACGTTGGATTTCACTGTCTGACTCACTGTGCTTGCGAACTTCAAACTCAAGTTGCCATCGGTTTTTTTCGTCCTCAATACTGACACATTCAATCTTGAGCGTGCCGACTTCAGTTAATTGACAAGCCAGTTGAACTTCCACCCGTTGCTTTTGGTTAGCATGCAATAGAGCATCATCATTTCCTTTTAACGCCGTTATATAAGGAGGCAGTGGCGTAAAAAGCTCATGTTCAACAGCCAATAACAGACCATTTTGAACGCGGCGATCAGCAAACATATCGTGAGTCGAGGTCAGGATGTTGAAGCGTACGGGTTCACCTAACGTCAGTGAAAATCGACGGCTGGTTAAGCGTATCTCTTGTCCTTCTTCGGTGCCTTTAGCCAAGACACACAGAGCATGTCCCGCACTGTTTTTTTCAGGCAGGTGTAAAAAATAAGAGCGTGCCGATCCACCGCCGATTTTAAGCTGTGCACCTTGGCGAGCTTTACCATACGCGACAGCACCGAGTGCGACTGCCCAATCAGGGTGAGGATTATCAAGCAGGGTGATCGGCGAACCTCGCCAATCGGTCAACAATTGAGTGATGCGCTTTGTGATAAGCTCACTATTAAATACGCCGCCATTAAGTAGTAATCCAACTGGAATGGCCGTTGCGTTTGACTCTTGCTTGAGCGCAAGGCGAGAAACGGCTTGGTGTTCAGCTAAAAATTCAGCAATGTGTTTACTCACGGCAGGGTCGGCTGCGTAGGGCAAACCGAATTCCACTACTGCACTGCGGCGTTTATTTGGACGTTCTTGTACCGAGCAAAGTGGGAAAAAGCCTTCCAGTGCAATCTCATGTACCTCTTGTTTCGTCAGGGAAATGCTTTTTGCTGCGCCTAATAGCTTTGACCCACTGCCAAGGAGCGTAATTTTTAGCTGCTCTGGGGCTTGGTTTGATAGGAGCTGCTCTTTTACTTGGCGAGTTTGCTGAATTAGTTTGCTCAAACTGGCGGCGGTTAATTTTTTCGAACCGTCAAAGCGTTGCTCAGCTAGATGAGCTAATGCTAAATCAAGGTTGTCACCTCCGAGCATTAAGTGATCACCCACGCCAATTCGGTCAAGAGAAAGTTGGTTGTCTGCGCTGTGTTTCGCTTCAATTAAACTGAGGTCTGTCGTACCACCGCCCACATCACAAACCAAGATCAAAGGGAGTGATTGCAGTTGCTGTGAGGCACAATGGCGGTGACGTGCGTACCAGTCATAGCAAACGGCTTGTGGCTCTTCAAGTAGTACAATTGAGCTTAACCCCGCCAGCGTTGCAGCTTCGATGGTGAGCTTACGAGCCGTTTCATCAAATGATGCCGGTACGGTGATAATGACATTTTGATCTTCAAGTCGATGACTTGGATGACGGTAGTTCCATGCTTGCCGGATGTGATTGAGATAACTGGCGCTGGCAATCACAGGGGAAACTTTCGCCACATCGTGAGCGCCTGCCCACGGTAAGATGGCTTGCTTGCGATCAACCCCTTGGTGGGAGAGCCAACTTTTCGCGCTGGATACTTGTCGCCCTTCTACTTTTGCACCTAAATCTCTTGCCCATTGGCCAATAATTACTTCTTTGCTATCGCCCATAATCGGTTCAATTTGCCAAGGGAGCGATAGGGCATCAGGTGCGATCTGTCCGTCGGCTGGGTGATAACGAAATGACGGAAGGAGTGGTTTTCGAACCACTTCACCGGGGCCAATCAATTGGTCGACCTCAAAAAGATGCACGGGTGAGTCTTCTAACGATTCGGTGATTTCACAAAATGCCACCACAGTATTGGTGGTGCCTAAATCGATACCGACGAGAAAGCGAGGAGAAGACATGGAGGCTCCTGAATTTCAAAAACGGCATCCGAAGATGCCGTGTGGGGATTATTGAGTGACTTGAGGATCTTCACGCACATCGAACTCAACGTGCCATGTTTGGCCGTTGTCGGTCGCAATGGCTTCTAAGTGAAGTGTCCCGAGTTCTGTGATCGTTGAGGCTAAGTGAACCGGAACGACTTCGCCTTGTCGACGTCCTTCAGAAACAGGCAAGGTGACGTGGATCTCGGGCAGCTCTACAAGTTCTTCTGGAGCCCAATAATCTAAGTGCATGCCAGCTTCGTCATCGCGGCGTATTGTTGAACCAAAGAATTGAAAATGTACAGGCTCACCAATGACCAATCCAAACTCTTGGCTTGGTACGCTGACACTGCTTCCTTCTTCCATGCCAAATGGAGCGACGCACAAGGCTTCCATCGGCGGTGCGATCCCCGGAATGGCAGGCATAGCACTTTCAATACCGACGTAATAACTCGAGGCAATGCCACCGCGAATACGCACACCTTGTCCACGACGAACTGCGCCGTAATACGCTGCGCCACATGCGACGGCTAAATCAAGGTCTAAGCCTGTTAAGCGCTTCATCTGTGGTGCTCCCACAGTGCTCAACCAAGCATTAATCGTGCTGAGAAGACGGTTTGCTAATAAATCGGATTTTAACACGCCACCGTTTAGTAAGATGGCGGTCGGTTTGATAAAATCCATCTCCGGAGCTTCGCCCATACCGGGCATGCCAGCAAATGGGTTATCATTCAGAGCGGATTTTTCTAGAGCGGATATGTCGCCACCCATTGCATGGGCTTGTTTTGCCAAAAACGCGGCGATATGGCGGGTAATTCCAGCGTCTTGCGCGTAGGGAAGGCCCATTTGCGTTAATGCGCCACGTGCTTTTTGTACGGGATGATCAGTGATATTTACTTGTGGGAAAAAACCATCGACCAAGGTTTGTTGCACTTCTTGTTGAGTCAATTCGGTTTTAAGCGTTGTACCGAGTAGTTTTGAACCGCGACTTGGTACCACAATCGGTACGGAATTTAGGGCACTGTCATTAAGAAGCGCCTCTTTGGCATCTCGGCAAGCGTGCGTCATTGCTTGCACTTGCCAAGGGGCTAATTCTTTACCTTCTTGCACCAATTTCATTTTTAAACGGTAAGCAAGGGCAAGGTCCATGTTGTCGCCGCCGAGCAAAATGTGCTCACCAACCGCAATCCGATTGAGCGTTAAGTTACCAGCGTCTTCAGTCACTTCCACTAAGGATAAATCAGTGGTTCCCCCACCAATATCAACCACGAGAACAATGTCACCCACCTTGACTTCATCGCGCCACGCATCGTGGCTATTATCTATCCAACTGTATAAAGCCGCTTGTGGCTCTTCAAGCAGCGTTAATTGCTCAAAACCAACGTTGCGTGCTGCTTCAGCGGTTAAATCTCGGGCGGCTGGATCAAATGAAGCGGGTACTGTTAACGTGACATCTTGTGTGGCTAAGGGGAAGTTAGGGTGAGCGTGATCCCAAGCGCTTTTTAAATGCTCTAGATAATACTCAGTGGCTTTTAATGGCGAGATCTTTTCCACTTCATCGCTGCTACCCACGGGTAAAAATGCATCACGTCGATTGATGCCACCATGACATAGCCATGATTTGGCACTGGCGACTAAACGAATCGGTGTCTTACTGCCAAGGTTGCGCGCAATGGCTCCGACTAAGGCTTTTGGCTCGGCCGACCAAGGCAAAACGCGTGCGGCAGGGCTCATCTCATGTTCATGAGGCTGGTATAAAAACGAGCCTAATTGATGACGGCTTTCAACCGTACCGGGCGCGGTAAGTTGAGGGATGCTCATTACTGAAACGCGAGCGTTTTCATCCTGTGTATCAACATAAGAGAGCACGCAATGTGTTGTGCCTAAGTCAATACCAATACTAAATTTTGGCGCTGTCTGTTCCATTACAATTCAACCTCGGCAGGGGCGATGATTGAAGCATCATACTGTTCAGCCAATTTAGGCAAAGTGATAGCTGTTGCTTTCCAGCCTTTATGGACTAAGGTGCCATTAAAGGGTGCTGAACCCGTCACATTACCCGTTAAGCGAACTTCTTGCGGGTTGAAACCAGCTTCAATGGTAATTCGACTCTCTTCATCTTCGCCGCGAATGGGCGTGAGCTGAATGTAATCTTGTAGAACTTTTTTACCACCGGCGTGGATCACGCGCGCCGCGGCTCCAACTTCCTCATCTGAAAAGGCGGTGACATCTTCATTTAAGAAGTCAATCAGACGAGCTTCTTGCTGCATTAACGACAAAAGTTGTAGGGCGGAATCGGTTGGCGCTGTCGCTAATTTAGATTCGACTTCAACTACGCGCTCAATCACTTTTTCTACTTCTACGATTTTTTCGACTTCAACAATCGTTTCAACCGGCTTTTCGACTTCGACAATTTTCTCGACAGGTTTTTCAACAACTTTCTCAACGACTTTTGATTTGCGTGATACCACAATGAGAAGTAGCAAAAGGCTTGATGCACTTAGCCCAGCATGCAGCATATCAAAGGTGGTAGGGATCATATTTAAATCGAAGTTCATCACAATTCTCTTTACACAATGAAGTAGGCGTGGGAATTCTCGTGAGCCTACGGTGAATAGACTTAAAAATAGGGGCGCAGCTTACCATATTCAAGGCGAATACAGGATAGAAAGTCCGCATCATCACGTTTAAGCTAAAGTGATTGCTTGCGTTTTGAGCAGTATCAATCATTAATTCTCTATTCTGGTTCAACTTTAAGATTAATTGGTTAATAAATTGGTGACTGGCTATTGATTTACCTACTTTTATAAGAGTAATTTGAGTCCTGAGTCCTGAGTCCTGAGTCCTGAGTCCTGAGTCCTGAGTCACGGAGAGGCTGTTATGTTCGAGAGCGACAAAAAGGTGATCTATCCTTTATGTATTTCAATTATTACCTTAATGATGACAGCGTCAGTCATCTCATTACTCTACATTAATCAAAAGAATCATATTGTCATGTTGTTTGATAGCCACGCCGAGCATCAAGCAAGCATATTAGACACGTTGGTTGCAAATGATGTCAGTTTTATTGGTTCGGCTGCCAATTTTTTGCATGCTACCGAGGGGGGGAGTGTGCAAGGATTTGACGTTTTTGCCCATGGGGTTATGTCAACATCCTACAGCCTTATCGGTTTGCAATGGTTAGCGAAAGTAACAAAAGATGATGCTGACGAATTTGTAACATTAATGAGGGATCGTTTGCCTCAATTTGAGTTATTTACAGTACCTAAAGCGGCTCAAAAGGTGATTGGATTTTCTGAAGAGAATGAACAACCCGTTTATGTTCTGAGTGATATTTATCCTCAAACCAAAAGTAACCTTGAATTGCTCGGCTTCTATTCGCTACGCCCTCGCTTTCAAAGAATTGCTGCACATATTGAGAGTACGGGGCTACCTGCTATATCCGATAAGGTCCGCCTATTGCAAGATGGCATAGAAGCACACCACAAAAAGGATGGATTATTGGTATATCATCCCGTTTTTAGCTACAACAAACAGGAAATGATTGGTGTGGTAGTGGGTGTTATTCGACTCTCTACTTATTTTGATGGATTGGTGAGCCGCACGGCGTCCGATCATCGATTGTATATGAAAGTAACCGATCTCGGATTTGATGCCGAAGATGATCCGATTCTATTCCAAAGCCCAGATTGGGATTCTATTAAAGGCATCGAAATAGAGAAACGCTTATCTCTGCCTAACCGTGATTGGAAAATTGATTTTAAGTTCTCAGAACCAATAGCGAGCAACATACAGTGGATTTTAGTAGCGCTCAGCGTCGGTGGTTTAATTATTTCGATCTTGTTAGGTTATGTTGTCTATTTGTTGATGAGAGAAAAACTTCATCTTAGCGAGATGCTAGAAGAACGTACTGAAGAACTGCGCTTTTTAGCGGACCACGATAGTTTGACTGGGTTGTATAACCGACGTGCATTCGGACGTTTACTGCAAGAGAACGTCTTACAGAAAAAAGCTTTTTCGTTGGTAATGTTTGATGTCGATGATTTTAAACTGATTAATGACAACCATAGCCACATTGCAGGCGATGAGATGCTAATACATATCGCAACGGTTATTTCACGTCATATGGGAAATAATGATGTTTTAGCTCGGTTAGGTGGGGACGAATTTTGCATTATTTGTGAATTGTCAGAACTTCAACCTTTGCAGTGTTATCTAGAAACGTTACGAGCGGCTGTTGAATCAACCGGATATGAGTTTATGGATGAGGTGCTGTATTGCACGCTCAGTATTGGGGCGGCGATCAATCATACTTATGATCAAGAGTCTTTATTACATTTGGCAGACAGTAAGTTATACGAAAGCAAAGAAAATGGTCGCAACCGAGTTTCAATCGCCCAATAACTGTCCGAACGAAAGGGCGAGAGTCGAGTTTTTGAGAGGAGTCGAGTAAGATAACGTTCTTTGACTACTTATATTTAAAGGATACGCCTGAACAATGAACTATAACCGAGTTGTCTGCTTCGATTTAGAAATGTGCTGCTGGAATGAAAATGGGGTTGGGACAACGGGTGAAATCATTGAAGTGGGTTTAGCTGAAATTGATGTGCAATTGGGCACGATTGTGAAGCGTGCTCAATATTATGTCAGGCCAGAGCAAGACGAAATTTCGCTGTTTTGTAGTGAGTTAACCGGGATAACTCCGCGTAAAATTGAAAAACAGGGGCGATCACTCGCAGGTGTCATTCAATCAATGGTTAAGAACTTTGGCGGCCCAAATAAGATTTATGTTTCGTGGGGGCGTGATGACCAAATTTTAGCTAAAGAGTGTGAGCAGAAGGGGATCGTTATGCCTTTTAGCGAGTTCATCAACCTAGCAACGCTTTACCGTATTCAGCAGAGAATGAAAGAAAAACGTATTGGTCACCGCGCCGCACAAGAAGCGCAAGGCATTGAGTGGGAAGGGCGACAGCACTCCGCTTATGTTGATGCCTACAACCTTGCGAAATTGGCGTTAACGATGTTGTAATCCGCTCTATTTTTGAGCGGAAAGTTTAGCGCGGATAAATTCACTGTGGTCGACATACAATAATTCTGCCACTTTGCGGATCACCGCCTCTTCGAGTGGGTCTATCTCACCGTCCGCGTGCGCCACTTGCCACATCGCCTTGATAAGTTCATATCGCGTATCTTGTGAGAGCTCGCGTAATTGTGAAGTGAAATCATACAATGAAGCTGACTGTTTGACGCTTTGTTCTGCCCGAATGAGCAGTTCCGTGGTTTCTGTATCATCTAACGCTAATAGTCGTTTAACTAATTGAAACTTAGCGTCATTTTCTCGTGTGTCAATTTGATGATCGGCTCCTGCCACTTCTCTGAGCAAACAAGCAATCGCTAGGTTGGGGTTAGTGTTGGAGCGCTGGCCTAAATCTTCTCCGTCCAAGAGTTGCTTGAATAGCGATGTAATGGCATTAAACATAAAAAAACCTACTGAAAATTTCGAGTCATTATTGTTTAAATAGTGGCGTATTGAGCAAAACACAAGTCAGAATAAAGTGAGATTCTAAATATCACGAGATTCATCTTCATCGCTCTCGTGATAAAAATCATTCGGATCTTGAGGAACGCTAGGGTCTTCTAGTATTTCAATGACTTCTGAACTTGAGTATTCATGCCCCATCAGGAAAAGCGCTAACATGGCATCGGCTTTGGATTTATTGTCCGCTTTTTCTAGCAAAATTTCTTCAAAGCGTCGCCGTATCATGGCAATCTCATGTTCAACAAAACCGCGACCTTCTTCCTCTCCTTCACCTTCCTCGGGCGCATTATCAAACTCCAGAAACAGAAAATGGCCGTCCAATTGTGTGTCAATAAGACGTTCAGGCAACCAAGCCTCACCCATCACCAATTCTGGATCGGTGTTATCGGGTAGTGAATCGAGTATGTGTTTCAGTTCAGATGCTTTCACAGTTTTATCGTTTCAGTAATCATGTCGCTATTGTAGCGGCGATTTTCTTATAAACATAAGAAATCCTGATCCGATTGCCCAATTTTAAATCGCTTAATCATACGAACGATGGCAAAACATACCGGAATCGAGGAGGAAGCGAATAAATGCTCGCCGTTTGTGAAAGGATAACTGATTGCAGGCGCGTTGATTATGCTACAATCCGCTCAGTTTTATGTAATGAAATGAATAGGAAATGCTTTGACCTCGTCACAGCCCAATCAACACAAGTCAATGAACGCTAGCAGCAACAGTGCGGCATCTCTGCGCAATGCATTGAAAGAATGCATGATGCGTGATCGTTTTCGTCTGAGTAAACGCATCTCTGGTGCGAGCAAAATAAAAAATGAGCAAGCCAAACATGCCGTTTTTGATCAAATTGCGCTCGATATTGCTCAGTCAATGATGGTGGCGCAGCAGCGTTTCAACAACCGCGTTACCATCGACTACCCTGATTTATTGCCCGTAAGCCAAAAACGCGATGATATCGCCAAAGCGATTGCTGAAAACCAAGTGGTAATTGTGGCGGGTGAAACAGGGTCAGGCAAAACGACTCAGTTACCCAAAATTTGCGCAGAACTTGGGCGCGGTAAATATGGCCTGATTGGCCATACTCAGCCCCGTCGCCTTGCTGCGCGTTCGGTCGCGAGCCGAATAGCGCAAGAGATGGAAACAGAACTGGGTGGCTTTGTTGGCTATAAAGTTCGTTTTAACGATCAAATTTCCGAGCAGACTCAGATCAAATTGATGACTGACGGGATATTGTTGGCTGAAATCCAGCATGATCGTTTTCTCAATCAGTACGACACCATCATTATCGATGAAGCGCATGAGCGCAGCTTAAATATCGATTTTATCTTAGGTTATTTGAAAGAACTGCTGCCGCGTCGTCCGGATCTCAAAGTCATCATTACTTCGGCCACCATCGATCCTGAACGCTTCTCTAACCATTTTAGTGGCGCGCCTATCATTGAAGTGTCGGGTCGTACTTATCCGGTCGATACGCGTTATCGACCACTGCTTGGCGAAGAGGATGAGGACCGCGATCAGCTGGAAGGTATTTTTGAAGCCGTCGATGAGCTTTGCGCTGAAGGGCTTGGCGATATTCTGATCTTCATGAATGGCGAGCGAGAAATTCGTGATACGGCCGATGCGCTCAGTAAACGTAACTTACGTGATACTGAAATTGTGCCGCTTTATGCACGATTATCCGCCGGTGAGCAGAATAAAATCTTTCAGCCCCATATAGGGCGGCGCATTGTTTTAGCCACCAACGTGGCAGAAACATCCCTTACCGTTCCGGGGATCAAATATGTCATTGACCCAGGTACGGCGCGTATCAGCCGTTATAGCTACCGCACCAAAGTCCAACGTTTGCCGATTGAACCAATTTCTCAAGCGAGTGCAAATCAGCGTAAAGGACGTTGTGGCCGTGTTGAAGAAGGGATCTGCATACGCCTCTATTCCGAAGAGGATTTTCTTTCACGCCCAGAATTTACCGATCCGGAAATACTGCGTACCAACTTAGCCTCGGTTATTTTACAAATGACCGCACTTGGGCTGGGTGATATTGAAGCATTCCCATTTGTGGAAGCGCCGGATAAACGCAACATTCAAGATGGTGTGCGTTTGCTTGAAGAGCTTGGTGCGATTCTTCCTGATACCAATAAACACGGTCACGACAGCAAAAAGCAGTTGACGGATATGGGGCGCAAATTAGCACGCTTGCCGATTGATCCCCGTTTGGCGCGTATGGTGCTCGAAGCGCCAAAGCTTGGCTGCGTAAAAGAGCTGATGGTGATTGCCGCTGCACTTTCGATTCAAGACCCACGTGAACGCCCATCAGATAAACAACAAGCCTCAGATGAGAAACATCGCCGATTTTTTGATGAAGAGTCCGATTTCCTGAGTCTAGTGAATTTGTGGAACCACATTCAAACTGAGCAAAAAGCGTTAAGCAGCAGCCAATTTCGTAAGCAGTGTAAACAAGATTACCTCAATTATTTGCGGGTACGCGAATGGCAGGATGTCTACTTCCAAATTCACCAATCGATGCGTGAAATGGATTACAAATTGAACGACGAACCGGGCAATTACCAAAGTATCCACAGTGCAATTTTGGTTGGTTTACTGTCGCACATCGGTATCAAAGACCAAGAGAAAAATGAATACCAAGGGGCTCGTAACGCCCGCTTTAATATCTTTCCCGCTTCTGGTCTGTTTAAAAAGCAGCCCAAGTGGGTGATGGTCGCCGAATTGGTGGAAACCTCTAAACTGTGGGGGCGTATTGCAGCTAAAATCCAGCCTGAATGGGTGGAACCGCTGGCACAGCATTTGATCAAGCGTAGCTACAGCGAACCGCATTGGTCAAAAAAACAAGCCGCCGTCATGGCCTATGAAAAAGTGATGTTATATGGCATTCCTATTGTGCCTAAACGTTTGATTAACTACAGCACCATTGACGAGCCACTATGTCGTGAGATTTTCATTCGCAGCGCATTAGTTGAAGGTGATTGGGAAACCAAACATGCGTTTTTCAAGCAAAACCGTCGCTTATTACTTGAAGTCGAGGAGCTTGAGCATAAATCTCGCCGCCGCGATATTTTGATTGATGATGAACAGCTTTTCGAGTTCTACGATCAGCGAGTCGCAACGGATGTGGCCTCTGGGCGTCATTTTGATGCGTGGTGGCGAAAAGCCAGCAAAGCCACCCCAGATCTACTCAACTTTGAAAAAGAGATGCTATTTAAAGGTGATGCTAGCCACATCACTGATTTAGATTATCCCAACTTTTGGCATCAAAATGGTATTAAGCTGAAGCTCAGCTATCAATTTGAACCTGGCGTGGATAGTGACGGTGTCACGGTACATTTGCCATTGCCGATCCTAAATCAAATTGAGCCGACAGGGTTTGATTGGCAGATCCCCGGGTTACGTCATGAATTGGTTGTCAGCCTCATCAAGTCTTTGCCTAAAACACTGCGCAAAAACTTTGTACCAGCACCTAACTATGCGGATGCGTTTTTAGCTCGTGTCACACCGATGGAATTGCCTTTATTGGATGCGATGGAAAAAGAGTTAAGACGCATGACGGGCGTCGAGGTGAAGCGTGAAGATTGGAAGTTAGAGCAAGTTCCGGATCATTTAAAAATCACTTTTCGCGCGGTGGATCATAAAAATCGCAAACTCAATGAGCATAAAGATTTATATCAGCTGAAAGAGAGTTTGAAAGAGAAAGTACAAGAAACACTCTCTCAAGTGGCAGACGATGATATTGAACAGCAAGGTTTGCATACGTGGAGCTTTGGTGAATTACCGAAAGTGTACCAACAAAAGCGCGGCGGTTTCGAGGTTAAAGCCTATCCAGCGTTAGTGGATAGTAAAGAAAGTGTTGAAATTAAGCTTTTTGAGACTGAGCAAGAACAACTCAATACAATGAAAGCAGGGCAAAGGCGTCTGATTTTGCTGAACGTTCCTTCACCGATTAAATATCTGCACACCAATTTACCGAACAAGTCAAAATTGGGGCTCTACTTTAACCCGTATGGCAAAGTACTAGACCTGATTGATGACTGTATTGCTTGTGGGATTGATAAGTTAATTGAGCAGCAAGGCGGTTTAGTGTGGGAGCCGGAGCAGTTTGAGGCACTGAAAGAGTTTGTGCGTGCTGAATTGGGCGATACTGTGGTCGATATCGCCCAACAAGTGGAGACGATTCTTACCACGGCATTCAACATTAATAAAAAGCTGAAAGGGAAAATCGATTTTACGATGGCCTTTGCGTTATCGGATATCAAAGCGCAGATCGAAGGTTTGATCTTTAAAGGCTTTGCCACCGAATGCGGCTGGAAGCGTTTGCCGGATATTCTGCGTTACATGCGCGCGATTGAACGTCGGATGGAGAAGTTACCCATTGATCCAAATAAGGATCGTTTGCACATGTTGAAAATTGAAGCGGTAACCAATGATTACAAAGCGCTACTAAACAAGATACCTCGTGGTGCAGAAGTACCTGAAAATGTTAAAGAGATCCGTTGGATGATTGAAGAGCTTCGCGTGAGTTTATTTGCTCAGCAACTTGGCACTCCTTATCCAGTTTCAGATAAACGTATAAAAAATGCGATTGATGCTTGTTAGGTATAAGATTTGCATCTAACCAACAGTTCACTATAATTTGACGCTATGTGGCAATCGGTCGCCGTTTTGAGGCCACTGCCAAATTAAATAAAGAAGGTTCATCATGAAAAAGACTTTAATCGCACTGGCGCTGATCAGTACATCTTCAATGGCGTTTGCTGACTCTTGGATTTATGGCGGCGCATCGGTAGGCCAATCGGATTTGAATGGTAAAAGCGGTACTTCGTACAACATTCATGCCGGTACGGGTATTCTTCCTCTGATTGGCCTCGAAGCGGGTTACACCGACCATGGCAAATTTGAAGTCAGTGCCACGAATGAAATCGCGGCCTCTTCTGTTTATTTTGCGGTAAAGCCAAGCATTGATTTTGGCCCTCTGCATGTGTATGCCAAGGGTGGTTTGCATTCTTGGGATAAAAAATTAAACAGCAATAAAATAGATGATGGTTTTGACATCATGTACGGTGTAGGCGCTGAATACTTCCTGATGGGGCCCATTTCAGTTGGTGCAAGTTACATGAATTACACTCTGGGCGATGACGATATTGGTACGGTTTCATTCAACGCGACCTTCCACTTTCTTTAATCTAGTCACTCAATCGCTTTCAACCACTTCTTGCTCGTTAGTAGCAAGAAGTGGTTTTTTATTTGAGCAGTATGGTGTGGTGTACATTCTCAAGTACGCCAGTAACTGAAAGCAAAGCGCGACCAGTGATTGATGATGTAGTCAATAAATGCCTGAGTTCGCTCAGGAAGAAAACGTCTCTGAGGGTGCAGCAAATAAACATCCGCTCCTTCAATCTGCCAATTAGGCAATAATGGCACTAATCGTTTCTCCTCTAACTCCTTATCAATTAATCCTTTAGGTAACCTTGCAATACCCATATTCATGAATGTGGCTTGTAAAATCGTATCAATTTCCTCAGAACTAATACGTGCCTGAGGGATAAATTGAAAACGTTCTTTGCTTTGCTGATGTTCAAATATCCACGCTTGTTTGGTATTTAAAGTGAGTAGTGGCAGAGAAAGTAATTGCTCTGGATGTTTTAGCAGCAAAGAGGCCGAGTAGTCAGGGCTTGTGCACAACACGGAAGGGTTATTAGCTAGTTTGCGCGCAACCCAATCGGATTGAGGTTGTGGACCAAAACGTAGCGCTATATCAAGGTCGTGCTGGGTATGATAATCCAGCCCTGCACCGACTTGAATACGAATGTTGACTTTAGGATGTTGCTGACAAAATTCCAGTGCTAATGGACTTAGCTGATGCCGAATGGGTAGGATTGGCGCGTTAATGACGATCTCGCCTCTAAACTCTTGTTTGGCTTTTAAAGCTTGTGCTTGTTTATCTTCTATTTGGCTAAATAGGTTGGCATAGGTTTCAAACAAATGCTCGCCTTCTTTCGTTAGTACCACTTCTTTACTGTTTCTGATCAGTAGAATGCTGCCAATATCTTGCTCCAACTGCTGAATTCTGCGGCTCAACGTGCTGGTGGACAAGGCTTTTTGTTTTGCTGCCAGCGTAAAATTGCCACATTTCACTACCGTTAAAAAGAGTGATAAATCATCAAGTTTCATCATTAATCCCATTTATGCAATAAGCCATCCCATTCTATCCTATTTTAGGATGTGCACTATTACGTTATCGTGTCGGTCGCGCATTCTAATCAAGTTCATATGAGGGGCACATGCCTACCGATTCAACTTATTCAGCTAATCCGAAAATTATTTTTGCCAGCGTTGCTTTAGTCATCGCTTTAGGCTCGCTTGAAAAAAGCATCGTTACCACTCCATTGGCTCTTATTGGGCAAGATCTCTCGGCAGGACAAGCATTAACATGGGTGATTACTGCTTATCTATTAGCATCGACCGCTGTATTGCCCGTCTACGGTAAACTGAGCGACTTGTTCGGACGAGTTCGGATGCTAAATGTCAGTATCGTGATCTTTATGTTGGGTTCCGCGCTGTGTACCTTTGCTTTTGATCTACCCAGTTTAATTGGTGCTCGTGTGATTCAAGGGATTGGCGGTGGAGGCTTAATAGCTCTGGCATTTACCGTTATCGCCGATTCAATTCCTGCGCGCGAAGTGGGCAAGTACCAAGGTTATATTTCAGCGGTTTATGCGGTGTCCAGTATTGCAGGGCCACTGCTTGGCGGCTATTTTGCTGACTACCTCAGTTGGCGGTGGGTATTCGGTATTAATTTACCGTTAGGGTTGGTGACACTTTACATGGTTAACCGCTATTTGAAGCATCTCAATAAACGCAGAGATAGTCGCTTTGATTGGGTGGGAGCAGCGTTACTCATGAGTGCGACGACTTTGCTGCTGTTATTACTTTCTTCACATTCATTTATCCCTACTGGCTGGGGGGCGTTTGCATTACTGGCGTGTTTAGTTGCTTTGGTGGTTGTTGAACGCAGAGTGAGTGATCCTATTTTACCGGCGCGTTTAGCACGTCTTCCGAATTATCTGACCGCGATTGTTCTTATTATGGGATCGCAAATGCTGATGTTTGCGCTTTTGGTTTATTTGCCGCTGCAGTTTCAGTGGCAAAAAGGACTCACTCCGTCAGAAAGTGGTGCGATTATGGTGATCTTCATGGTCTGTATTACCTCTGGCGCTTATGTGGGTGGGAAGCTCATCGCGAAGTTTGGCCGTTATAAGATGTTAGTGAGCGTCGGTTTTGCTTTGGCTATGGCTGCATTGTGGCAAGTTCATTACGATATGTGGGTGAAATTTGCATTGGGTTTTGCGGGTATAGGTATTGGTTTAACCTTACCGGCCTTAGGCGTTGTCGTACAAAGTGTCTTACCCGCACGTGATCGCGGCATTGGCATGTCACTGTTTAATTTTGGACGAGAACTCGGCGGTGCACTCGGTGTTGCGTTCTGTTCTGCGCTCTTTTATCTGAGAGTGCCAAGCGAAGTCATGGTTGCTGAACACGGTGCCGAGCAGGCCGGCGTTTCCACTCAGGTATTATCACAAGGTTTTAGCTTGGTTTATATTGGCATGAGCGTACTAGCATTACTGGCGATGTTACTGACAGTATGGCGCTTGCGTAAAGATGCATTGATGAAAAGTTCATCATGAATTCCTGCGTGTTATTGAGCGTTAACTAAGTGTAAAAAAAGCAGCGATTTAAGCTGCTTTTTAAGTTTGGCGCTAAAGGTATCTATTCTTTAGGTGGTCTTGGAAATATTGAGCGTTAAGCACATCCCCAGTTGCTTGTTTCACTAATTCATCGGTTGTTAATAGGCTACCTTTTCGCCAAATATTATCGGCAAGCCAAGTAAATATTGGTGATAAATTGCCACTGCGAATGGCGGCATCAACATCCACCGTTTTCTTCATAGCTGCCATAAACTGCGCAGCGTACATCGCGCCAAGTGTATAACTTGGAAAATATCCGAAAGCGCCATCTGTCCAGTGGATGTCTTGCATACAGCCGTTTTGGTCATTTCCTTGGGTAGAAAGGCCGAGGTAAGCCTGCATTTTGTGATCCCATAGCTCAGGCACATCGGTATGTTTGATATGACCATTGATCAAATCACGTTCAATTTCATAACGTAAAATGACGTGCGCTGGATAAGTCAACTCGTCGGCATCGACACGAATAAAGCCTTTTTCAGCGCGAGTGTAGATCTTCTGGAAATTCGCTTGTGCAAATACTTTATCTTCACTACCTGAAAAATAGCGGGCGGCTAGGGTGGCTAAGTGCTCAATAAAGGGTTCACTGCGCCCCATCTGCATTTCAAAAAAGAGCGATTGAGATTCATGAATACCCATCGAACGCGCTTCTCCTGCTGGTGTACCAGCAAGATGTTTAGGCAAGCCTTGCTCATAACGTGCGTGGCCCGTTTCATGGACAATGCCCATTAGAGACTGAATAAACTCCAACTCATTATAACGAGTGGTGATCCGAACATCGGTTGGAACACCGCCACAAAAAGGGTGAACGCTTTCATCAAGGCGACCGTGTTCAAAATCAAACTGAAGCAGTTTCATGACTTCTAAGCCTAGCGCCTTTTGCTTTTCAGCAGGGTAATGGCCAGTCGGTATGATTATCTCTTCGGCGCGTTGCTTCTCTATGACTTGATCGATTAACGTTGGCAGCCAAGTTTTAACATCGCTGAAAACAGCGTCCAATGATTGAGTTGTTGTACCCGGTTCGTAAAGATCGAGCATCGCATCATAAGGCGTTAAACCTGTAGCATCAGCGCGGATCTGCGCTTCTTGCTGTGAGAGTGTGACCACCTCAGCCCAGTTTTTCTCAAAACCGACCCAATCATTGTTTTTGCGTTGGGTACGCCAAGCATGTTCACACTTTGAACCAGCAAGAGATTTCGCTTGCACCAAAGCTTCAGGCAGTACGTTTGCCTGCTGCCAGTGGCGTTTGAGTTCACGCAGAGTTGCTTTTTGCTCATCGTCCAATGGCCCATTTTGTGCTTTATCAAACCATTCAGCCAATTGAGGTTGAGTATGTAAACTATGAATATGAACGGACAAGTGCGCCATCGCTTCCGAGCGAGCTTGAGCGCCGCCAGCAGGCATTACTGCGGCTTGATCCCAGCCACAAATAGCCGCTAAATGATTGAAATGTGAAATTTTCTTAGAATGTTGAACTAATTGATTGAATGCATCCATGGAATTAGCCTTCCGTGACGTAAAAGAGAAGTAAGTGTAGCAACCATTAAGTGTCTAACCAAGGCTATCCAAGGCAATCAAGGTGAAAGAGCGTGACCCAAACCGACAAAGCTGTGAGTATTTCATTATTTTCTTATCCAGTGAAAACTGTTAAAGACTTTATAAAAGAGCTCAGGTATAAAAAGGCAAACGATGACATTTCTTTTATACAAGGACGGGTATGTATATCCAAAACGTTGAAGCCTTTCTGATCGCAATTACTATATTAACGCTAACTCCAGGGCTAGATACGGCACTGGTGATTCGTAACACATCACGAGCAGGGTTCACTGACGGCAGCATAACAAGTTTGGGTATTTGCATGGGGCTATTTGTGCATGCGACCTTTTCCGCCGTTGGTATTTCGGCGATTTTGGCACAATCGGCCGAGCTGTTTCATGTGGTTAAAATGATTGGTGCGGCGTATTTAATTTGGCTGGGACTATCCAGCTTAAAAGCGTTGCTGAAAAGTAGCCAAGGTATGCAGGTTACGGCGATTTCACACAGTGAATTTACGCTGAAGCGGTCATTGCGTGAAGGCTTTCTTTCCAATGTGTTGAACCCTAAAACGGCAGTATTTTATCTCGCATTTTTGCCGCAATTTATTAACCCAGAATATTCTCCGTTGTTGCAATCGCTTTTGATGGCTGCCATTCATTTTGTTATCGCTATGTGCTGGCAGTGCGGTTTAGCGGGCGCATTGAGTTTTGCAAAAAACTTACTCAAAAATGCGTCGTTTATGAAATGGATGGAAGGGACAACAGGCGTTGTGCTAGTCGCGCTTGGGGTGAAATTGCTACTAGAAGATGAAGCGGCTTAAGAAGTTGCTCTTTAGTCGCCTAAAGTTGCCGATAAGCATTGCCACATGCTTATCGGCTGGCAAACGATTAATGTTGGGTTTGAGCACCACGGGTAAAAGGCGCTGACTGTTTTTCAAAAAATAGCTTGGTCTCTTCAAGCACAATATGACGTAATGCGATTAATCCGATCAGATTAGGGATAGCCATTAAACCGTTAACGATATCAGCAATAATCCAAATCATATCAAGGTGCAAGAACGCACCTGATGCCACCAAACCGATAAAAATCAGCTTATAAGGCATTACTGCTTTGGTGCCAAACAAAAACACCACGCAGCGTTCACCGTAATAGTTCCAGCCTAAAATCGTCGTAAAAGCAAAAAACATCAAACCAATGGAGACCATCATTGGGCCCAAGGTTTGCGCATTTAAGCCTACGGCAAATGCATAGGTTGTCATAGCGGCGCCAGAAAAATCACTTTGCCATGCGCCAGTTAAGATCAGCGCAAGCCCGGTCATGGTGCAAATAATGATGGTGTCAAAGAAAGTACCAGTCATTGAAATCAACCCTTGTTTTACGCAAGAGTCAGTTTTCGCTGCCGCCGCGGCCATTGGCGCGCTGCCAAGACCAGATTCATTAGAAAATACACCGCGCGCAATCCCTGATTGAATCGCTAGCATGATGCTCGCTCCTAAGAAACCACCAGTAGCGGCTGTGGAAGTGAAGGCAGAAGTAATAACTAAACTGATGGCCGTGAGTAATTGATCGCTGTTGCTGATGATCACACTCAAACACGCAAGGATGTAAAAAAGGGCCATGGCAGGTACCACTTTCCCAGCCACTTTAGCAATTGATTGAATACCACCGACCGTGACAAATGCGACTAACAGCGTTAGAACCACTGCTGATATTTCGCGTGACACACCAAAAGAGATTTCAGTAGCATCTAAAATCGCGTTGACTTGTGGGAATGTACCGATGCCGAAACAAGCGACACCGATGGCAAATAGGGCGAATAAAACCGCCAAAGTTCGCGAGCCCACGCCATATTGCAGGTAATACATCGGGCCACCAACCATTTGGCCTTTGTCATCCACTTGACGATACTTTACTGCCAGTAAACATTCAGCGTATTTGGTCGCCATACCAAACAGCGCGGCTAACCACATCCAAAATAGCGCGCCCGGCCCACCGAGCTTAATCGCTGTCGCTACGCCAACGATATTACCGGTTCCAATCGTCGCGGAAAGTGCGGTACATAAGGCGGCAAAACTTGATACATCGCCTTGTTTACCGGCGTCTTTGTCTTTACTAAACACCATCTTAAGTGCGGTAGGCAAATGTCGAAATTGGATAAGACCGAGACGAAACGTAAAATAGATGCCTGTACCGACCAATAAAATTAAAAGTGGTGGTCCCCAGACAAAGTTGTCTATAGATTCAAGAATAGATTGCAGGTTGTTCATTAGTTCCCCTTAATAAAACGACAGTTAAGGAGAAGAGGGAAAGGGCAGTAATCTGAAAAGATCCCACAAAAAGATCACAGCAGGCCGGTGGTGAAGAAACCACACCTATTTATGATTGTAACTTTCCACTCCTCTGTCCTTTTGCCTGAGAGTTTCACCCCAAATAGGGTTTGCTCCTTCGGCGACCGATTAAACGGTTCTCTCCAGAGGTTCCTCCAACTACAGTCCTCGCCAGCTCTCATAAGAGAGAGCATTAGCACCTGAAAGATTTACTTCTTCGGCGAGCCTGTTTACTCATACTTTGAATAAACTAAGGCTACTCTCCTGCAGTCTTCATCGGAACTGATGATAAGTGCGCTTACCATCAAGGCGAGATATGTTACATAAAGCGTTTTTCAAGACAAGAAAAATTGTGCTTTTGATCTCAATTTGCTGCCGTTTGGTGGTTTGTTAACCATTTATAGACGTAAACGTAGGATGAGGGGGGAAAACTTTACGCTTGTTGTCGATTGTTCTACTTTTTTCTGACTTATCGCGTGTTATAAATGATATACACTACGTGAGAGGATAGGCTAATGACACGACTCATCACCATTATTTTATTGATCGCCATTGCTTTTATTTTTATTCGTTATCGTACCAACGAAAAGTTGCAAAAAGGGGTGGTGGTTTCTTTACTCACTGCTTTTGTCATTTATGCTGCCTCAATTGTGATTACTGAATTAACTCGCTGAGATAGATAGGAGCGAAAGAGTGAACAAACAGACGGACATTGATGCACAAGACGATGTCGTAGTGATTGAAGAACGAGACAAACGCACCTACGTCTACATCGCGTTAGCAGGGGTGTTGGGGTTAGCATTAGGTGGCTTAATCGGTTCAAGTATCACCACGAATAACTGGCAAAAAACATACCATCAGCTAGAAGAAAAATATGAACAGCTCACCCAAGATAAAAGCCAATTAGCTGAAAAAGTGCAATTAAAAGTCGCCAGTGTCGACGCTGAAGTAGCAAATAAACTTCAACAAGCATTAGAAGAGCAACAAAAGCAGTATCAGCAAGAGCTGGATCAAGCGCAAAGCCAATACCAAGCGTTAATGGCAGAAAATAAAGCGCTGCAAGCGAAACTCAATACACAGGAAAATGCACTAGCGCAAGTTGAGAACAAAAATTCTAAATTAAATCGGCAAGCCGATATGCAGGCAACGATTTTTGAACGTTCACGCGAACTGTTCCAACGTGAATTGAAAATTAAGCAAGAGTTAGAAGCGCTGCAAAAAGAGAAAGAAAGTTTAGTACCGAAGCTCAAAACGCTCAAAACCGATTGTGATGTCTACTTAGAAGGTAAGTCGTGGGATGCAAAATCAGACGCATGTGATAAGCAAGATGAAGCGAATTCAAGAATTAGCCAAATCGATCAGATGATCCAAGTTCACCGCATGGATTTAGAACAAATCAAAGCGTTAACGGAAAATATAGGCTTATAATTTATACCAATCCCACCAATGTTTCTTTAGCAGGCCTCGCGAAAATGAGGCCTGTTTTATCGTAAGGCTTATTCGGTCAAATACGTTGTTAGGAATTCTGCAATCTTCACCATATCACTGATCGCAATATACTCTTCTGTGGTGTGAACTTTCGCCATACCCGTTGACAAATTGACGGTCACTAATCCTTTTTCGTTAAAGTTGTTTGCATCACTGCCTCCACCAGTACGTTTGGTTTTTGGTGCAATCCCAACCGATTCAAAGCTCTTTTTGATCGCAGCGATATGCGGATGCTCTTCATCCAATACAAAGGCGTTGTAAGCACGAGTAGATTCAATCTCAACCTGCGCGCCATGCTTGTGCGCCGCGGCCTGAAATGTTGACACCATATGTTCAACTTGTAGGCTCAACTTATCATCATTCAATGAGCGGGCTTCAGCGACAATTCTAAGATCAGGCATGACGATATTCGTTGCGCCACCGCCATGAACAAGGCCGATATTCGCCGTGGTTTCCTCATCAATACGCAGCAATTTCATTTGGGTAATCGCATCGGCCGCGACGGCGATAGCGCTAATACCTTCTTCAGGGGCAAGGCCTGCGTGTGCGGGTTTGCCTTTGATATTAACGATGATTTTTTGCTGCCCTGGGGCTGCTTTAACAATGGTTCCTATTGGACCACCAGTGTCGAGCACAATCGCCTTAGCCGATTGAATATGAGACATATCAAAGTGTTTGGAGCCTTGTAGCGCGCCTTCTTCATGGACGGTGAATGCAATTTCAATGGTTTTATGAGGTTGTTTTTGCGCTTTAATCGTTCGGATCGCCTCCATAATGGCCGCAATACCCGATTTGTCATCGCCGCCCAAAATGGTTTCACCGTTAGAGCGAATGACGCCATTTTCAATGACGGGTGTGATACCAATCCCCGGTTTGACGGTATCCATGTGACAGCTCAGTACGACACTGTCATCGAGTTGTCCTGCTAGGCGAGCATAAAGGTTAAAGCCATTGGAAACATGTTCAGGTACGGGCAGTTTTTGGACTGAAAAACCGAGCTCACCCAATTGTTCAGACAGCGTTTCTGCAATCTGTTTTTCGTTACCCGATTCGCTGTCAATTTGAATTAGTTGTAGAAAGTGCTCAACCAAGCGCTGTTCATTTATCATGGTCATTTTGTTATCTCGTAGGAAACAGAAGCCATACCATATCGCGTGTGGATGACGCGATGTTCTGCGATAAATCAAAGAAGCACGACAAAATAACCGAATTTTTCGCTTATATATAGCCAATGACTATTGTTTTAAACTTAATGATTCACCTGTATTGGCCTAATGTTTTGTTCGTGTAGCTCGGCATATAAAAATCATGTGCGCCTAACACCTCGCCCGATTGTGTGTTTTTTGCCGGAGGCAGTGTCGGCTTTTAATAAATGTAGCTAAAATGTTACGCCGTGCTATTCGCTTTACTGAGCAACTGGTTATGATTGACTTGTGATTAACGTGGCCGATTAAGAAAAAGCGCTTAATATTCAGTGTAATAAAAATAAATCATCTCTGTGAAATTCGCTAATTTACTATCCTACTGCTCATTAATAGATTTGTGTAACATTTTAATTACATCGACACTATTTGTTCTCCGCTAAACCGTTTTTCGTTATAGGGTTCATTTTTGCTGAAAATTACGCCATGTTCGCAATACTCAACACAAGCGTTAACAAAAAAGGAGCGCGAGATGACCTCAACATTTAACCCATTGGGAACAGACGGTTTTGAATTTGTGGAGTACACCGCGGCTGATCCCGCTGGAATCGCGCAGTTAAAAGAGCTGTTTACTTCTCTTGGCTTTGCTGAGATAGCCAAGCACCGCTCAAAAGAGGCGTGGTTATATCGTCAAGGGGATATTAATTTTATCGTTAACTCTCAACCCCATAGCCAAGCTGCAGCGTTTGCCAAAGTGCATGGACCTTCAGTGTGTGGGATGGCGTTTCGCGTTCATGATGCATCTGTCGCCATGCAGCATGTGCAGGCAAATGGCGGGCGAGAATACAAAACACAAATTGGCCCAATGGAACTGAGTATTCCTGCGATTTATGGAATTGGTGATAGCTTGCTCTATTTTGTCGATCGTTATGGTAGCCAGAGCATTTATGATGTGGATTTCAAGTTCTATGCCGATGCTAATCAACGAATGACCGACGCCAATGTTGGCTTGTTCGAAATTGACCACTTAACGCATAACGTTAAACAAGGTCATATGAACGTTTGGTCTGGCTTTTATGAGCGGATTGGTAACTTCCGTGAAATTCGCTATTTTGATATTGAAGGGAAGCTAACTGGGTTAGTTAGCCGCGCAATGACAGCGCCTTGCGGCAAAATTCGCATCCCAATCAATGAATCGTCTGACGATAAATCACAAATAGAAGAGTTTATTCGTGAATACAATGGTGAGGGGATCCAACACATCGCTTTATCCACTGATGATATCTATCAGACGGTACGTACTCTGCGCGAACGAGGGATGGATTTCATGCCGACACCGGATACTTACTACGAAAAAGTCAGTGATCGAGTTGAAGGGCATCAAGAAGATGTTGATCAGTTAAAAGCGCTGCGGATCCTGATTGATGGCGCACCGATGAAAGATGGAATTTTGCTGCAAATATTTACTCAAACCGTCATTGGCCCAGTCTTTTTTGAGATCATTCAACGTAAAGGTAATGAAGGGTTCGGGGAAGGTAATTTCAAAGCGTTATTTGAGTCGATTGAAAAAGATCAAATTCGGCGAGGAGTACTCAGCGATGCATAAATGGATCACATTTCCTCATCGGGAAGGGGTATGTTCAAACCAAGCTCATGCCGACTTCCCGCAAGAGGCTATCTATGAAAGAGAAGCAGGGCGCAGTGGTTTTTTTGGCCCTGCGGCCCATTTCCATCACCAACATGCACCGACTGGGTGGAGTGAATGGCAAGGTGAGTTAAGGCCGAGAGCCTTTAATTTTAATTTGATCGAGCAAGCCAAGCAAAGTTCACCATGGAGCGTGCCGCATCTATTGCATAATGCACAATGTAAAGTCCGAGTATGGAAGCTGGCTCAAGCGATGGATCATTTAGTGCGTAACGCCGATGGGGATGAGTTACTTTTTATTCATCAAGGAAGCGCTGATTTTTATTGCGATTACGGGCATTTGAGCGTTTCACAAGGGGATTATGTGTTGATCCCGCGCTCAACCAATTGGCGGCTGGAGCCAAGTGAGCCGATGTTCATTCTAATGATAGAGAATACGGATGCGGCGTATGCTTTGCCAGAAAAAGGGCTAGTAGGGAACCACGCCATATTCGATCCTGCGGTTTTGCAAGTCCCGTCGATTAATCCAGAGTTTAAAGCGCAGTATTCAGAAAAGACCACCCAAGTTCATTTAAAACGTCATGAGAAAATCAGCGTCATTACTTATCCATTTAACCCATTGGATGCAGTAGGTTGGCACGGTGATCTTTCTGTGGTGAAACTCAACTGGCGAGACATTCGGCCGTTGATGTCGCATCGCTATCATTTGCCGCCCTCCGCTCACACAACCTTTGTTGGCCAAGGTTTTGTGGTCTGCACCTTTGTGCCTCGGCCGATTGAGAGTGACCCCGGCGCTTTAAAGGTTCCGTTTTATCATAACAATGATGATTACGATGAAGTGCTCTTCTACCATGCGGGTGATTTCTTTAGCCGCGATAATATTGAAGCTGGCATGGTCACTTTTCATCCTGCCGGGTTTACCCATGGCCCACATCCGAAAGCGTTCCAAGCTGGGCAAGAGCATAAGAAAAAATTTACCGATGAAGTGGCAGTGATGATTGATACGCGGCATGCATTACACTTTAGTGAGGCGGCGCAGCAGGTTGAAAATCAACAGTACGTCTACAGTTGGAAGAGCGAATAAACGAATAAGAATAAGGAAGTGACATGAAGTTAGCTACGCTAAAAAACGGCACAAGAGATGGGTTATTGGTTGTGGTCAGCCATGACTTATCAAAATGCGTTGCTGTGCCTGAGATTGCCGAGCATTTACAGCAAGCCTTAGACCGTTGGCAGGAAACCGCACCGATGCTCAGCGAAATTTATACGGCGCTGAATGAAGGCGAATTTCTGCAAGAGATGCTGTTTGATCAAACCTTGTGTCATTCGCCGCTGCCTAGAGCGTATCAATGGGCCGACGGTTCTGCTTACGTCAACCATGTTGAGTTAGTACGAAAAGCACGAGGAGCGGAGATCCCTGAAAGCTTCTGGAGTGATCCGTTAATGTATCAAGGTGGTTCGGATGCTTTTCTTGGACCGCGTGATGATATTCAAATGCAAGATGAAGCATGGGGAATTGATTTTGAAGCCGAAGTGGCCGTGATCACCGATGATGTCAGAATGGGTGCAACCCTAAGTGAAGCGGCGCAAGCGATTCGATTGGTGATGTTGGTTAACGATGTGTCGCTGCGTGGTTTGATCCCTCAAGAGCTTGCTAAAGGATTTGGGTTTTTTCAATCCAAACCGTCTTCAGCATTCTCTCCTGTCGCTGTGACACCCGATGAACTAGGCTGCCATTGGGACGGCGGAAAACTCAACCTGCCATTGCTATCAACCTATAACAATAAACCATTTGGTTGCCCCAATGCTGGCGTGGACATGACGTTTGAATTCCCACAGTTAATTGCTCACGCAGCAAAAACGCGCCCATTGTGCGCGGGCACTATTATTGGCTCTGGTACAGTTTCTAATAAACAGGGAACCGATTTTGGCAGTGCGATTGCTGAAGGGGGAGTCGGCTATTCATGCATTGCAGAAGTGCGAATGATTGAAACCATTCGGGACGGTAAACCAAGCACCGAATTTATGAAATTTGGTGACAGGATAACGTTAGAAATGCGTGATGATAAAGGGAACAGCCTGTTTGGTTTAATCGATCAACGCGTGGTGAAAGGGTCATGAGTAGCCTCAAGTTATATGGGTATTGGCGCTCTTCAGCCGCTTACCGAGTACGCATCGCACTTCACCTCAAGGCGCTCGATTACCAGTCGATTGCTATCCATTTAGTTAAGGAGGGCGGAGTGCAACATTCAACCGAGTTTAGCGCTCTCAACCCGAGTGAGTTAATTCCGGTACTGGAAGATAACGGACATTGCATTACTCAGTCGTTAACCATCATCGAATATTTGGATGACCAATATCCCCAAGTCCGTTTGGTTCCGTTATCAGGTAAAGAGAAATATCAGGTTAAAGCACTGGCGCAAGACATTGCTATTGATATTCATCCACTGAACAATCTACGAGTTTTACAATATTTAACGCGTGAACTGGACGTAGATGAAAGTCAAAAAGGAAACTGGTATCGGCATTGGATAGCCACGGGGTTTTATGCCTTGGAAAAGAAATTGGCGACAGTATCAGGGGAGTACTGTGTTGGTGATCAACTGAGCTTAGTGGATGTTTGTTTAGTACCACAAGTGTATAACGCGGAGCGCTTTAATCTTGATATGGCGCAGTTTCCGATCATCAAACGAATCACTGCTGAGCTTCGTGCTCATCCGGCGTTTATTGCCGCTGCACCAGAAAACCAGCCCGATGCTGAGAGTTAATCGAAAAGCCAGCCTTGCGGCTGGCTTTTCTTTGCGCTGTTTATTGAGCATTCGCCACTAAACTTGCATTGCTGTAATTGTTGTATCCATGCAGCAAAATAGAATAGCGGCCCGGTTGAGCATTGGAGAACTGACACGTTTCATTATTGCCACTGCGATAAGGACGGCAGTCGTATTGCTGTAGATCGGCATCAGTTTGATACTTAACGTATAAATCGGCATCGCCGCTTCCCCCTGACAATACAATACTCAAGTTGCCCGCTTCCGACAGTTCGAATTGATACCAGGTTTTGCTATTTCTGCTGGCCGATAAACCGTTCACAGGTACGCCATTTTTCAGTTGATTATTCGGCGTAGGCGGTGTTGAGGCGTTACCCATTTCAACCACATAAGCCAATCCAAGTTTAGTAAATTTCACCGCATGCAATCCTGTTGGGTCGGAATTTTGCAGAGTGTCTTGCGGGCTATGAATATTAGGGTTGTAATCATTAAATTTGGATTCAAAAGGCATCGCAGCTGGGTAACCAACCGCATGCCAAGAGGCATGATCAGAGCAAGCATAGCCACAGGTATCAAATCCATAGGTTAATGACGGTAAATATTCATCCAATAGTTGTGTCAAATACTGGGTAAAATTACTGTCAGTGTAATCGGTTATGAAGACAATATCTTCGCGTGAACCTTGGTAGTTAGTCATGTCTAACTGCATCACAGACATTACTTTTTTACCTTCGGCTTTAAAACGATTGGCTAAGTCTTGTGAACCTCGAAGGCCCACTTCTTCGGCAGCGTAAGCCATAAAAGCGATGCTGCGTTTAGGACGAAAATTTTGCTCAGACAACAAACGAATGATTTCTGTCACGCCCGCGATACCTGATGCATCGTCATCCGCACCCGGCGCAATGCTACTTTCGTTGGTTCGAGAGCCAAGTGTCGAGTCTAAATGCCCGCCAATCACCACCCATTCGTCAGGTTTTTCAGAGCCTGTAATTGTGAGCATTACCGATTTCTGGTTGTAGCCTGAATGTGTGATTTGTTCCACTTTGCTTGCGGGCAGTGACGCAGAGAGTGAGCGCCAATGATCTGCAATCCAATTCGATGCTTGAGCACCAGTCGAGGTGGTATAAAAGCGATTTTTAAACTGGGTTAAGGTGGTGATGGTACTGGTGATTTGTTGCGCTGATACTGATGGCAACCAAGCATTAACGCTGGTTTGCTGAGTTATTTCTGGTGCACTGAAAGTGTTTAGATTCAGCGGCATTGCGCTGACACTCATCGCACTTTGTGCAGAAGGGTGGACCATATAACCACCACATCGCTGATGATTTTCGTGCATTTCATGTGAAAGCGTCGCTAACTCGCTTACTGGTACTTGCCCAACCCATACTGATGTTTGATTGATAAGATTTTCAGGTAATAGGCTTTGGGCTCCAGAGCGAAGCGCCGTTTGCGTCGCGTCACCACCAATGGAAATCCACACCTTTTCTTCTGCATAAGCGGTACTGAAACAGCCTGCTAGCGCAATCGCCAATAACGTTTGTTTCTGGTTCATTCTCTCCTCCCTGGAGTATTATTATCAACATGATGTTGACCATAAACCCTAGGCCAAAAATAGGAATAATGAGAACAATTCGTTTTATACTCAGTTGTTCATAACGGTTGTCACTAAACTATCAATAAGGTATTTCATCGACTGAAAAAAAGAAAAAAGCCAGCGAAAACTTCAGCTGGCTTAAAGGTTTTAACGCTGTACCCATACTGGATAAGTGAAGAAAATAAGGTGGGAAAAATTAAAGAGAAAGTGGAAGAGTACAGCCGTCCATAAACGCCCGCTTAGATGATAGATCGCGCCGTAGCCAATACCAGCTAATGTGGCAAATAGTACCAAAGTCACGCCGCCAGAAAAATGCGCAAGACCAAATAGGGTACTAGCGAGCGCAATACCGAGCCATAGACCGAATTTTTCACTAACGGCTTTTTGTAAATAGCCCCGGAAAAATGCTTCTTCCACCACACAGGTTAAAAGCAAATTATTGAGAGCAAAGAGCCACCACCAAGTCGGTAAAGATAACTCGGGCTTAATCGCGCCAAGCGCCCATGCGACAAAAAGCAAAGCAAAAAGAGGAATCGACACTTTACCGATCGCGGCCCAACGAATGGTTTGATGGTTGCCAAGGAGTGGCGGCCAAGCGAGTAGCAAAGCAAAAAATACCATAGGTTTATCTAGGTTCAAGTAGAGACGAAAGGGGGCACTATTTGCACCTGCAACCACATTATCCAGCACTTTAGGATTATTAAAACCAGGAATAGCATGCAGCAGTAATGCAATTGCCCATAATAGCAACGCACCATGAGCAAACCATTTCCAGCGGCCTTTCAGTTGTGGAATATAATAAGCACCACATAATCCAATGGCGACATACAGCAGGGCCATTAACGATAATCGGTCTGTGAACCATCCGCCCACTAACGACAGTGCTAGCAAGGCGAATGCTGGACGTAATTGCTTTTGAAAACTGAAGATAACGGCAAAAAGCAGCGGGATCCAAATCCATAACGATGAGTCAAGTATCATAGAGAGTACCTTAGGAAATCATCCATATTATTGAGTGATGACAGAGTGGAAGAGTGGCGCATTATGAAGAATCATTCTCAATAAAGAGATTCTACCAGTCAGCTAAACGCTTGCAGGCTTACAAAAAGCACTGTGGATCGTCACTAAAAATGGCGTCAACCGAGTTGAGATGTTTGAACTTTTTCGGATTATTCACCGTGTAGCACCAAATTTGGTAACCCGCTTGATGTAATTCGGCAATGTGTTTTGCACTGATCCACTGATAGTTAAGGTTACAGCCAAAGGCGTCAATTTCGGCTAACACTTGCTTATCTTTACGCGTTAATCGCTCGCTCAACACCGCCAATTTATAACCCGGACAATGCTGATAAAGCTCGCGCATGATAGCGTGGCTAAAACTGGAGAGAACAATCTGTTCATTCGGTAATCCACATTGATCCAGTTGCGCTTTAAGCTGAGCAGCGACTTGAGCAACATCGTGTTTATCCACTTTGACTTCAATGTTTAAACCAAGGCTGTGCTGATTTGCGAGTGTCAGCAACGTCTCTAATGTCATGATGGGTTCGCCTGCAAATTGAGGGTCAAACCAACCGCCAAAATCGAACTGTTGTAATTGCTCAAGCGTGTAAGAATCAATGCGCCCTTTACCATTACTGCAACGATTAATGGTGTGATCGTGGCAAACAACCAATATGTGATCTTGAGTCGGTTGCACATCCACTTCAACCCACTTTAGGCCTAAATCAATAGCGGCTTGCACACTCACTTGCGTATTTTCAGGGTAATGGCCGGCCACTCCGCGGTGGCCAATAATCATAGGCTTCATAGCGTTATCTCTACACAATTAAAACCGGCTCAGCATAGCGCGCGCCTTCTATTTTGTCTTCAAATTGATGGAAATGAGAGACGACGCGCTTTGGACATCACTTTCGCTAATGCTATGCTTATCCAACATCAGGCAGGAGGTCTGATCTGTCAAGTAGGGATAACGGTGAAGCTACATACGATCAAAGGCTATATTCAGAATATGTATCTGGCTGAATATCCAGAACGATTATTACTGCTAGACGGTGCAAGTCGAGCAGACATACCTACGTTGCAGCACTTCATTGAGAATGAACTGAACCGTCCTTTTTCTCATCTTCATACCGTTGTGGTAACTCACATGCATCCAGATCACGCTGGGGCGGCTCATCAATTGCGTGCATTAACGGGTTGTAAAATTATCTCTGCCAATAAAGATCATGATTGGTATTGTGGTTTGGACGGATTTTGTATGCATTTAGCCGATCTTGCGCTTGCGCGTTGGATGGCGAATCGCCTAGGCCGCCCGCGGCAGAATTTATGGTATCCACGTGTCTTAAAGCCTGACATTAAGCTCAACGATGGCGACACTATTCCTCATTTTAACGAATGGCAAATCTTAGAAACTCCAGGGCATACCGATCGAGATTTGTCTGTCTACCATGCACAGCAAGGCATTGTGTATGTTGCTGATTTAATGGTTGAAGTGAAAAAGCAGTTGATTGCCCCTTTTCCTATTTTCCATCCCAATCAATATCGCCAGTCACTTGAACGGATCTTCAAGCTCAACCCTGAAACACTGCTTCTTGCACACGGCAAAGAGGGGCGTTTGAGCGAAAAAACCTACCAACACCTGCTAAATACCGCACCTATACGGCCCATCACACATTGGCGAGTGGTCAAAATAAAAGTCAAAAGTTTAATGAAGTCTGTTTGGCAATTTGGGGTCAGCAAAGGTAAATAAAGGGTAAGTGGCTTTAAAACTCATCAGCAAAGAGTGTTCGCCGCATACTGTGGTTGTTTGCACCGGAAAAAATCGTTAGAATGCGATCCTTGATGATAATGAGAGCTTTTATCAACAAGATGATAACACTTCGTTGAAGGTAATGAATAACGTCTATGAATCTTTTAAAAATCAGCTTGTCCTTGGTGGCGACTACCAGTTTGTTCGCAGTAAATGCTTCTACACTCAGTGACGCGAATGCCATCCAAAATAAAACCAATTCGGCTTCAGTCGCCAGCCAACAGAACATCAATCACAGTTCTCAATCAGCGTTGCTGATGCAAGCTGACATCGATCAGTTAAAAGAAGAAGTGAAAAATCTCACTATTTATCGTAATCACTTGGCATCGCTGGTGGAAAACCAGAATCAGGAAGCGCAAAGTCTATCGTCACAAATTGATGAGATAAAACTGACTCGCCAAGGCATCGTTCCTTTGATGTATCAGATGATCGACGGGCTACGTACCCTAATCGAAAACGACAAACCATTAAAGCGCGAAACGCGTTTAGAGCGTTTAGAAAAGCTGGAATCGATGATGGTGCGATCGGATGTCAGCGATGCTGAAAAATACCGCCGTATTCTTGAAGCGTACCAAATCGAAATTGATTACGGGACTAAACTGGGTGTTTATCAAGGCGCAGTGGTGCTCAATGAAAACAAAACCATTGAAGCTGACATTTTATACGTTGGCCGTTTATCGCTGGTGGCTCGTAGCTTAAATGGCAAACAGTATTGGAGCTGGAGCCAAAACTCGCACCAGTGGACCGATGTAGATAGTGGGCTATATGCCGATTTAGATACCGCTTTCAAAATGGCCAACAATTTAATTACACCAAACTTAATGACGATTCCTGTTTCACTTGAGTTAGTAGAGGAGCAAAGCAAATGAAGATGGTTTTCTCTCTCTCATCACTCTGTTTAACACTATTGGCTTTCAACAGCTTTGCTTCTACGGAATTAGTCAGCAACGCCAAAGTGGAAAACAAACAGCAACAGCAGCACAATATCGAACGCGAAGCGGGTTTTAAACAAACCGAACAGCAGCTACGCCGCGCCAAAGCAGAGCTAGAAGCTCAGCGCCAAGATTTACAAGCGCAAGCGGATAAGCTAAGCACGCAATTCAGTAATAATGAAAACCGACTAGCACGTTTAGAAGAGCAGCTTCTCTTAGAAACAGGAAGCCTTGGAGAGCTGTTTGGTGTGGTACGCCAAAATGCCAAAGCATTAAGCAGTGAATTGGAATCTTCCATCACTGCGGTTGATCGCCATCAGTATACATCGCGGGTACAAGAAATTGTCGCCGCAAAATCTTTACCCTCGATGCCGCAGCTGACGGGGTTATGGCACAGCTATGTTGAACAGATCATCGCCAGTGGTGAGCTAAGACGCGTTCAGATCGCATTTATCAATGGTGACGGTGTCACGCAAAATGTGGCCGCCTATCGTATTGGAACCTTTGGTTTGGTGACAGAGCAAGGTTATGTCAAATGGAACGGGGATAAACAAGCCGCCACCGCTTATTTGAAACAACCGGACAATGGACCGATTTTCTCTGGCCTAAATACGGGAGAAATCGAAAGCTTAGTGGCCGATCCTTCGCGTGGCATCATGCTTGAACAGCTAGCCCTTACGCCAACGTTAGCCGAACGGCTACAAATGGGGGGGGCGGTTGGTAACATCATTTTGGTACTGCTTGGTATTGGTTTAATCATCGCTTTCTATCGCGGCTTCGCATTGGTGATGACTCACCACAAGATCAAAGCGCAGCTTAAAGATGTACAGAAAATTGGTAATAACCCATTGGGGCGTGTACTCAGCGTCTATAACAAAGAGCAAAATCGCAGCGTAGAAGCGTTGGAGCTGCGCTTGCTGGAAGCGGTGGTCGATGAACAAGCGCATTTGGAAAAAGGTTTATCGATGCTGAAGTTATTAGCTGCGATTGCGCCGATGCTTGGGCTATTGGGTACGGTGACCGGCATGATTGAAACCTTCCAAGTGATCACACAATTTGGTAACGGTGATCCAAAAGTAATGGCAGGCGGTATTTCAATGGCCTTGGTGACTACCGTTCTGGGTTTAGTCTCTGCGATTCCACTATTATTAGCTCATAATATCTTAAGCTCTCAAGCCGAAAATATTCGCTCTATTTTAGAAAAACAGGGGATTGGCCTCGTTGCTGCGCAAGCAGAGCAAGAATGCCAAGCTTCAATGAGGAATGCGGCGTAATGAACAGCGTATTGCCAAGCGCACTGCTCAGCAATGACTGGCTAACAACCTTGCAGCAGTTTATGCAGCAAGGGGGTATCGTCTTATGGTGGCTAGCTGGGGTGGCGGCGCTTTATTGGTTGTTGATCATCGAACGCGTACTGTTTGTGGTATTGAGCTTTCCTAAATATCGAAAAAGGTGGTTAGAGCAATGGCATCAACGCGCGGAACACCATTCATGGTATGCCCATGCCATTCGCGAGGGTTGGCTTGGTGAAGCACAGCAGATGCTGCGCCACAACCTTAACATGATAAAACTGCTCGTCACACTTTGCCCAATGTTAGGGCTGCTCGGCACCGTCACCGGAATGATCTCTGTGTTTGATGTGATGGCAAATCAAGGCAGTAGCGATCCTAAATTGATGGCATCTGGCATTTCATTGGCCACATTACCGACAATGGCCGGAATGGTCGCGGCCCTTGCGGGCATGTTTGTGCATGCTCGTCTTGCAAAAAAGTGTCATCTACTTGAATTAAAATTAGAAAAATCGTTAAGGAGTTTGCGATGAGATTAGGCAGACGCCAGCCAAGAAATGATGAAGCGCAGATAGACTTAACATCGATGCTCGACATCGTCTTTATCATGCTGATTTTTTTCATTGTTACCAGTTCATTCGTTCGTGAATCAGGTGTTGAGGTTAACCGTCCTCAAGCTTCTCACGCGGTGAGTCAGAAAGATGCGGGTATTTTTGTCGCTATCAATGCATCCAATGATATTTACATCGACAAACGCTTGATTGATGTTGAACGTGTAGAGGCCACCCTAGAACATCTGTTGCTCGAACAACCAGACGCGGTGTTAGTGATTCAAGCGGATGAACATGCTTATAACGGTACGGTTGTTAAAGTGATGGATGCGGCCAAAGGGGCCGGAGTGAAAAATATCGCATTGGCGGCGGAGAAACGTTAATGGGACGTTTACTGCTTGCTTTGCCAATTGCAGGAGCGATTTCGCTGGCGCTGTTCAGTTTTATGGCGTGGATGGTGGATAACGGTAACCAACGCGCTGTAAAACCAACTCAAGCACTGCGATTTAACATGGTGATGATGGAACAAGAACACGATTTACAGCGTCGCCAACGTAGCGTTCCGGAACCTTTAAAGTTGCCTGAGCCGCCACCGCAAGCACAAGTGACACAGTCACAAACTACTGCTACGGCCGCTACATCACTCACTAGTTTACCAGCTTTGGGTTTGGATACCGCGCTTAATGGGGTGGCGATTAACGCACCAACCTTTGGTGATTTTGGCTCAAACCAGCAAGCAATGCCGTTATATCGTGTCGAGCCGGTTTATCCAAGCCGAGCTCTAAAGCGAGGCGTAGAAGGTTTCGTTACATTAAGCTTTACTATTGATACAACAGGAAAAGCCGTCGATATCAATGTCGTCGATGCCAATCCTAAACGTATGTTTGAGCGTGAAGCGATGCAAGCGCTGAAAAAATGGAAGTATCAACCTCAGATTGTCGACGGTAAAGCCATTGAGCAGCCGGGACAAACCGTGACTGTGGAGTTTAAAATCGCCAAATGATGAAACGTATATTGATTGGCTTATCACTTGTTATCGGCTCGCTCTCTTTAAATGCGAGCGAATTAAGTGCGACAACAGTCCTGAAAGTGCAAAAAGCACAGCAATTTGCATTAGAAGAGAACCTCACTCAAGCCATTGAGGTACTGAGCAGTGTTGAAACGTCACGTCTTTATGATAAAGCATTTGTCGCCCGGATGCTTGGTGTGTTTTATTGGCAAAGTGGTCAGCCCAAAGCGGCAGTCAAACAGATCAAGTACGCTGTAGAGAGTGGAGAGCTGCAAGATGAGCAGGCATGGACCACCGAACGTATGTTGGCTGATCTGTATGTCAATGAACAACAATTTGAAAAGGCGTTACCGCACTACTACCAATTATTGAAATCCGTTCCGCCTTCACAGAAAGTAGACGATCTGTGGTTGCGTATCGCACAGACCCACTACCAAATTGCACAATGGAAAAAAGTGCTGCATGCGTTGGATAAATACCAAACCGTGACACCACTTAATACTAAAAATCCATTATCACTTAAATTAGGTGCGCAGCTTCAGCTAGAACAGTGGAATGCGGCCATTCCAACTTTAGAAAAACTGATCATGCTGGAGCCTAACCAAGCCAGTTGGTGGCGACAGTTAGTCGGTTTACATCTGCGTTTAGATCAGCGTCGTCAAGCATTAAACAGTTTAGCGTTAGCCAAATTACAAGGTGTGGAATTAACCGATAAGGATAAACACTTGCTCGCGCAATTGTATGCGCAAAACGGCATTCCAGAACGTGCGGCGCAAGTTCTGCAAACATTATCTGATGCTGATCAAGACTTAACTTTACTGAAAGAGCAAGCCACTTACTGGCAGCAAGCCAAAGAGTGGCAAGCCGCGATCAGAACGTGGACAAAAGCAGCTGAACAGGATGAGCAATATTATTGGCAAGTGGCGCTGCTGTACAACCAGCAAGGGCAATTTAAAGAAGCGTTACAGGCGTTGGATAAAGTCACCACGCGTGAGAAAAAAGCCGATGTCGCGTTAGCGCGAGTTCATGCGCTGTACAAACTCAATCAACTCGATAATGCTCTATACCAAGCCAAGCAAGCTGAAAACCTAAACCCATCAAGCCATGCCAAAGGATGGATCAAATTCCTTTCTCGTTTACAAAAAGTTCAGCAAGCGCAAACGGCTAATATCTGATCATAGCGCCTCATCTGCCCGATGATGAGGCGTCTGACCTTTTACGATTTTTGAATCGTCATTATCAAGACTGACATTGGTTCGGTTTTGCCTATCTTAGTGATAAAGAGAACCTATTATTGTCTTTCTGATTTTTTCCGTACCATAACGTTTAACGATGAAGTACAGAGAGAGAATCATGATGAAAGCGTTAGTGGTTGAAGGTGGTGCGATGCGCGGCATTTTTGCCAGTGGAGTCTTGGATAGTTTTTTACAACATCAGCATAACCCATTTGATTTTGTATTAGGTGTTTCAGCTGGAGCTTCAAACTTAATCGGCTACCTTGCGAAGCAACCGAGACGTAGTTATCACGTTGTAACTCAGCTTGCCACCGACCGTCTTTTTTTTAACCCAATTCGCTTTATTAAGGGGGGAAATCTCGTCGATGTGCGTTGGCTAATCGATGAGTCCAACCGACGTTATCCTATTGATGAAGACAAACTGTTTAACTCAGTCCCTTTCTTTGCCGTTGCAACCAATATCGAAACGGGTAAAGCCGATTATTATCGAGTGACTCAAGAAAACTTGAGTACGGCAATTGAGGCCACATCCGCGCTACCGATAGTTTATAAGCATACGCCTTGTTTCCATGGTGGTTGCTACACTGATGGAGGGGTTGCTGACTCGATCCCTGTTAAAGAAGCGTATCGCCGTGGAGCACGAGATATTACGGTTGTTTTATCACATCCACTTAGCTATATCATGTCGCCCCCTAAAAGTAAGTGGATGATGAAAAAACTCTTTTCACGCCATCCAAATATGGCTAAATCAATGCTATTTCGTGCGAAACATTACAACCAATCACTTGAATTTATTCGCAATCCACCTTCTGATGCCATCATTCGAGTAATCGCGCCACCTGAAGGGTTTCCCGTTAAGAGATTGACGATGAAGTTACCGTTGCTCAACATAGGCTATGACATGGGCTTAAAAGCCGGGCAAAATCATTTGGAGTGGCTTGAATACACACGTGCAGCCTAAAAACGCTTAGGTTTAAAAGGCTGATAAAACACTATCTACATGTCGTAACTGTCTATGTAATAAGCTGTTTTTTAGAGATGATTGAGTATGAATTTCATCGCAATTTATCTTGTTTATGGTTTTCATATGAGTGGCACGTGTTAAGTATGTACCACATTTTGATTGATCGAGCCTGATGGCATGCAACTGAAACTATCGCTACTCTCCATCGCTTTATTGAACACAATTCCTGTCACTGCAACGGAAAACTTTCAGATGTTTATTCCGGTCACAGCAGCCAATAGTTACCAACATGGCATTGATGTTGCTGAGTACTGGAAAAGTGAAAAACTGGATGGAATTCGCGCCATCTGGAATGGACAATATCTTCATACGCGTAATGGTAATAAGATCAATGCGCCTGCTTGGTTTACTGCACCATTACCTAATAAAGCATTAGAAGGAGAGCTTTGGGCTGGACGAGGTCAGTTTCATCACGTTCAACAAACGGTATTGGATACCATACCAACCGATGAAGCGTGGCAAAGCATCCGCTTTATGCTGTTTGATATGCCCGAAGCGATCGGTGACTACCAAAAGCGATACCACAATCTTATCCACTTATCCTCACTCATGAATGCTCCGCACATTACCTATATTGAACATTCACCAATTCACTCAGAAAAAGAGCTGCTTGGGTATTTAGACAACGTAAGTGATGGGCAGGGTGAAGGGGTGATGCTGCGAAAAATTAATGCCCATTACCAAGCCGGCCGCAGTAACGATTTACTTAAGCTTAAAAAACACCAAGATGCTGAAGCTACGGTCATTGGTTATAAACTGGGTTCTGGCAAATACCAAGGTATGATGGGATCAGTGCTAGTGCGCTTAGAAAACGGTGTTGAGTTCTATATCGGCAGCGGTTTTTCTGATGAGATCAGAAATAATCCGCCAAAGATCGGATCCATTATTACTTTTCGTTTTAATGATCTCACTGCAGAAGGAAAACCAAGATTTGCACGTTTTATGAGAGAAAGGCCAGCAATATAAATAAGGCCAGACAATGTCTGACCTTATTATTTCATCGCAACGCCTTTTCGCCACGTTGAAATTCAGAGAATCAAGCCGTTATTTCGATGCAAAATCGAGTTGTACGCTATCGGCTTGTTGATGCATCCAGTGTAAGCGGATACCCAGCATTAAAGCAGCAGAAGATAAGCCAACGATAAATCCTATCCAGAACCCACTGGCACCCATAGGTTCGACAATGAAATCTGTCATTGCTAATACATAGCCGGTTGGCAAGCCAATCATCCAATAAGCGATAAAGGTACGATTAAAAATAGCCGTCATGTCTTTATAACCACGTAGCGCTCCTGCTGCAACGACTTGAATCGCATCCATACATTGATAAATAGCCGCAAAAATAAGCAACTGCATCGCCATGGCTACAACGGCTTGGTTTTCCGTATAAAGCAAAGCCACATATTCACGAAATAGAACCGTTAACGTCGCCGTGATAATTGCAGTAGATAAACCGACTAACAAGCCAACCTGTGAAGCGATGGTTGCCCCTTCAATATTTTTTTCGCCCAGCTTATGGCCAACACGGATGCTCACTGCAGCGCCGATACTCATCGGTAACATAAAAATTAATGATGAGAAATTCAAAGCGACTTGGTGAGCCGCCACCACCAATGAACCGAGTGGAGCGACCAACAATGCGACCACAGCAAATAGAGTAACTTCAAAAAATATCGCTGCCGCCACAGGAAAACCAAGCTTGAATAAGCGAATTTGCGCCTTCAATTGTGGTTTATGGAATTCACCAAAGATATTAATGTGCGCCATGCGTTTAGAAGTGACGACATAAAACAGCAGCATAAAAAACATCAACCAATAGACAATTGCCGTCGCCACACCACAACCTACACCGCCTAGCTCTGGTGCGCCAAATTTTCCGTATACGAAAATCCAGTTAAGTGGAATGTTAACTAATAAGCCCGCGAAACCAATCACCATAGCGGGTTTCGTCAGTGAGATACCATCCGTGAAACTGCGCAATGCTTGAAATAGTAAATAAGAAGGTACGGCAAACATCACGGCGTACATGTACCCGTTAGTTTTTTCAGCCATCAACGGCTCAATATCCATCCACCCCAAAATCCATTGAGTTTGAAAAAGAACACCAATAATGGGAATAGAGACAAACAACGCTAGCGCTGCACCTTGCTGTATTTCAAAAGGAATTTTCTTTTGCCGCCCTGATCCGTTGAGTTGCGCTACAACAGGAACCAACGCCATTAACAACCCAACACCAAACAGAATCGAAGGTAGCCAAATACTCGCCGCGATCGATACCGCAGCCATATCAATCGCACTCACACCACCTGCCATGACGGTATCTACAAAGCCCATTCCAGTTTGAGCAATAGAGGCAATCAACACAGGTGTTGCCAATTTGATTAAATTTGAAGCTTCTTGTTTATAACGATGCACAAATATCTCCAGAGGAAGGACAAGCAAAAATCGCGACCAATAATCAACTTATCGCGTAGGCATGGATGATAAAGAAATGTCACACTAAGCTCCATGAAAAACTGATGAAATTACCTAATGTTTATTGGGAAGGTTGCTCGTCGCGCTATATGCGGTGAAATCTATTTCAGACAAAGCTTGATTAGGCTAGATAGGGGGCTTGGCGTGTTGCACGTAACCATTAAGAAGAGCGCTTGCCAAGCGCTCACTTTTTAAAAGATTTGTTCATCATCGGCATCAACAAACAACTCTATTTTGTCTAAACGTTCATCGACCATCATATTGAGATGAATCGCATGGCAACAGGCGGGGCAATCGTCATAAAACTCTTGGCTACCATTTGATGCATCTAGGGTGATCCGAATGGAATGACCGCAGTGAGGGCAGTTGACCATTCTTTCCGTATAATTTTTCATATCTCTTTCCTTACATCCTTGGAGATACCTTAATACTAAGTCGCTAAGTTCCTTTAAGCGGCAAATTAAGTTCAAACTTTGAATTGGCCCATAAAACAACAAAAGAGCCATTTATTAAGGCTCATTTGTTGTCTATACAGCTCGGTTGTTTACACCGTTAAAAGGAGAGGATTTTCTTGATCAAACTTTCCGCTTCGACCAGATAGTGGCCACCAAATTGATTGTAGTGATTGAGGACATGATAGAGGTTATAAATATTCTTACGTTCCACATAGTCCAAACTCAAGGGTAAGATGCTCTCATAGCCTTGGTAAAACTCAGGTTGAAAACCTTCAAATAATTCTGTCATTGCGATATCGCATTCACGATCACCCCAATAACAGGCAGGATCGTAGCAAATTGGACCAAATACCGAGTTTGCCACATTCCCATGCCACAAATCTCCATGCAGCAGAGATGGGCGAGGGCTATGGTTAGCTAAGCGAGATTGGACAACGTCGACCAACTCGCTGATATTGAACAACTCAATTCCTTTTTCACGCAACAATTGCAATTGCCAGCCGATACGTTGTTCCGCAAAAAAACGACCCCATTTTTTGTCCCACGGATTTGGCTGCAAAGTGGAACCAATATAATTGTCTGCATCAAACCCATACTCTTTTTGTTCTCCCCATTGATGCAGTTTGGCCAGTTGTACACCGAACTCATAGCTGTTCGTCGCGTTATCTAGGGGTTTGGTTGGTAGATAGTTTAAAACAATGAACGCATGATTTTTACTGGTTCCAATCATCACTAGCTCGGGAACCTGTACTGTTGACGTTTCACGAAGCGAACGTAGGTTTTCACCCTCAATCTCAAACTTAGCTAAGAAGTCTCGTGTGTTTACTTTAACAAAATAGCGTTGCTCGCCATCGCTGATCATGTAGCAATCACTAATGTCACCACCGCTGACTTTTTCTTTTTCAACAGGGTTAAATTCAAACATGAGCGTATCGGATAACTGCTGAATGAGAGTTTGCCACATAACGACCTCTGCCTTGATTTACTTAATAATTCGTAGTTTAGGTCATGGTTACGAATATTTCAGAAGTGCGTGACACATAATTTAGCCACTTTCCTTTTGAGGGAGCACCAATGCTCATAAATGTGATTAAGTGCAAGAATTTGCAGATGCGAATACAGAAATAGTATTAAAAATAACGCTATATTTTCCATAAGTTGATCTTGCTTAGGTGCTAGTAACCCAATTTATAGGATGGCGTATCCTACTTTGGGGAAAATAAATGCTCGTGAAATAGATGCTTATCAAGAAATCGCGGGAAATTTGAACGTCTAAACTATCAAATCTGTGAAAATGGGCTGACATGGCTTAGTATTATTGAAGGTACAGTGATTACTAGCAATTTAGCGGTAAAGCGGAGAATTAAAGTGGTTGTAGAAACCGATGGTTATTTGGCTCTGATAGAGCATCTCTCTTTTAATATGGATGTGTTCACATCAGGCGGAGATATTGGCGCTGAAAGTGTAGAAGATGTTGTGACCGACATGGTTTCAAGCAACATCATGGCTATTTTTGAACAAAACCCTGAGCTACATTCCAGTGTTCGATTCCAGTTGCTCAAAGAAGCCGATTCTGTAGTGGAAGATCTTGGTGAAGTATTGGCGGGTGTTTGGAGTAAACCTGCGACCAATGAACAGATCCTTTTTCTTGATGAATACATCGCCTTAGTGAAGAATCTGTTCGATACTGCCGTTGCGAAGTACGACTAATTGAAGTATGACTAATCAGAGTTAGGCGGGCTTATAATCCGCCTAAATTGCCAGAATTTAGAAGCCCAATAGGGGTTATCGATTCTTGAGATCATCACACCTTTAGACGTAGAGGCGTGCATGAATTTTTTGTCTCCTAGATAGACTCCAACATGATTGCTCGTCCTTGATGTTCTAAAAAAGACCAAATCCCCGCGCTGCGCATTTTGATAATTTACCTCAAACCCCGTTTGACTCTGTGAGCGTGTAGTTCGTGGTAGAGGGATCTGCCATACATCTTTAAACGCTATTTGCACAAATGCTGAGCAGTCGACTCCGTTCAACGTTTCACCACCTAATCGGTACGGCACTCCTTTCCAGCGCTGAAAAACCGTGCCTAATCCATCGTCTTTATCTTGGACAATTGACAGAATCTCTTCTTGAGTAACATAAGTAGGGCCAGAATTGGACGAAATAGGCGATCCTACGCAACCCGTTAGCACACTAGTTATTGATAATGCGAAGAGTATTGGACTTTTAATCATTTATCATCCCAATGAAATGTAACTGAAACATTTTTGAAATATTGCATTCCTACTATGGTTGAGCCTTAACACATTCTCTAATCACTTAGTTGCATTTATCATGAATTCCTCAATAAATAATCGACATTCACTGTCGTTGATTCAAACCATCAGTGCCATTTTCATCACGATGACGTTACTGGTGGTCCTTTTATCCATCACCAGTTTAAAAAGCATCGATAAGGTAGGGCTACAGTTTTCTGGATTGTCTGAACAAACACTACCTTTGGCATTAAATAATGCAAGGTTGACGCAAAATATATTAGAACAAGTACAATCTCTCGGCGATGGCATCCGCACAACGGAATCGGCAGAATTAGAAGCGGTAAACCAGCAATTAAGCCACTTAAACCAGCAGACGGACCAACTTACTGACCAGCTTTTCTCCATCGCTACTCGTATCGGTAACGCGATTACTCAAGATCATCAATTGTCGTTACGCAGCAAAAGTGCGGCATTTCAGCAGCTCACCTATTCTATTTTATCAACGCAGGCCTCTTTGCTTAAACAGCAGAATGCTATCGATAACTCCGCCACTGCGTTTCGTTACGGATTAAGCTCCATTGGACCGGAGATGAACCGGATCAGTTCATTTCTCGCATTAGATAACCCGGAATCGATGGATGCGGCTAACCGCTTTATTGCTAGTGCAAGTTCGATGGAAAGTACCTTCTTACTGTTAATGATGCAAAGCGATCCTGAACAGGCCAAAGTGCAATTTAAGGAAATCCGTAATCGCATGGCAGGAATTGAGCTAGCCTTTGATGATTTCAAAGAGTGGCATCCTGATGTTATGGAGTTTGCAAGCCTGACGGCACCTTATGAAATGGTTAAAGCGGGTTTTGTTGAGCATGGCATTTTAGCACTGATCTTAAATAAAATTGGGCAAGCACAGCAGCAGCGACAAGAAATGGCACAAGCTGCGCAGCTAGCCAAAGACACGGTAGCACTGCTAAATACGATTTCTGCCACCGCAAGTGAGTTGATCAAACACAGTGAGAACGTGGTTCATGACGCAATGCTAATGGTTAAGCAAGTACAATATACTGGCGGCATTATTCTGGTCGCTTTGGTTTTACTTGCATGGCTAGGGTTACGCCACTGGCTAAAGCTGGGGCTGAATAACTTATTGGCCAAGCTTGCATTATTAACTCAACACGATTTTTCTCAACCCGCTAGCTTGATTGGCCCGAGTGAATTTAAAGAAGTTGCTCTACAACTAAACCAAGTTATTGAATCAACAAAATATTCAATTTCTACCGTAACGCGCAATTGTGAAATGCTCTACCAAAATGCCGAAACCAGTCACGATGCAGCCGATAAATCCAACCGCAGTTTAGCCGCACAAAATGATTCGTTGGTTAACATGGTTTCCACAGTGAGTGAGTTGGAATCGGCGATTCGGAATATCGCGCTTGTGACCAGTGAATCTTATGAAGAATCAGTGGCTGCCAGCCAGTTTTCTACGCAAGGGGTGAAAGTAGTGGAACAAAACCGTGTTCGCTTGGAATCTCTTGAAAATACACTGCATTTAAACGATGAAGCAATGCACGAGCTTGACCAGCGCGTGAAGAAAATTCGTGAGATGGTGGATATGATCAGCGGTATTGCTGACAGTACCAACTTACTGGCGTTGAACGCCGCGATTGAAGCGGCAAGAGCTGGCGAACAAGGGCGTGGTTTTGCGGTTGTAGCCGATGAAGTACGCAAATTGGCCAGCGATACATCACAGCAAACCACCAATATCCGAGACATGATGAATGAACTCACCAATGCAACGCAGCGCTCTCGTCAAGCGGTATCGGATTCGCGCCAAGAGATGAGTAATGCGCTGCAATCGAGTCAAGAAGTCAAAACAACATTTGAGCAGATAGAAAAAGCAGTGGAACAGATTCGTGCTCGAGTTGAGCAGATAAGCGTTGCAACAGAAGAGCAAGAGCGAGCGACGGCCGATGTAAGCCAATCTATCAGCCATGTTTCATCGCAAGGTGAGCAAACCAAATTACAGCTTGAAGCCATGGTCGAAAGTTCAGAGCAGGTAGCTGAAGTTGCGGGTGAACAGCAGGCTATGTTGCATAAATATACGCTCAACTAGCTTATCCAGTGCGAATTTCTGTATTTTCATGACGTTGTCACTTTTTTCTAAATGGTTGGGTAAGCATTTTATCCAACCACTGCTCACGCTTCGCTCGAAAGAGTGGTAGGCCGATAATGACCTGCTTATGGCCCAATTCTGGCTGCGCACGATAAGTACGAAATAGCCGATCCCAACATGACAAGAAAAAACCAAAATTGGAGTGAGTTTCTCGCACAATGACTGAATGATGCACCCGATGCATGTCAGGTGTCACCACCAACCAGCGAAGCCAACGGTCCATTTTCAACGGTAATTTGGCGTTACTGTGGTTAAACATCGCGCTCGCATTGAGCACAACCTCAAATATCAATACCGCGAATGGGCTGACACCCAAAATGATCACGCAAGTGATTTTGATCCACAAAGAGAGGATCATCTCAAGTGGGTGAAACCGCGAGCCAGTGGTCACATCAATATCTTGGTCAGCGTGGTGCATGCGGTGTAAACGCCATAACCAAGGAGAGAAGTGAAAAAGCACATGCTGGGCGTAAATCACGCCATCAAGAATAATAACTGACAGCGCAATTTCAGCCACTTGTGGTAAATCCACCCAATTAAAAAGACCAATCGAGTCTTGCTGCGCCCAATAAGCCGCTTCAATGGCTAACACTGGCATCAATAGCGATAAGCACACGCTATTTAAACCAACCAAACCTAAATTATTCAGCCAGCGAGTGGCTTTACTTTGGGTGAGTGTTTTACGTGGGCAAGACCATTCCCACAGCGCACAAAGCATAAATACAGCGAAAAATATGCTCAAACGGATCAATTCAGGGTTCAGGTTCATGCTTAATGGCTCATCTTCAATGGTCTTGTGCTAGGAATCTGCTTGTACTGTAAGTACAATCGGCAGCACTTTCCAGCTTGCCGCCCTGATTTATGAGAATCCACGCATTTAACCATTTGTTCCAACATCGCTTAGCGTTATCGACCAAACCTTTTCAAGCTCGTGGTGCGAAAGTTGAACGTTGCGCCTATTGTCAGGTCGCCACGCAATACTGCTTATGCGGCCATCAACCGGATATGGATACGGATATCGCAGTATTACTGCTGGTTTCTGAAAATGAAGTATTTAAACCCAGTAATACTGGTCGACTAATTGCCGATGTGATTAAAGAAACTTATGTTTATCAGTGGAATCGCACCGAACCTCACGCGGAAATGCTAGCACTGTTGAATAACCCCGCCTATCAACCAGTCGTCATTTTTCCCGAAGAGTATGTGGATGAAAAGCCTCGAGTAATGCAAAGCCCTCCCAGCGCGCACGATAAACGCAAACCACTGTTGATATTGCTTGATGGAAGCTGGCGCGAGGCTAGACGAATGTTTCGCAAATCACCTTATTTGGATGCGCTTCCGGTGATGTCTATCGCACCTAAAAGCGTATCGCAATATATGATGCGTAAATCTGATAATGAGCAGCATTTATCAACGGCTGAAGTGGCGTCGTTGGTATTGGCTGAAGTGGGTGAGCATCAAGCCTCTCTGCTATTAAGCCAATGGTTTGAAGTGTTTCGAGAAAGTTACTTGCTGAGCAAAACCCGCCTAAAGCATGATTTGAGCAGGCCAGTCTTGAAACGTTTCATCGACCAGCAGCAAAGCGAGACGTGACTCTAAAGTTGATCGATTCGGTGATGAGTAATTGTTCAATCGAACCTATAGACCAGATAAATTGGTACTCGGTCACGGATTGTAGGCTGAGCTCTGTGGATAATGCCCAAAGTTTTATTTTTAGCTCATTGATGAGCAAATTTTAGGAGAGATTGCATGTACTACGGCTTTGATGTCGGTGGCACTAAAATTGAGTTTGGTGCGTTTAATGAGAAGTTAGAACGCGTAGCAACGGAGCGCGTTCCTACCCCAACAAACGACTACAATCTGCTAGTTGAAACCATTGCGCAGTTGGTGAGTAAATATGACGCGCAATTGGGTGTGGAAGGCAAAATAGGCCTTGGCCTACCAGGTATGGAAGATGCTGATGATGCTACGGTATTAACCGTCAACGTTCCTGCTGCAAAAGGCAAGCCGTTACGCGCTGATTTAGAAGCAAAAATTGGCCGCAGCGTGAAGATTGAAAACGATGCAAACTGCTTTGCGCTTTCTGAAGCATGGGACGATGAGCTGAAAAATGAGCCTTCGGTTATGGGCCTAATTCTCGGCACAGGTTTTGGTGGCGGCCTTATCTATGAAGGGAAAGTGTTCTCTGGCCGTAACCACGTCGCAGGGGAGTTTGGTCATATGCGTCTGCCTCTTGATGCATGGTTACATCTTGGTGATAACGCGCCGATGCTCGGCTGTGGTTGTGGCAAGAAAGGATGCTTAGACAGTTATCTCTCTGGCCGCGGTTTTGAGCTATTGTACGAGCACTATTATGGCGAGCACAAAAAAGCGATTGATATCATTCACGCCAATGAAGCAGGTGAAGCGAAAGCCGTTGAGCATGTTGAGCGCTTTATGGAACTACTTGCCATCTGTTTTGCCAACATTTTCACAGCCAATGACCCACACGTTGTTGCACTCGGTGGCGGTTTATCAAACTTTGAATTGATCTACCAAGAGATGCCTAAACGCGTACCGAAATACCTGCTTTCTGTCGCGAAATGTCCGAAGATCATCAAAGCAAAACATGGTGATTCAGGCGGCGTACGTGGTGCGGCTTTCCTTAATATCAAATCATAAAATCAAACAAAAAGGGCCTATAATCAAACGGGCCCTTTTTTATATCAGTCAAAAGTTAACTCTTTAACCTAAGTTCTGTTTATTTGGTGTTAGCACCTTTTTTACCCACACCTACGTTTTCTTTTTGTTGCAGTGTTAGCTTGCTAAAACCTAACTTTTTAAAGTGGTTATCGCGGTAATTGCGTACCGCTTTTGCGTCAGAAATCATTTCCAGCTGCTGTTCCATTTTTAAAAAATCAGTAATATCAATACCTTCTGCTTCGGCTACTGCTTCTTGAATGTTGTGATGCTTTTCGTAAGAAAAAGTCAGCGTTTTATCTTCATTTTTGTAAGTGTACAAAATGGTGCGAGCCATGATCATCTCTCTAAAATCGTCATTCCCAATTTCGGGAAAATAAACAAAGGCTGATCGCTTACTATCAACCAATTGAAAATGGGGGCGTTGGTAGCGCTGAAACATGACTAACCAACATGTAATGGGCTAGATTTTGCCTTTAAGTGGGATAATTGTCACGCTTTCACCACCGAAATAGCGCAGGATATTTCATTTACAACGCTGTACATATTCAATCACAAACGCCGTTATTGCATCGAGATCATTGATGTTCATCTGTGGTAAAGCACTTTTCACAACTTCATCCGCGGCGATAGCGATGATATTTTCATCATTTGGATATAGCCAAGGTTTACCCACTTCAGCACGGTGCAATTCAATTTTTGGAAAGGTGAGGTTTTTACACCCTTCAATTAAAATTACGTCGAGTTTATCGCAATCAAAGCGAGACAAAAGATATTCGAAATCGGGTTCGGCTTCTGGCGTCTCAGTCATCATGGCATGACGATAGCGCGATGCAACTAACATCTGGCTTGCCCCCGCTTTACGCAGCCGATGGCTATCTTTACCTGGTTTATCAATATCAAAATCGTGGTGCGCGTGCTTAAGTACGCCTAATGTTAGGCCTGCTGCCCTTAACTTGGGCAATAAGGCTTCAAGCAGGGTCGTTTTTCCTGTGCCAGAGTAGGCCGCAAAACCAAGTAAAGGGCATGAAGGCGCTTGATATTTCATGATGTCAAAGTTCCAAATTGTGCCAGATCTTGAGGCGTGTTGAGGTTCAAAAAGCAGTTTGGCGAGTCGCTAAAGTCAACGTAATCTGTGTGGCATTCTTGATAAAAACGGGTGATTTTTCTCTCGCCACGTTCTAAAAATGCAGTCAGTGTTGGCTGCACACGTTGGTGAATAAGGGTGAATACGGGTTGAGCGAAGTGACCATCATGGGCGACTAAAATATCATGCGAGTCTTGAGCAGCATGACAAAAACGCGCAACAAGATCGTCATTGATCAACGGGCAATCGCAAGGGACAAATCCGACCCAATCGGTTTGTGCATGGGTTAACCCTGCCTGAATTCCAGCGAGTGGCCCAGGGTAATCAGCCATGGTATCGGAAATGACAGGCGCAAACTGACGATACTGTGCATGGTTACGATTAGCGTTAATCGTCAGGCTAGTAGATTGCGGCTTAAGCTTATTCATGACATGTTGAATCAAAGGTTGGCCATTGAGTTCAATCAGCCCTTTGTCTTGTCCACCCATACGGCTGGCTTGCCCACCCGCTAAAATAACCCAACTTGTTTGTGTGGGAAGTAACATGAAATGTCTCTTAATTGTGCGATGAGAAGAGCGCCGTACAGACAAGTTAAACTCATTGATTGAGCATCACTCGCCCATTTTTAGTGGCGACAAACCAAGGTAAGGATGATAACCCAACTCATGCCTTGGTGCTAACTGGCTGATGATTATAACCAATCTCACTTGCGCGGGTGGATCTTTTTCATTGCTCTCGTTAAGTTGTTCATTGCTCTCACTAAGACACAAACGCCTCCATTAGTTTGGAGGCGTTTGGTCAAGCTAGGCAGTATTATGCATCTTCAGGTAGTAGGAATAACCCCACGGGGTTGATCGTCAGGTAAGGGTGATCAGCGTAACTGGGGTCAAATTGTGACGAGTTGAGTTGCAGTAACAGCTCTTTGTTGTGCCATTTAACCAACACTTCATACATCGACCCCATGTAAGCAATACTGGTAATTTGACACTGTTGGCAGGCATCACCGTCCGCGCAGAGCAAAATAGCTTCTGGTCGAACACCAATTTGATAATTCCCCGCAGGCAAAGCCGTGACACTGTCATCATTAGCGGGGATCTTATAGCCATTGATGATCAGGTATTCACCATCATATTGACCCTCAAAAATATTGGCTTCGCCCATGAAGTTGGCCATGAACATCGAGGTTGGGTGCTTATACAGTTGAGTTGGTGAGCCCTGCTGCATGATGTCGCCATCTTTCATCACAATCACAGTATCAGAAACGGCAAAGGCCTCAGCCTGATCGTGCGTCACATACAAAGAGGTGATATTAAAACGCTGTTGCAACTCTCGAATAGTTTCACGCATGCTGCGTCTTAAATTGGCGTCCAAGTTACTGAGCGGCTCATCGAATAGCAATACCTTAGGCTTAAGCACCAACGCGCGAGCGAGTGCTACTCGCTGTTGCTGACCTCCGGAAATTTGGTCAACGTAACGTTCCCCAAAGCCTTCTAAATCAACCAATTTCAAGGCTTCATCCACTCGCTGTTTCACTTCATCTTTACTCAAGCCAATCATTCTTAGGCCATAACCTACGTTGTCATGTAAAGAAAGGTGAGGAAACAGAGCGTAAGATTGAAACACCATGCAGATGTCACGTTGCTGGATGGAGGTACTCGTGACATCTTCACCATCAATAAAAATTTGGCCGCTGGTTGGTTTTTCGAGCCCTGCGACCAAACGCAGCACGGTCGTTTTTCCACATCCTGAAGGGCCGAGCAGTGTTACAAGGCTGCCTTTTTTGATTTCTAAATCCAAATTACCAATGACGGTTTTATCGCCAAAACGCTTGCAGACATTCTTTAAAACAACAAAGTTTTCATTTTCCATGGTGATATCTCCAACGGTTATTCTTGGTTATTGGCTTTAGAACGAGAAACACGTGCCTCGCCAACGATAAAATCAAAAATTAAAATAATAGCCAACATCACAACAATCAAAATCGAGCCATATGCGATCGCAACGCCATACTCACCATCTTCTACACGATTCAGGATGTAAGACGTTGCCACCCGTGTTTCTGGCGTCACCAAGAAAATAATGGCGCTGACGGTCGTCATTGCTCGAACAAAGCTGTAAATCAGTGTTGAGAGAATTGCTGGTCGTAATAACGGCAACAGAATATGAGTAATGGTTTTAAAGGAGTTAGCCCGCAAACTAAGTGACGCTTCATCGAGCGATTTATCAAGCTGGCCTAGCCCTGCAATACCTGCGCGAATGCCTACTGGCACGTTACGCATCACCATGGAAATCACAACAATGGCCGCGGTACCGGTGAGGTAAATAGGCGCATCATTAAATGCAAGAATGTAAGATACCCCCGCAACCGTGCCCGGAACGGCGAAGCAAAGCATGGTTGCAAACTCAATCACTTTCTTACCGTAAAATTGCTGACGGACAACGATATACGCAATCAACAGACCAAAGAAGGCGGTTAATGGCGCTGCAACGCCGGCATAAATCATCGTCGTGATAAGTGATGGCCAAGCACCTTCACTCATTCCCATGCCAAACAGATGAATATAGTTTTTAAGCGTTAAACTGTAATCTACACCCCAGTTCACGGTGAAGCTGCCGAAGATGATGCTGCCATAAAGCAAGATGTTAAATGCCATCCAAAAATAGAGCAGTGCCGAAACCGTATGTTTAAGTAAGGTAGGCAGCGCTTGCACATCGCCACGATATGATTTGCCGGAAATGGTGACGTATGAACGCTTTCCTATCCACAGATATTGGACAACAAAGATCGCCAACGAAAATAGCAGCAAGACGGCTCCAAGTGTGCTGGCGGAAGCGTAATCTAATTGAGCTCCTGCGATGTAGAAGTAAATCTGAGTGGCTAACACATCGAAACTGCCCCCAAGTACAAGCGGGTTACTGAAGTCGGCCAGTGATTGGACAAAGATGATTAAGAAACTGTTGGCCAAAGCAGGCTTGAGCAATGGCATGACAATTTTAAAAAAAGTTTGATAACGATTAGCACGCAGCGTGTAGGACGCCTCTTCCAATGATGGATGTAGGGATTTCATCGCGCCATCTAAAATCATGAATGACATAGGAGCAAAGGCGAGCACTTGTGCCATCCAAATGCCTGTAAAACCATACAGCCAGTTTGTCTGTTGTAACCCAAACCAATCCACCATGAGTTCGGTGATATAACCGGAGCGCCCAAGCATTAAAGTCACCCCAAGCCCAACGACAAAAGGGGGAGTCACAATGGGAAGAATAGAAAAAATTCGCGCAATGAAAGCGGAGCGAGTGGCAATGCGTGTGGTATAGATAGCAAAGATCAAACCAAAGAAAGTGGCACCTATACCCACAGATACGCCAAGCAGTACGGAGTTCCAAACAATTTGTATGATCTGCGCTCGGCTCAAAATTTCAATGAATTGCCACGCAACAAAGTTCCCCATTTCATCTTGGAACATCGGTACAAAGATGGCGATACTCGGAAAGATAATAAAAATCGTGATCAAGAGAACAATCGAGATCAGAGCACCAATCACGAAGCTGTCACCGCCCAAAAACTCAAGACGAGCCAATGCCAATGTCATGACAGCACTTAAGGCAATAAATAGTGCAATGGTTGAATAACCTAAACCTTGCTGGGTATACCAAGAGCTGACCAACACGAAAAACATGCATGCCGCTGAATAACCGATATCAAAATAGTGACGGTGTTTGGCGTACTTATTACCTGCATAGCAAGGGCGAATGAGAAGTACACCCGGAAGCGCAAACCATAACCAAGAAATATTGGCACGGCTCCAACCCATAGCGGCATAAAACTCTTGCGATGTTGAATCAAACACTCCGTAATCAAGTGCAAAAGAGGGCAACAGCACAAACGCACACAATAACGTCAGGATCCAATAAAAAATTGGGTCCCTATGCGAGGTTTTTAGCGGCCGATGTGGTGCAGTGCCTGCTGTAAATTCATTCATTTTTCTGTACCAAAGTTGTTTGTAGCCACACGGTGATAAGCCTGGTATTGGCTTTATAAAAAGGGCAGTAGGCACTGCCCATCGAGGCTAAGATAAGGGAATGCGTTGGCTATTCACCCATTTTTACGACATTAACCCACTTATTAATCAATCGCTTACGTTCATCAGAGGAGCCATAGGTATCCATGTCATAGTCGATCAAGGTTAACTTTTTAGGGTCGAGGGCGTTGGGGGATTGTTCCGCTTGAGTGTTAGTTAAAATTTGGAAAGATTGACCTTCTTTCCATGCCAGCTCTTGTCCTTCTTTTGACATGACCCAGTCAACAAACCGTTTCGCGTTATCAAGGTTACGCGACCCTTTGATAATGCTCACACCACCAATTTCATAACCTGTACCTTCACAAGGAGAAATCAGCTCCAGCGGTGCTCCTTTCGATTGTTCGAGTGAGTAGTCATGCAAAAAACCAATACCAATCGCAATTTCACCACGCGCTGAGTTACGTGAAGGGGTAACACCTGATTTGGTGTATTGAGAGACGTTTTTGTCGAGTGCTTTGAAATAATCAAAGGCTTTATCTTCATCCCAAAGTTGAATGAAGGTGGCTAATGCGGTGTAGGCTGTTCCTGAACTTTGTGGGTCAGAGATTTGAATCTCTCCTTTGTATTCAGGTTTGGTTAAATCATTCCAGCAGCGCGGGATCGGTAATCCTTTTTCAGCCAAACGTTGAGTGTTCACCCCAAAACCTAAAATACCCATATAAACGGCCGAAGAGTAGTTCCCTTTGCGTTTCGCTGGATCTTTAAATCCATCCATAATGAATTCAAGCTGCGGGGATTGGTAAGCGTGTAAGAGATCCATTTCACCCGCCTGTGATTGAGGATCCAACGTGCCGCCATACCAAACATCCGCGCGTGGGTTCTTCTTCTCTGCTTCGATTTTGGCCAGCGTGCTGCCAGAGCCATTGCGAACAAAAGAGGTTTTTACGTCATATTTATCAGAAAATGCTTTAGTCGCTGTCTCGCACATGGCGTTAGTGGCACTGCAATAAACCACGAGTCGGCCTTCAGCAAATGCTTGAGGCGCGGCAAGCGAAGCACCGAGAATGCAGGTAGCAAGTACACTGCGAGGTAATCTATCTTTCATGTCTGTTTCCTCTTGTTATTTTCATTACTTAACGTAGACGTAGGGCAGCGTTAAGTTTCATCACATTCCTGTGATTTCGTTTTTGCTGCATGACACAGCGAAATCAGAAAACAACGTGAGGAAAGGTTATGACATAGTGACGGCATTCCCTGCACGCTGCTGCGCTTTTAAAAAGGGCAAAATCAGTAATCCAATCAGTGCGGCTGAGAGGGTAATGACACTGAAAAATCCTTCCCAACTAAATTGTTCAATAATGACAGCCAATGGGTAACTGGCTAACGCTGCACCAAGATAGCCAAATAAGCCGACAAAACCGGTCGCGGTTCCAGCCGCATCCTTGTGCGAACATTCAGCGGCGGCCATTCCTATCATCATTTGCGGACCAAAAATAAAAAATCCGATGGAAAAGAAGCAGCCCGACAACACCACAAAGTTGTCAATCGGTGTTAGCCATAACGCGGCCACTGAAATGAAAATGCCTAGCGCAAAAATCAAGTTCATCGGCGCTCGATTGCCTTTAAAAAATTTGTCCGAGCCCCAACCACCAAATAGCGATCCTAAAAATCCTCCGACTTCAAACATTGATACGGCAGCGTTGGCCGAAAAAAGCTCATAACCATGCCGTTCAGTGAGGTATAAATTACCCCAATCATTTAGCGCGATACGCACCACATACACCAGTAGATAGGAGCTACATAACAGCCAAATGTACTTATTCCCTAGCACGTAACGACTTAAAATTTGGCGAAATGGCAGCCCTTTACCTTCAGACTCATGGCGCTTTTCTAATTCATCGTTACGCCACTCACCCACTGGGGGTAACCCTAACGTTGTGGGCTTATCTTGCATGCGAAAGCAGAGCACTAAACCAACGATGATCGCCAAGCAACCCGGTGCAATAAATCCGTACCGCCAACCAAAAGTCACAGCGATAAAACCAATGCTGATCGGAATGAGTGCGCCACTTAAATTGTGGCAAGTGTTCCAGATAGACCACCAAAACCCACGTTCAGATCGGGAATACCAAGTGGTGAGCAATTTAGCGCACGGCGGCCATCCCCAACCTTGGAAAAAAGCGTTCAATGTCCAAAGCACGGTAAATGCGGCTAGGGAAGAGCTCAAACCAAACAGCACATTAACTACGCCCGTTGCAACCAGCCCCAAACCCATGAAGTAACTCGGTTTTGATTGGTCGCTGACCATGCCAGAAACAAACTTTGACAAACCGTAAGTCATGTAAAAGAGCGTACCAAGCAGACCAACATCGGAATGTTCAAGCCCGAGATCAGTGAGCATCGCAGGCATGGCAAAATTGAGACTTTTGCGTGTGAAATAAAACACCCCATAGCCGACGTACATCGATAACATTAAATGCAAGCGCCAGTAACGATAGGTTGCATCAATGTCCTGTGGTTCTATAGGTGCTGATGTCGGTTTTGAAATCAGAAAACCCAGCATGCTTTGTTTCTCCCTAGTGCTAAGAGATGGTATCGGAGTGATTCACCAAATGAATGAGACAAAGTTATAAGTGACTAGGAAATTTTCCTAGTTTGTTGATATTGTGAGCGGTTTTGTGGGCAAGTTAACAGTTATGCGCGTCCCAAGCGGTATTTGGCTACGCTGCGATTCAATTAAAAATGTGCCACCCAGTGCGCTGACGCGTTCTTCGATGCCGAGTAAGCCTTGGCCTTTGCTGCGCCAATCGGAAGCTAAACCAATGCCATCATCACGCAGCTCGACACTGAACATGTCACCGGGAACAAGGCTTAATTGCACGGCTGATGCTTGTGCATGTTTGCACACGTTATTAAGCAGCTCTTGAATAATTCGATACAGTGTAACGGCCGTAATGTCATCTAAACGCTCTGCAAAAATTCCGAAATTCAGACGAAAATCGACGTGTCGTTCCGCAAATTTCATTTCACTTGCAAGCTGCCGAATTGCGCTCTCAAGCCCCAATTCATCAAGCACATGAGGGCGAAGCTCGGTTAATAATTGACGTGTCGATGAGTGAATTCGTAGCGCGAGCGTGTTGATCGTCTCAGCGATGTTGGTTTGTTTTTCATTTTGTGCCAAGCGACTAGCGAGCATGGATTGGATCTGTATCGCGGTGATATTTTGGCCAATTTCATCATGCAGTTCGCGTGCAACTGATTTTCGGATTTGCTCTTCAACCTTGACTAATTGCCGAGCCAGTTGCTGTTTGTTCGCGAGTTCGATTGCCAGCTTTTGGTTAATTTTAGCTAAGCGTTGCGCCAAGAAATATTGACGGCTAATCGCGATACCAAGCCCTAAACCAACAAAAGCCTGCGTCGCTATAAAACTTTGTAGTTCAATATCGGATTCAAATGAACCTGTCATTTGCCGTGCCGTAGCAAGCAAAATACTGTTCATTAGACTAGCCAATACGCCGCCTTGCCAACCGTATTTATAAGCCATAAAAATATTGGGAAGCAGGAAAATGAGCAGGGCGATCGGTTTGAGCTGCTCTAGCAAGGTTAACTCCGCGATCAATCCGCCACTAAAAAAAAGCAAACACCACAGCAACGCAGAGGGGCGAAGTGTTACGTCCTGATGGATGAGATCGGGTGACAGTGGTCTCCAGATCTGCTGATGTAGATAATCGTACAGGAGAAATAAGAACGGAGTGAGCAGTATACCGCCGGTCAGAGCTGAAACGGTCGCTTGTGCCACGTAATGCAGTTCGAGGTTGAGCGGTTTGACCAACAGCAAAACCGAGCTTCCACATAAGATGCCGTAAACGACCGTCAACCCGGTAAGCGCCAACAGTTTTTTCCAATAAACGTGTAGTGATATCCAGAGAGATTGAAAGGCAATCGCCAGCCAATAAGCGATCAATGCAAACAGCAGTAATAGATATTCATGAGCAGCGATAGCCAACACATGCCCGAGCAACGCCACTATAGCCATTTCGCATAAAGTGATCCCAAGCCAAAAACGACGTGGTGCAAGAGCGAGTGTGGCCAGCTTTAAGCCTGTGGGCAAAAACAGACCAGCCAGCAATAAATCAGGAGTTAAGTAGCGGCTGATGTTCCATAAACAAAACCAACCAATTGAATACAAAACGCATGCAAATGCATAGCTAAAGCCAGAGGAGAGAGACAACCGAGGTAAAGCTTCAGAAAATCGATGATGAAAATGCATAATCGCTTCTATAACGTCTCGGTAACCAACAGTTGGTGAGTAATAGCAAAGCGGATGAGATCCACATTGTTGGTAAGCCCCAGTTTGCTTAAAATATTTGCCCGATGCACGTGAATCGTTTTGTGGCTAATTGATAAATCGTAACCAATCTCTTTGACGTCTTTGCCTAAAATCAGGTGATCAAACACCTCTCTTTCGCGTTTAGTTAACCCTTCAAGGACAGATGGCGTACCTGAAGCATTGCTTAGGTTAATTAAGGCATCGGCACACAAATAGCGATCACCATTAGCTACGGTACGAATGGCGCTCACTAACTCTCCAGGCCCACAACGTTTTGATAAATAACCACAAGCGCCAGCTTCTAGCGCTTTACTGACAAAGGACGCTGAATCATAAATAGAGAGAATGATGGCTTTAAAGTCCGGCTGAGCGCGGCGCAGTTTCTCTAACAACACAAGCCCACTTTCGTCGGGCATTGAAATGTCGATAACTGCCACATCGATAGAAGCGTTCACCAGCGCACGAAATGCTTCGCGCGCACTACCATACTCACTGTGGACATGAATGTCTGGTTCAACCGATAACAGTTGTGCAAAACCAGAGCGAACCATGAGGTGGTCATCCACCAAAGCAACTGAAATCATACGGGTATCCTATAGGTTTGCAGTGATAGTCGCAGATGTATCAATAAGTATCAAAAACCAGCGCAGGGGATGTGATTGCTCTCTCGAAACTTATGATCAGTGGCAGGTAGGCATTAAATGAGCGAGTTACTCGCACTACGAGGGCAGTGAAACAAAAACATCGCTTGCAGTTCGAGCCTTGAACAAGTAACGTTGCGCAGTTTTTTATACAATTCACATTTATTAAGGTACTGGTTTTGATCTCCACCGCGAATATCACTCAACAATTTGGCGCAAAGCCTCTGTTTGAAAACATTTCCGTTAAGTTTGGCGAAGGTAATCGCTATGGCCTGATTGGCGCTAACGGTTGTGGTAAGTCAACATTTATGAAGATTCTAAGCGGAGAGCTTGAACCTTCGAGTGGTAACGTTAGCTATGATCCTAACGAACGTGTGGCGAAACTGAATCAGGATCAATTCGCTTACGAAGAGTTCACGGTTATCGACACGGTAATCATGGGCCACAAAGAGTTGTGGAAAGTTAAACAAGAACGTGACCGTATCTATTCTCTGCCTGAAATGACCGAAGAAGATGGCATGAAGGTTGCGGATCTCGAAACTGAATTCGCGGAAATGGACGGCTACATGGCCGAGTCTAAAGCCGGTGAATTGTTGCTTGCAGTGGGCATTCCTCTTGAACAGCACTTTGGTTTGATGAGCGAAGTGGCACCAGGTTGGAAACTGCGTGTGCTATTGGCGCAAGTTTTGTTTGCTGAACCACACATCATGCTGCTTGACGAACCAACCAACAACTTGGATATGGATACCATTCGCTGGCTAGAAGATACACTAAACCAACGTAACTGCACCATGATCATCATCTCGCACGACCGTCACTTCTTAAACAGCGTATGTACACATATGGCTGACTTGGATTATGGTGAACTACGTCTTTACGCGGGTAACTATGACGAGTACATGACAGCGGCATCGCAAGCGCGTGCTCGTCTGCTCTCTGATAATGCCAAGAAGAAAGCACAGATTGCTGAACTGCAAACTTTCGTTGCACGCTTTTCTGCGAACGCATCTAAAGCGAAGCAAGCGACGTCACGAGCTAAGCAGATTGACAAGATCCAATTGGACGAAGTTAAAGCGTCTAGCCGCCAAAACCCTTTCATTCGTTTTGAACAATCGAAAGAGTTGTTCCGCAACGCGTTAGAAGTTGAAAACCTTAGCCAAGGTTTTGAAAACGATCTGTTCAGTAACTTCAACGCCATTTTTGAAGTGGGCGAACGCGTAGCGATCATTGGTGAAAACGGCGTCGGTAAAACGACACTGCTTAACACCTTAGCAGGTGTACTTGAGCCTCGTAGCGGCAGCTATAAATGGTCTGAAAACGCAAATATTGGTTACTACGCTCAAGATCACGCGCACGATTTTGCCGAAGATATGAACCTGTTTGACTGGATGAGCCAATGGCGTCAAGAAGGGGATGACGAGCAAGTGATCCGCAGCTTCTTAGGGCGCATGTTGTTTGGCCAAGATGACATCAAGAAATCTGTTAAGGTCATCTCTGGTGGTGAACAAGGTCGTATGTTGCTTGGTAAACTAATGATGCATAAGCCAAACATGCTGTTGATGGATGAGCCAACCAACCACATGGACATGGAATCGATCGAATCGCTCAACACGGCGTTGGAGAACTACAAAGGGACTCTGTTCTTCGTATCTCACGACCGCGTATTTGTGGATTCACTGGCAACGCGCATCATTGAAATTCGTGATAACAAACTGACCGATTTCAAAGGCACTTATGCTGAATTCTTGAAATCTCGTGGCGTAAACTGATCCACGGTTTACTCTTAAGAAAAGGCTTCCTGCGGGAGGCCTTTTTAATGCCTGCAATCTGGAACGAGCCAAAAATAGAGTGCATTGAAATGGAGCACATGTTCCAATTTGGTGCGCTTCTTATGAATGCGTTTATTCTTCCATCATGCAACAACTCCCTTGATATTTATATAATTCACTCTATTTCAATAAGTTATTTGATATTGAAAAGTTATTGATTCATTTGTTTATTTTGGAATGTATTTTGCTTTAAGGCTGTTCAATACCAATAACTCACTATATTGGTGAGAAAATAATCAAGTAGCACAGGATTGGTGCACAACATTTCAATGGAGAATCGCTAAGATGACTCAAACCGTAAGTCAGGTTCAAGGTGCCGTACAAGCCCTGACTCAAAGTTCTGATACGCTATTTTTGCTGCTCGGTGCAATCATGGTGTTTTTAATGCACGCCGGATTTGCCTTTCTTGAGGTGGGGACTGTGCGTAAAAAGAACCAAGTGAACGCGCTGGTAAAAATTCTCGCCGATTTCGGTATTTCTACGATCGCCTATTTTTTTATCGGTTACTGGATAGCCTACGGCGCTCATTTCTTTGCTGATGCACAAACCCTTGCCCAAGGGAACGGCTATCATCTAGTTAAGTTCTTTTTTCTATTGACGTTTGCCGCCGCTATTCCTGCTATCGTTTCTGGAGGCATTGCCGAGCGCGCTCGGTTTTACCCCATTCTCATTGCTACTTTTTTCACCGTTGGGTTTGTTTATCCGCTGTTTGAGGGAATGATTTGGAATGGCAATTATGGCGTGCAAAGCTGGTTTGAAGCTCAATTCGGTGCTGCTTTTCACGATTTCGCTGGTTCTGTGGTCGTGCATGCGGTCGGCGGATGGATTGCACTCATCGCCGTCATGTTTCTAGGAATGCGTAAGGGAAGAGTACGTGCAGGAAAGCACACCAACTTTGCTCCATCCAACATTCCGTTCCTAGCATTGGGCGCGTGGATTCTTTGTGTGGGCTGGTTTGGTTTTAACGTCATGTCAGCGCAAACATTAAATGGAATTAGTGGATTAGTCGCGATGAACTCTTTAATGGCCATGACTGGTGGTATTTTAGCAGCGTTAATTGTCGGAAAAAATGACCCTGGCTTTATCCACAATGGTCCTCTAGCGGGATTAGTCGCGGTGTGTGCAGGATCGGACTTGATGCACCCACTGGGTGCCTTAGTGACGGGAGTGGTAGCGGGTGCTTTATTTGTTTGGTTGTTCACTCAACTACAAAACCGAACTAGAATAGACGATGTATTAGGTGTATGGCCATTACATGGTGTTTGTGGTGCATGGGGCGGGATTGCCGCTGGTATTTTTGGCCAATCATCACTCGGCGGCCTAGGTGGTGTCAGCCTCGCCGTTCAACTACTAGGAACCTTATTGGGTATTTCAGTGGCAGTATTAGGTGCCGCAATCGTTTATGGCTCTCTCAATGTATTGACTGGATTGCGTTTATCTGAAGAAGACGAATTTAACGGCGCGGATTTGGCTATTCATAAAATCTCCGCCATTAACGAAGATTGATTACATATAGACCGAAGTCGCGGGGTACTTCGGTCTATTTCATAGCTCGGTTTATGTCACAGAAAATAAGCAATCAATGGCCATTTTATACTATGGTCTAACCCTCAAAACTACTGTTGTTATTGCATCGGTGCTAAGCTAGCAAAAAAGCGTGCAATAAGGACATAGTATGAATTTCCCTTACAAGAATATCGTGATCCTCACGGGGGCAGGCATTTCAGCGGAATCAGGCATCAAAACATTTCGTGCTCAAGATGGGTTATGGGAAAACCATAAAATAGAGGATGTCGCGACCCCTGAAGGTTTCGCACGTGATCCCGATCTCGTACAGGATTTCTATAATCAGCGTCGTCGAAAACTCCAATCTGAATCAATACAACCTAATGCCGCCCACATCGCGCTTGGTAAATTAGAGCAAGAGCTAGAGGGAAACGTAACGATTATTACGCAGAATATCGATAACCTTCATGAGCGGGGGGGTAGCAAACAGGTGATTCATATGCACGGTGAGCTGCTTAAAGCACGCTGCAGCGTTTCTAACCAAGTAATAGAGCATAAAGACGACATTCTGAGCGGAGAGCTTTGTCATTGCTGTCAAATTCCAGCTCAAATGCGACCTCATATTGTTTGGTTTGGCGAAATGCCACTGCGCATGGGCGATATTTATTCAGCACTCGAGACGGCTGATCTTTTTATCTCTATCGGTACATCGGGCGTTGTTTATCCTGCTGCAGGCTTTGTTCATGATGCCAGAATGCATGGTGCGCACACCATTGAGATCAACTTAGAACCGAGTGCCGTTGAAAGTGAGTTTGAGGAAAAACGCTACGGTAAAGCCAGTATTGAAGTTCCGCGGTTAGTGGAAGAGATATTAGGGTTAGAAATGCCAAAAAAGAAACACGCCTAGAGTAGGCGTGTTATCTAAACATTGAATATGATCAATTATTTACTTTGAGCTTCTGGAAGTATTCGTCGTACAACACATTCGCTTCTCCCACCTCATCTTGCCAAAACCCGCTGTCCATAACAGATTGTGGAGGGAAGATATTAGGATCATTGGCGAAAGATTTGGGTAACAGTGAATAGGCTGTTTTAACGGGAGTTGGGTAACCAATTTCTAATGCGATTTTTGCTGCATTCTCAGGGCGCAATAAGAAATCAATCATCTTATGAGCCGCATCAACGTTTTTGGCTCCGGCCGGAATGGATATGCTATCCATCCAGAAAATCGCGCCTTTTTCTGGCCAAATAATGTCAATTGAAGCACCTTCTTGGCGGGCCATATACGCCGAGCCATTCCATAACATACCTAAAGAAACTTCACCCGCTAAAAAAGGGTTTGCGGGAAAGTCGGAGTTGAACACTAACACGTTTGGAATCAGTTTTTTAAGCTCTTCATAGGCCGCTTTAATTTCGTCAGGATCCGTCGTATTAGGTGAGTAACCAAGCTTACTCAGTGCAATATGGAACACCTCACGAGCATCGTCCATCATCATCAACTGACCTTCCCACTTGGCATCCCATAAGTCGCCCCAGTTTTTGATCAGTGATTTATCAAGCATATCGGTATTAATACCAATCCCCGTTGCGCCCCAGATATAAGGGATAGAAAATTTGTTGTTTGGGTCGAACGATTTATTGAGATAGTTAGAATCAAGATCAGCAAAATGAGAAAGCTTAGCGTGGTCAATCTCCTGCAACATGCCTTCTTTACGCATTTTAGAAACAAAGTAGGTGGATGGCACGACAAGATCGTAGCCGGAACCTTGAGTCTTTAACTTGGCATACATGCTTTCATTAGACTCATAGGTTGAGTAAATGACTTTAATTCCTGTCTCTTTGGTGAAATCTTCGAGAACGTCGTGGGGGATATATTCAGACCAGTTGTAAAAATAAAGCTCTTGATCTGCAGCCATTGCAGGCGTAGTGAATAGAGTTGCTGCGCAAATAGCGCCAGCATACAGTGTGCTTTTCATTACGTTTCCATTTTAGTCGGTGCCAAAGCTTAACTAGGCAAGGGTGCGTGATACGAAAGTGCAAAGTATACCAGTTTTAACGAAAATAGGCAGCTAGTGCTGCCTATTTCATACTTTTTGCGGAATTATTGACCCGCTTTTAACTTCATAAAGTAATCTTCATACTGCACAGTTTTTTCACCAACGGCAGATTGCCATTCAACACGATCTAAATCATCTTGAGATGGGAAAAGAGCAGGGCTGTCTTTAAATTTCTCATTAGACGCTTTCACGCCAGTTAAATAACCCGTGTCGCGAGAAATTTGTTCTGCAATTTCTGGACGTAGCAAGAAGTCGATCATCATATGTGCGGCTTCTACGTTTTTGGCACCAGAACTGATAGCAAAGTTGTCAACCCAACCAATACCGCCTTCTTTAGGGAAAACAAGCTTAATTGGCAAGCCTTCTTTTTGCGCCGCTGCTGCAGAGCCATTCCAAAGCATACCTAAGCCAACTTCACCAGAGAGGTAAGGAGCGGCAGGGTTATCTGAGTTAAATACCAATACATTGGGCATTAGTTTTTGCAGCTCAGCGTAGGCCTCATCAATTTGCTTTTCATCCGTAGTGTTACCTGAGTAACCTAACTTACGAAGGGCAATGTGGAATACCTCACGAGTATCATCCATCAACATTAGCTGGCCTTTCAACTCTGGGTTCCATAGGTCACCCCAGCTTTGGAAATCATTGGGATCATACATATCGGTATTAACCGCAAGCCCAGTGATAGCAACCACGTGTGGAATTGAATAATCATTATTTGGATCGTAAGGTTTATTCAAATAGTTGTTATCAAGGTTTTTAAAGTTGCTTAATTTAGACTTATCAATCTTTTGTAACATACCTTCATCGCGCATTTTAGAAACGAAGTAGGTGGATGGAACAACAAGATCATAACCTTGGTTGTGAGTTTTTAGCTTTGCATACAGGGTTTCATTCGATTCATAAGTTGAATAAATGACCTTGATGCCGGTCTCTTTCGTAAACTGCTCTAGAAGACCACTGTTAATGTACGGCCCCCAGTTCATGAATACTAGTTCCTTGTTTTCATCCGCTGTTACTGCTCCAGAGAACAAAGAAAGCGCACATGCACTACCAGCTAATAGAGTAGCCCATTTTTTCATTGACGTTAGCTCCAAACCAAACGTTGCCTATTTTTAGGCGTTAGATAGAAAAACAGAATGACGATTTGTCATTCTGTTTCGTGTAATGTATTACAAGATGTCGATTCTACTTCACTTTTTCCCTTGCTAACAACTGTGATGTGATTACTAGAGCCAATGAGACAACTAACATCACGGTCGCCAGAGCGTTAACTTCTGGGGAAATGCCAACTTTAACCATAGAATAAATCTTCAATGGTAAAATCTCGTAAGTAGGGCCGGTTACAAACGAGCTAATGATCACATCATCTAATGACAGTGTGAAGCTCAGCAACCAACCAGCCGCAACCGCCGGTTTCGCTAATGGCAAAATGATTTTGGTCAAAATCACCCATTCGCCAGCACCGAGATCTTTGGCAGCTTCGAGCATCTTTACATCAAATCCGTTGAGGCGACTGTAAACAGTCACAACAACGAAAGGTAAGCAGAATGTAATGTGTGCAATCAACAAAGTAAGAAAACCTAGCTGAGCACCTAACACTAAGAATAGCGCAAGTAGCGAAATTGCCATGACAATATCTGGGGACATCATCACAACAAACAACATACCATTAACTGCACGTTTACCTTTAAATTGATAACGAAAAAGGGCTACAGCAGTTAAACTGCCAATCAGCGTCGCTGCTGTGGCTGAAAAAACCGCTACATTCAGCGAGTGCCATGCGGCCTGAACTAAGCTGTCGTTTGCAACTAGAGCGTGGTACCACTTCGTAGTGAAACCGCCCCATTTAATACCAAATTTGTTGTCATTAAATGAGTTTACAATCAGCACTATGATCGGTAGGTATAGAAATACATACACTAAACTCATAAAGCTAAATCTAACTGTTTTGCCCATTAGTCTAGCTCCACTTTCTTATTCAATAACTTACCAGCACGATAGTATGCATAAAGCATTACAGCCATCGCCAGAGTCAAGGCAATGCTGGTCGCGGCGCCGAATGGCCAATCACGAGCATTCAATACTTGGCTCTTAATCACGTTACCAATCAGCAGGTTTTTCGCGCCACCGAGTAAGTCAGCAATGTAGAACATACCTAATGCTGGCAGTAACACCAATAAGCAGCCCCCGATGATACCCGGCATGGTCAATGGCAATACTACCTTGAGCAAAGTTTGAAGCTTATTTGCCCCTAGATCTCGCGCGGCTTCAATGTAGGTATCGTCCAATTTTTCAATAGCAGAATAGAGCGGAAGAATCATAAAAGGCAGCAAGATGTAAACCAAGCCAATCATTACCGCTGTCTCGGTGTACATAATACGCAGTGGTTTGTCTATGATGTCTAAAGCCATTAAAGCTTGGTTTAAGATGCCTTGCGTGCCCAGAACTATTTTTAATCCGTAGGTACGAATAAGAGAGTTCGTCCAAAAAGGAACAATCACCAAAAACAGCATAATTGGACGCCATTTTTGTGGCATTTTTGCGACAATGTAGGCAAATGGATAACCAATAACCAAGCAGAGAAGGGTAGCCACAATTGCCATATAGAAAGAGTGCATGAGCACTTTGGCGTAAAGTGGATCCAATAGGCGTGTATAGTTATCAAGCGTGAAGGTCATTTCAATTAAGTTGGCTTCATCGCGAGTCAAAAAGCTAGTACCAATGATCATAACGTTAGGGATTAGCACAAACAGCACTAACCACCCAACAATCAATGTGATAATAGCATTTTGAAGATTAAGCTTCTTGCTCATCATCGAGTACTACCTCCCAGCTTTCAACCCAAGTGATAGCGACTTTCTGGCCGAGAGAATGGTCCACATCAGGATCATCTTCGTTAAAAAATTCGCTAACCGTCACGCGCATGCCTGATTCTTCCAATTCGACTACAGATTCTAGAGTCATGCCTTTGTAGGTACGTTCTGTCACGTGCCCAACAATGCCTTTTTCTTCTGACTCTTTAATCTCTTCGATGCGAAGATCTTCAGGACGCAGCAAAACTTGTAGTTTGTGTCCGGGTTGTACATTTTGATCGTGGTAAACCACCGCTTCAACACCTTCGATATGTGCACGAATACGCTTATCGTCAATTCGTTCAATCGTTTCAGCATTAAATACGTTGATCTCACCGATGAAGCGAGCAACAAATAGGTTTTTAGGGTCTTCGTAAATTTCACGTGGAGAGCCATCTTGCTCAATTTTCCCTTCACGCATAACAATAATGCGATCCGACATTGATAAGGCTTCTTCTTGATCGTGCGTAACGAAGATAAAGGTGATCCCAAGCTGACGTTGAAGCTGCTTAAGCTCCATTTGCATCTGCTTACGCAGTTTATAGTCAAGAGCGGATAAAGATTCGTCTAGCAACAGAACCTTAGGTTTATTAACAACGGCACGCGCGATAGCGATACGTTGTTGTTGACCACCAGAAAGTTGACTTGGTTTACGCTGGGCCATCGCGTCGAGACGTACCATCCGCAGTGCTTCCATCACACGGGGTTCAATGTCCGTCGTTGGCACTTTTTGCATACGCAAACCAAACGCGACATTTTCAAATACTGTCATATGTGGGAAAAGTGCATAGCTTTGAAAGACGGTGTTAACGTGTCTCTGTTCAGCAGGAACTCTTGTAACATCTTGATTATCAAGAGTAATTGAACCTTGATCTGCGGTTTCAAAACCTGCAATCATTCTTAGTACTGTTGTTTTACCACAGCCAGAAGGACCAAGTATCGTTAAGAATTCGCCATGATTAACATCAAGGTTTAGGTTGCCAATGATTTCCTTACCATCGAAACTTTTACTGATACCAGAAAGACGAACTACTGGTTTTCCTACTGATTTTTTTACGTTCAACGTCTGTTTTTCTCCCACCTTGGTCTATAGGGATGCCTATCTTACGACCTGTCGCTATACACAATTGAGGCGCGCATCATAATCACCAAAAGAGTGAATTCAAAGCGTTTTCTTATATTGATACAGAAAAAGTTTTGTAGGTAGCAGTAAAGATTGATTACCATACAGAACTAACTAACTGTTCAATGCTTTCAAGTGGTTAATTATCAACCAAACACATAATAATGCAAGATCAGTTTAGGCTTCTGATTTTGGACTAGAGTGTATTGCAGTATAATGACAATAACTTTGTGACCCAAATACAGGCAACTTGCTTTTCCGTTGCCTAGGACATTTTATGAATAATGATATTGAAAAAGATTTCAATTTAGGCGGTAGTGTAGAGCATGCGCTCAAGGGAGATTACGAGCTAAAAGTCAACGCCGTGCTCAAAGAGGCATGGGATTGTACGATCAAGCAATTTATCTCCTTTTCTCCTTCCATCGTGATTCTTTTATTTGTGCAGCTTGCGATCTTCTATATTGCTTTAAAATTGCAACTGGGTGATCCATCACTAATCTTGGATGCGTTAGAAACACCAGAAGCTTTCACAGGCAATATTGTACAAGCTATTTTTGTGGCTAATTTTAGCTATGAGGTCGTTAGTGCACCTATTTATGCTGGCGTGAGCTTAATGGCGATGAGTCATGTCGCTGGGTTAAGAACACAGCCAAGACATATGGGTAAGGGATTACAGTTCACCATCCCAGTGATTTTAGCAACGCTATTCAGCTTATTACTGCAAGGTGTAGCAGGAATGATTTTCCCATTGCTATCAATGTATTTGAGTATTGCGTTTAGCCAATCCATCTTATTGATCTGCGAAAAACGGGTTCCACCTATGCAATCACTGCTATTATCCTTACGCGCAGTCAATAAAAAAATCGTTCCTATTGCCGTGATTTATTCCGTGATCATGCTGATGTTCGTTGCCGCCGCGCTCTTTTATGGGATAGGTTTCATTTTTGTATTACCTTTCTTCTTCCATGCTAAAGGGATTATTTATCGCAATATGTTTGGCATCAAACTAAAGATCATAGCGACTAATCAATCCGACAATAATCCAAATTCTCAGGTGTTCAATGCGTAAAATAATCTTACTTACCGCCATCTCGCTCGTGGTTGTGAGCTGCAGCGTTTATTACGTCAAGCAAACCTCAACTGAGACGACTTACAAAAGCGACATTCCATCTTTGCAAGGTGCTAGAGCTGTTGGAAAAGCGCCTGACTTCTCAGCCATCGATGATGTGAATGAGAAAAAGCATGCTTTTTTTTCTTTCTTAAAACCAGGGATAGCTTGGGAAAATTTACGTGTTTTGCGAGAGCGTGAAATATTAGAGAGGATTGCACAACATCATCTAAGCAATCAGATAGCCAAAAGTGACTATAGTGAGGCGCAAAAACTCTCTAAGCGATATGAAGTACCGATTCCTGCAGAAGGCATCACTAGCGCATGGCTAGAAAACATGCTGCATCGAGTTGACGTTTTACCCGAAGCGTTAGTCTTGACCCAGGCAGCGAATGAATCGGCTTGGGGAACCTCTCGCTTTGCAACTGAAGGAAACAACTATTTCGGTCAATGGTGTTACAGTGTAGGGTGTGGGTTGGTACCTTTGCAACGAGTGGAAGGTATGACTCACGAAGTGGCGAGTTTTGGTTCTGTTCAAGAGTCAATCCACGGTTACTTCATGAATGTTAACCGCAACTCCGCTTATCATGATTTACGAGAGATTCGTTTTCGATTAAGAAAAAATAATGCCGATTTATTGAGTGCCGACAGTGCCATGGAGATGACTAATGGCTTACTGAAATACTCAGAGCGCGGAGAAGCTTATGTGCAAGATCTTCAATCTATGATGCGTCACAATCAGCCTTTCTGGACAGAATAATAATGAAAAAAAGAACGCTTACCTTATTACTGACAACGTTATGCTTTGCTAACGCATTTCCCGTTAACGCTCAAGAGTATATGTTTACATACTCCAAGTTGTTTTCAGCAATGAAAAATAACGTGAAAGAAGAGTACCCCAATGTCAAAGTCGCTTATTATTTCCTTAATGCCAATACCAAGCAGCTCTGCCCAATAGAGAAGGCTTGGATGGAAAAAGAAAAGCACTATGAAGCGTTGAAAGTCAGTAGCAACCACGAACTACTACTTCCTTTAGACGATCATTTACGGCAAGCGAATCCGTTAGTGTTTGTCGATACTCCTCAAGATATGCGTTGTGACTTTTCGACTGTTGTTATGGCAAAAGAACAGTTCAAAGGAGAAATATCTTACCAACAGGTCGCCATCTTATTACCTCAGATGCAAAAATTACTGGAAGAGCTCGGCGGGATGTTTGCGAGTTGGTTCACACCCGATGTTTCTGGTGTCACACTCGAATTTGCCAATAATTTGAATTCGGCCATTCAGTTGAGTAACGGCGAAACCATTAACATAGAAAATGGCAAAGCCCAAGTGGATCTCAGTCAACTGGGTGAAGGTGGATCGATGCAGTTACCACAAGAAACGGTTCGCGTGTTACCTTATCTTCCCAAAGCGAAACATTAGACATGTTGGGCTAATATCAATAGGGCTGCATTCGCAGCCCTTACTCGTTTTATCTTTGTAGGAATATCAAAGATTGGTGACATCCAACTTCAAACTAGGATCAAACTCCATCACGCTATCCTCATCTTCGAGCGCTAGGATTGGCATCTCTTCTTTATCAAAACCAATGTCGCCACCATTAATAACGCCTGAATCACGGTTAATCGACTTAAAGTCAAACAACTTGAAATCAGCCAAATGGCTAGGCACTACATTTTGCATTGCACTAAACATGGTCTCGATGCGCCCAGGGAACTGTTTATCCCAGCCATTTAGCATTTGCTTAATGTTTTGACGTTGCATGTTTGGCTGAGAGCCACATAGATTACATGGAATAATCGGATACTCTCGCATGTTCGCATATTTGATAATGTCTTTTTCACGACAGTAGGCTAGAGGGCGAATTACCACATGTTCACCGTTATCAGACACAAGTTTAGGTGGCATTCCTTTGATCTTTCCACCATAAAACATGTTCAAAAATAGCGTTTCTAGAATGTCGTCACGGTGATGGCCTAACGCAATTTTCGTCGCACCGAGTTCTTTGGCTGTACGGTACAAAATGCCGCGGCGTAAGCGTGAACAAAGTGAGCAGGTGGTTTTCCCTTCAGGGATCTTATCTTGAACAATAGAATACGTGTCTTCTTCGACAATTTTATATTCAACGCCTAGCTGCTCTAAGTACTGCGGCAGAATGTGTTCAGGAAATCCGGGCTGTTTTTGATCAAGATTCACGGCAATAAGCTCAAAGCTAACAGGGGCACTTTTCTGAAGGCTCATTAGAATATCCAGCATGGTAAAGCTATCTTTACCGCCAGAAAGACATACCATAATACGGTCGCCATCTTCAATCATATTAAAGTCAGCAATGGCTTGACCCGTATTACGACGGATACGCTTCTGAAGTTTATTGAAATTATATTGTTGAGCTTTGGTGCGCTCTTGAATTTGCTCAGTCATCAGTGTCTGGTCTTTAATCTTTAAAACAAAATAGAGTGCGTATGATACGGATAAATAGCGCAGATGCCAGATCTAACAAGTAAGGAAGATAAAAAATCCCCCTCGCCTATGACAAGGGGGATCGATGATAGATCAGGCTATTTTAAATAGAGGTTTTAGGATCTAAAGGGCTCACGTAGCCATGCGGCTTTAATGCTAAAACATCACAGTTAATTTTATCAATGACTTGTTCTGCCGTGTTGCCAATAAATACCGCAGATAACCCTGTACGCCCCGTCGTACCAAGAATAACCATCGCCGCATTGAGCTTTTCAGCAGCTTGAGGAATGACGTCTTCAGGCAAGCCTTGCTCTACAAGTGTTTGCGATTCATCTATACCATGCTTTTGTCGCAATGCTTTCATTGCCATCAAGTGGTGACCACGAACAGCATCAGTGTAGGTCATTGGATCAAACTCGGGCAACTCAATGGTAATATTCGCAGGCGTAATAGGGTATGAATTCACCAGATAAGGCGTCGCACCTAAACGAGTGGTGAGGCTTTTTAGTTGTTCAACCATGCAATCATTTAAATCAATATGAGCCGGATTTTCTGACCCCACATGTACCGAAGCGATTATATTCGCATTCTGTGGCCAATCTGAATTTTTAACCAATAGCACTGGAGTTGGGCATTTACGCAATAAGTGCCAATCTGTCGGTGTAAAAATAACGGATTCCAGGACATCATGCTTGCGCGTCCCTTTGATCAGAATGTCATGTTCTCCGTAAAATATCTCAGCAATAATCGCTTCATAAGGGCGGTTATGCCACACCACTTTTACTTCAAATTGAATCGAACTATCAATATACGATTCAGCTACTTTCCTCATCCATTGCTCGCGCTGATGGATAACACCACGTCGCATAGCATCACGTTCATCAACAGAGAGCATCGACGTCATGTCATAAGAGAAATCATAAATAGATAGAAAAAATGTAATGTGGCTAGAAGACGTGCTTTGCTGCGCTAACTGTATGGCTCTGGCAAGGGCGGGTTGTTCATCGTGGTTGATGTCAGCAACCACCAGAATCTTGCTATAAATACTCATATCGACTCCTTAATTATGGAGGAGGGCGTTAGAGTTACTTTAGCTCATAACCAGCGAGAATTTTAGAAAAAAAGAGAGTTTTTAACAGAAGTATGACGTAGCTCATTTAAGAGCTACCTCATTGAAGTTACTTAGTTTCTTTAGATACGCCTGCCAGTTCCATCAGTTGGTCATGGTCAAGGATTGTGATGTATTTGCCTTTAACGCTAAGGATTTCAGACTTCTGAAAACGGCCGAGTAGACGACTGATCGTTTCAACAGTAAGACCAAGGTAGTTACCGATATCACCACGAGTCATTGTCAGACGAAACTCTCTAGGGCTAAAGCCGCGCTGAGAGAAACGAGTCGACAAGTTATAAAGAAAAGCCGCCAATCTTTCTTCTGCATTCTTTTTAGATAGCAGAAGAATCATCTCTTGGTCGCCCTTAATTTCATTACTCATCAAGCGCATAATTTGTTGACGTAACTTAGGCATTTTACCCGAAAGATCATCAAGAATTTCGTAGGGTATTTCGCATACCATTGATGTTTCTAGAGCCTGAGCAAAGCTAGGATGAGAATCATCAGTGATCGCGTCAAAACCAACTAAATCACCCGCTAAATGAAACGCAGTGATTTGTTCATCACCTTGCTCAGTAATGGTATAACTTTTAATTGTACCTGAGCGAATAGCGTAGAGAGACTTAAGGTCGTCACCAGCTTTAAATAGCTCTTGGCCCTTTTGGATAGGTTTTTTACGCTCAATAATTTGATCAAGTTGATCAAGTTCAGATTCATTGAGAGTAAAAGGAATACAAAGCTGGCTAATGCTGCAATCTTGACAGTGAATTGCACAACCACCAGATTGAATGCGCTTTGCCGCTGGCTTATCAGAAATCATAACAACCTTTCACTTTTTGATGTACATCAATATTTTAGCACCCATTACCCCTAAAGGATAGCGAAAAAAGATGCCATAAATCAGACAGCTACCACGTAGATGATAAAATACTCACTGCTCCATAACCCGTGTATAGACCATAGAGTATGATAAAAATCGCAGCAAAATGACGAAATATGAATGATTGTTGAATGTTCTTCAAACGGGTCGCTCCGTAACCAACAAGAAGCATCGCAGGTAAGGTTCCCAAACCAAAAGAGGTCATAACCAGTGCCCCAGACAGCGCACTACCGGACACCACAGACCAAGTCAGTACCGAGTAAACTAGCCCACAAGGTAACCATCCCCAGATAAACCCAAAAGGGAGAGCGAACCACGTTTTCCTAAGCGGGAGCAATGATTGCCCAAAAGGCGAAATAAAACTCCAGATTTTTTGCCCAACCTTCTCCAGCTTCAACAGACCAAACCACCAACGCCCAACATATAATCCAAGTACAATCATTAGGCCTGCCGCAATGAGCCTCAACCAAATCAACGCATGATTAAGTGTAGAGAATTCGGATAGCGAGGCGGCGAGGCCTCCTAATAAACCGCCAAACAGCATATAGCTGGCAATACGCCCAAGGTTGTAAAAAACAAGCAGTATTGGGAGTCGATCACTGCGTTTTTCACCTAAGGTCAAAAGAGAAGCAATTCCGCCACACATTCCCATACAGTGGCCAGCTCCAAGTAAACCGATAAAGAAAGCACCAATCCAATCTGCGGTCATTTTTTCTCTTCTTTTGATGAGGTAAGTTCATCTTCATCAAACAAAATATTGTGTCCTTGGCGTTCTAAATCTTCAAACTGTTCGCTCTTTACTGCCCATAAAAAGATGATGACGGCGATCGTAACCAAAACGATCGCTATGGGGATCAATATATAAAGACTTTCCATCTACTTATCCCTCTTTTTGAGTAGTCGAAGAGAATTAGATACCACAATAATCGAACTCGCCGACATGCCCACAACGGCAATGTAAGGAGCAACCAGCCCCGCAACGGCGAGTGGCAAAACAATAATATTGTATCCAAGTGACCACGCTAAATTTTCCCGAATGATTTTGCGAGCTTTTAACGCTAAGCTTCTGGCTTCCAATAATCTGTCGAGTTTATCACCAAGTAAAACCATATCAGCGGATGCTTTTGCGACATCGGTTCCACCACCCATAGCGACTGATAAGTGCGCACCAGCAAGCGTTGGCGCATCATTAATGCCATCGCCAATCATCATGGTGATATCATCATCTGGTAACGACTTTAAGTAACTCAGTTTATCTTCTGGTTTGGCATTCGATACGACAATATCGATGTCCATTTCGGCGGCCACACTTTGTGCATTAAGTTGAGAGTCACCCGTTAATAGCGTGATCTTAATTCCTTCCTGATGGAAACGATCGATAAATTGTTTCGCTTCACTACGGATAGGATCGCGGTACGTGAAGGTCGCAATGTGTTGCCCGTTGAGCGACAGACAAATACGATTTGCTCGATCGTCACTGATGTCGTTCAAAACAAATTCGGCGCTGCCGATACGAACATCGCCGCCTAAATATTTACCTTGAATACCAGACCCAATCATATTCTGCACATGCTCAACACGAAACTCGTCATTACGATATTGCGCAAACGCTCTGGCAATGGGGTGATTGGCATGATGCTCCAAAGCAGCGGCTAGCGCCAAACAATGGTTTTCGTCTATATCACCATGCAACTCAACGTCACTAATTTCGATATCACCACGGGTCAACGTTCCCGTTTTATCAATAATCAAATGGTTAACTTTGCAAAGTGTTTCAAAGACATGGTTTTTTCTCAATAAAATACCAAAGTCACCCATTCGTGATGTAGCGCAAGTGATGGCTGTGGGGGTGGCAAGAGAAAGCGCGCACGGGCAGGTTGCCACTAAGACCGCTAACATGATCCAAAATGCATCTTCAGGTTTTGTCTGGTGCCAATAAAACCAAGTGGCTGCTGCAATAATCAAAATTACAGCCACAAAATATCTCGCGACAATATCAGCAATTTCTGCAATCTTAGGCTTAGACATTTGAGCTTCATCTTGCAGTCTAACAATATTGGAAATAACGGAATCCGCTTTAGATGCAGTGACTTCCAACTCGAAAGATTCATCGCCATTTAATGTACCAGCAAAAACAGCATCACCGACTGTTTTGACAACTGGTACTGATTCACCGGTCAACATTGATTCATTAATATGAATACGCCCATTCAACACTCGACCATCAGCAGGGACGTGTTCTCCAGGCAACACGCGAATTCGATCACCAAGAGCTAGAGTTTTTACAGGCACTTGACTGCCATCCAACGTAGTTGCAACCGCAGGGATCAATTTCAGTAAATTGCCGCTAGCCGCCGCGGCTTTTCTACGCGCCCGCATCTCTAAAAATCGTCCAACCAATAAGAAAAAGGTAAACATTGAAATGGATTCAAAAAAGACTTCGCCTTGTTCAGTCACTGTCGCTATCAGACTCGCAACGTACGCAAAAATAAGAGCAATAGAAACAGGGACATCCATACCTAATGTTCTGCCTCTAATGCTTCGCCAAGCATTGAGGTAAAAGGGAAGGGCAGAGTATAAAAGTACGGGGGTTGCAAAGATCAAGCTAACCCAACGAAAATAATTGCGAAACTCAGAATCAAGATCACCGAAGACCTCAAGATAGAGCGCCACAGCAAGCATCATCACTTGCATGGTGGCTAGGCCTGCAATACCCAAGCGATAAAGATATTGCTTCATTGATTGATGGTAGGCTGCCTCATGTGCGTCTGCTTCAAAAGGGGCAGCCTTATAACCTAATTTATGAATAGTGGAGAGTAATTCACTGAGTCGTGTTTGTGTCTTATCCCAACTGAGTAAAGCACGGTTGGTAGTGGTATTGACCCTTATCGAAATTACCCCATTTTTATGAGAGAGTTGTTTTTCAATTAACCAAGCACAAGCCGCACAGGAAACACCTTCTAACGATAACGTCACTTCGGACGTTTCGTTGTCGTTACGAACGAACTCTGCTTGTACATCATCATTATCATAATGAATGAGTGCTTTGAGCTGCTCTGGCACAAGCTCCACTTTATCTGCAGTGGTTGTTCGGTATTGGTAATAAGATACTAGGCCACTCTCTACAATGGTTTTAGCCACGGTTTCACAACCGGGACAACACATATCTCTGCTTTCACCTAGAATATCAACTTTATAATCCGTGTTGGCTGGTACATCTTCACCACAGTGGTAACACGCTTTGCACATAGTTTAATTCATTAATTGAGTAGAAGTTGGCATTGGAAACGTTACTCGACCTTGGATTAACCACTCCTCATTGTGAGGAGTGAGTTCGATGAACCAAGGGCCTTGTAACGGGGCAGGCAGAGTAATGCGATATATACCTTGTGCATCCGATGCGACAAGTTGTGTGAAATCACGGTCTGGCAGTGTCCGATGAGCAAACATCATTTTAATCGCGGGGTAGTGTTCAAGCTCACCTTTATTAAATTTGAAGATAATATCATTACCCTCAGAGTAGACTTCCGAGCTGAGCTTTAATGCTTTCGCTTCGTTAATTTTTGATAGATCAATATTAATGCCTTTGCCTTTTTTGTAGTAATCCTCTGTCACCAATGACACTGAATTCTGAGAAAAGACGATAACCGTTGCAATCGTCCATATCACCACAGTTAACGGTAAGATGATCAGAAACCACGGCCAGAATTGTTTATACCAAGGAGTTACCATAAAAAAGTTCTCAACAACAAAATAAAGAAGGCTTATTAAAAAGAGAAGAAAGACAGCCCTAATAAAGAGCTGCCTTTGTTGTGCAATTAGTTCTCTGTATTGCTTAAACTCCACACGTAAGCAGCAACCAGTTGAACTTTATCTTCACCGAGAATGTCATTCCAAGCAGGCATAACACCTGATCGGCCATGCATGACCGTTTGAGTAACATCGGCTCTTGAGTCACCAAATAACCAATCGTTATCAGTAAGATCAGGTGCTCCAAACGCAGGGTTACCTTTACCATCCGTACCATGACAAGCGGCGCAAACGACGAAGCGAGCTTTACCTGCTTCCGCTTCTCGAACGTTCACAGAACGCCCAGAAAGGCTTAGGGTATAACTCACCACTTCCTTCACACCTTGCTCACCGAGGACATCTTTCCAAGCTGGCATTTGTCCAATACGACCATGTCGGATAGTGGTCACAATCGCTTCTGGTTCACCACCATATAACCAAGCATTATCGGTTAGATTCGGAAAGCCTTTTTGACCACGAGCGTCAGAACCATGACACTGAGAGCAGTTTTGTAAGAATAAACGCTGACCAACCTTCAATGCATCAGAATCTGCTGCAATTTCAGGAATAGGGCGTAAATCCGAACCGCCGCCAGTATAAGCTAAGCGTTTAAATGCTTCACCAAAGTAGGTGTTTGCGTCATCTAACTCTTTTGCATACTGTACTAACACTTTATTGTTTTGCGCATTTGCAATCGAGGCTTTGGACTCATCAAGAGAGCGAATGGTTTGATCTGAACTTTGCCAACCAAGTACGCCCTTAAAACTACCTAACCCAGGATAGAGGGTCAGATAGATAGCGGCAAAAATAAACGTACTAATAAAAAGATAGGTCCACCATTTAGGCAGAGGGTTGTTGAGCTCACGAATACCATCGTATTCATGGCCCATATCCGAGCCTTCTTCCACTCCCATTTTGTCTTTTAAACACCAAACGAGCAGAATCGCACAGCCCAGCAAAGTTCCCACCGTAATGATGATGACCCATAGACTCCAAAATGTCGTCATTGTTTAGTCACTCCTTGTTCCTTAGAGGATTTGGGCTGTTCATCGGCAAAAATGAGGTTAGCCGCTTCATCGAAACGAGCTTTACGGTTTTTGCCATAGGCCCACCACACTACGCCTATAAAACAGACGAACAGCACTATGGTCCAAATACTGTGAATAGTACCGATATCCATAACTACCCCTTACTTCATTGCGTGACCAAGAGATTGAAGATAAGAAATGATTGCATCCATTTCTGATTTCCCTTCGACATCTTTTGCTGCATTCGCGATTTGTTCATCGGTATACGGCACACCAAACTGATTACGGAATAATTCAAGTTTGCTTTGCGTAAGCTTGCCGTCCAACACATTTTTTGCTAGCCAAGGAAAACCGGGCATGTTTGATTCAGGAACCAGTTCGCGAGGATTAGTCAAGTGAACTCGATGCCATTCATCAGAATAACGACCACCAACACGAGCCAAATCAGGCCCAGTCCGCTTCGAACCCCACACAAATGGATGCTCCCAAACACTTTCACCAGCCACCGAATAATGACCATAACGCTCCGTTTCGGAACGGAATGGGCGAATCATTTGGCTATGGCAAACGTTACAACCTTCGCGAATATAGATATCACGGCCTTCAAGTTGCAGCGCAGTGTAGGGCTTAAGATTTTCAACAGGCTCAGTAGTTTGCTTTTGGAAAATCAATGGCGTGATTTCAACCAAGGCTCCCCAACTGATGGCAAAAATAATGAAAATAGCCAGTAAACCGACATTACGTTCGATGATTTCATGGCGATTATTAGAACTCATTCTTTCATCTCCTTATGCCGGTTGAGGAATAGCTTTTAAGCTATTATCTGGTGCAAAAACCGTTTTATACGTGTTGTAAGCCATCAGGAACATACCTGCTAAGAAGATAAATCCACCAATGAATCGAACGGTATAGAATGGGTAAGAGGCTTGGACAGACTCAACAAAACTGTACGTTAACGTACCGTCAGAGTTAACAGCACGCCACATCAGGCCCTGCATAACACCTGAAATCCACATCGCAACGATGTAGAGCACCGTACCAATAGTCGCTAACCAGAAGTGAGCATTGATTAGACCAACAGAGTACATACGCTCTTGGTTAAATAGGCGAGGGATTAAATGGTATACCGAACCAATCGACACCATTGCCACCCAACCTAGAGCTCCAGAATGCACGTGACCAATAGTCCAGTCGGTGTAGTGTGACAGTGCGTTAACTGTCTTAATCGACATCATTGGTCCTTCAAACGTAGACATTCCGTAGAATGACAATGAAACGATGAGGAATCGTAAGATTGGGTCATAGCGCAGTTTATGCCAAGCACCAGATAACGTCATAATCCCGTTAATCATCCCGCCCCATGAAGGAGCAAACAACACCAACGACATCACCATGCCAAGTGACTGAGTCCAGTCAGGCAGAGCAGTGTAGTGTAAATGGTGCGGACCAGCCCAAATGTAAAGAGAGATCAAAGCCCAAAAGTGAACAATCGATAAACGGTATGAATAAACAGGGCGTTCAGCTTGTTTTGGTACAAAGTAATACATCATACCAAGGAAGCCGGCAGTAAGCAGGAAACCCACCGCATTATGACCATACCACCACTGAACCATAGCATCCACCGCCCCAGCGTAAACTGAATACGATTTACCCATAGAAACAGGGATTGCCATGCTATTTACAATATGTAATACAGCAACAGTAAGGATAAAAGCTCCGAAGAACCAGTTTGCCACATAGATATGTGCCGTCTTACGTTTGACGAGTGTTCCAAAAAACACTATCGCATAAGATACCCATACAAGAGCAATGGCGATATCAATTGGCCATTCTAATTCCGCGTATTCTTTACCGGAGGTATAACCCAAAGGTAAAGTTATTGCTGCAGATAAAATAATGGCTTGCCATCCCCAAAAGGTGAAGGGCACAAGAGGACCACCAAATAGACGAGTTTGACAAGTACGCTGAACAACATAATAAGATGTTGCAAAGAGGGCACTTGTACCAAACGCAAAAATAACCGCATTAGTATGCAGAGGACGTAAGCGACTGTACGTCAACCACGGCGTATCAAAGTTTAGCTGTGGCCAAACTAATTGAGCGGCAATCAAAACACCTACAGCCATACCAACAATACCCCAGAGAATAGTCACTAAGGTAAATTGCCGAACAACTGTATAGTTGTAGTTTTGTTCAAGCTGCTTTTCTTGGCTCATTTGCATGCTTCCAATTTCTAATTAACTACACTTTACTTCCAACACGACACATGTCGTAATGCCCCCCAAATCCACAATAGAAATACTGCTTTATCAGAACGTTACTATCTATTGCTGACTTTAAAAAAAAGTGGCATTTTCAACCGTCAACTATACTGCAATTAACAATTCAATGACAGAGTAGTAACCTTACAGTTGTTCAGGATTTGGCCTTTTATTTCAAAACTTTGAAGTTTGTTACACGAGGAAGGAAGCATCATGGCTTCAGAAAAGCTTACAAAACACAGGTTTGCTCAAATACTAATCACATTACTCATTCTTTTGGTCGCTTTTTTCTGGAGGACTTTTTCTTATCAAAACGTCGACATGACAAGCTGCACTCCAACACCAAATTGTTCTGTATTTGTAAATGAACAGGAAATTATAGTGATTAAAGATGATAAAAACCCAAATCAATACATAATTGGGCCACGAATTCCTGAACTAAAAATACATACAAATGGAACACTTATTCAACATTCCGACCACTGGATAATCCAACCAAATTCACCCAATAAACCTATAACTTTCAAGATAATTGGAAAAAGATCCTCGATATAAACTCTTACAAAAATAAAACATGAACCCAATCTGGTTCTTGGATTGCTCAGCATAAATAATAACTAGAATGAAATCTTCGATTATCAGACTAGCTATTAGGTATTTTATGGTAAATACTGATTATGTTTAATGTCATGAGGATAGATAGAAAAGAGGAAAGAAATATTCGTACACTAAAATATGATCATTTGCAATTTAACATAATATACATAATGCGCACCAAGACAGGCAAAAAAGAAAGGCAACTTTCACAGCTTAATCAATAAGTTACCTTTACTTTTTGCCTACCAATTTTAAGCAATTTTCCTATCTTCAGTTAGTCGCTCTAAAGCATGAATTGCACGATTATTTTTAGATCGTTCTGCAATGATTGCTAACAGAACAAAATCAACATCTAACTCCAACATATCGGCAATAATTACAGCGTGTTCGTCGCTCATTGTGCCGCCGTTGCGCCATCTATTAACACTAGCAGCCGATATATCTAAATATCTTGCTACGTGCCTGTCGCTAAGTAACTGTTTTTCAACTCTTAAACGGTTTAATAGGTCTACAGTAGTTATCATGTTTTCTACCTCCTTTTGCTAGCATAGATGATGTGTTGCGTGTCAGTCTAACTAGTGACAGCAATTAGTAAATGATCTTAAATGACTACGTCCAAGCCGAGATGGTTCCGACATCTATCAAGAATTGTCCCTTATACACCCGAGTGAGTCGAACACGTTGACGGTGTTAAGGGACGCCCCCCTTGATAGATGGCGATAAGTTGGACGGGGATTTCTTGACTAGAAAAGGATTATTACCATGCCAAAACCAAACCTATCAAAACAGCAAATCATTGAGATTCTAGACAAGCGTACTACCGCTCTAGAAAGCCAAAGCGCTGAAGATAAATCAAACACATCATTACCTCATCACGCCAAAGATATGGCCGCAAACTATTACCGTGGCGCGTTGAATGAGCTTTACCGCATCAAATGCTTAATTGAGGCGGCATAACTTACCATGAGCAAGCCGGATTACATCGAACTGATTACCAAGTATAACAAGGTCGCTGCAAAAGCGGTGGCCAATGGTAAGCAGCCTTATCTACACAAGGGTAAATCTGATGTATTCCGTGTATTCATGAAGCATGGCGCACTCTCCCACCCGTCTATTATCAATCGCCTAAAGAAAGAGCATGGCATTGAAACATTCGTAAAACAAAACCGCCGCAATAACTTCAATAGTCTTTGTCTTTGGATTGCCGCCAATGTGTGCCTTGAAACGCGCACGTTTTCAAGTAATGGCACTCAGGGCCAAATAGCCGAAGTGATAGGCGTTGACCAATCAACCGTCTCTCGTTTGCTCGAATTGCTGGTTAAAATGCGCGTGATTTCCCCTGCGTTCTCAGGTGATAAAGAGCCAACGGATAAGAAAGCCGGACTTGTTTTTGATGATGAGGGATTGCCCTACAACCAAGTTTACAAGGTTGAGGACGATTTCGGTTATCTGGCAGGGCCAACCGCAGGCATGAAGCTTGAAAAAGCGTTTAAAGACGCTGATGAGAAAGCGTATGCGGATACGGGGTGGAGCCTGCACGAACGTCTGTTGACGGTGCGTAATACGCTTTGGGAAGGCACAATAGAGCGTCGAGTTAAAAACATCTCTCAGGGCTGTTTAAAGCGCACGATTGCTAAGATTACAGACCGCTCAAGAGCCGTTCAAATCATCTTTAACCGCATGAAAAAGCGCGGTGAACACCTCCTATTAAATGATCGCGAACTTGACCGTATGGTCAATGCGCGGCTCAAATCCTGCGGATTCTCCGCTTAGTTTCTTCCTCATCCGGTTAGCTCCGGAGCCGAACGCGAACCCCCAAGCAAAACCCTGTCTATTTATTGACCAATGAACTGTGTTCAAGTCGTTTTAACCCACAGATACGCCCCAATTACGCCAAAAATATCCACAGGTCGCCCCTGTCGCGGTGTCGTTATTATTTGTTAATGCATAGGGAGTTTTGGGGTTTATTGCATACCTCGGGGTAAATAGCGCATTACCTTTTCTCTTAATTAATCAATTCAAAAGAACTTATAGTTAATCCCCTCAAAATCGGGGATTATGGGGATAAATGAAGCGGCCTATCTAGCTCGCAAGCGAGCTGCGGCCTTATTGCGCTGAAGCACTCCAACACGGTCGAATGGCTTCAACAAACGCTTTGAGGATATAGGTCGTTTATATCGCTTCGCGATGGCTTAGCAAGGTAAGGGGTGCGATTTAAGAGGGGTGAAAAAGCTAAGTACTTATGCTCGCTATGAGTTTTTTTTAATGCTTATGTCGCTATAATTATGTATACATGGTAAACACCATTTGTTTTTAGGTGAGCATATCGCTATTGGAGGTCATAATCATGTCCAACGCATTAAGAAAAGAGCTTGAGAAAGCAATCGAAGAAAGCAAAAACGAAGAAGTTATCTTCACTCGTGCACCTAAAGCGGCCGTTCGTAAAGCGGTTAAAAAAGTATTGAAAGTGCATGAGAAAACAATCAAAGAGTTAGCTGACCGATGAGTGAGCTACTCTTTCTAGAGGTGGAGGATGTCATTGAAATTCATGATGACATCCTTGCCAACGAACCCGGGCTTCATGGTACTCATGCTGATAAGGTTGAGGCCGTTATTGGTCGCGTGAAAAGTATTTATTCTTACAGCAATGACATTACTACGCCGTTTGATTTGGCGGCACATTATGCCGTTGCTATTGCCCGCGGCCATGCCTTCAACGATGGCAATAAGCGCACAGCTTTTGTCTCTATGGTGGCGATTCTTCAAGTTAATAACATCCCTCTTCCTGATGATATTGCAGAAAAACTTACCACTAATTTGGATACGTGGGCGGATATGATGGTCAAAGTGGCCGATGGAACCATAGATGCTAAATCATTATCCAATACTATCAGTATCATCTATCTTGTTGGCCTAGCTGGCGTAGGCATTGCTAAATTGGTGTCCTTTTTCACCAAATAAGTCATTAGGTCGCTTATGCGACCTTTTTAACATCCCTGCATTGAAAGCACCCTCAACCCCGTATACTATTTAACCCGATAGATTCAGAACACTTCTCGGCTTGTTTCTAAAACGTCAGTTAAGGAAAACAAGCTATGGCTAGTCTAAAACCGCACCAAAAGCAGCTGAATAAGCTAGCGTTGTGCCGTCATGCGGTCACGCACCCCAATATTACCCAACCTATCCCACTTCCGCAGCTTTGCAGCTTTGTTCGCATTGCTGGTCAACTTGCGCATGAACAACATGCCCTTAACGCTCAAATACTCGATCACTTTATTCCGTTGGCCGCCGCCAATGACCCCGTATTCGTTCAGTAAGGAACCGCACCGACGAAAAGCATTCAAGTTATCTATATTGAGCTACACAAGTGCAAACAGCACCTTGATGCACTGTTTGACCAAATGGAAGCCTTAGAGAAAGGCATGTTAGCCGGAGTAGAGGCACTCCAACCGAAAAAGAAAGGCATGTTAGCCAAATTTAACCCTATGGCCGATATGCCCGATTTAGACGGGCTGATGGAGACGTTTAGCGTGATGCCGCAATACCTAGAGCTACGCGCCCAAGAACGCAGCTTTCGCAAAAGCTTTGAGCAGTTGCATCTGGAATTGGCGCAGCAGCTTGTCAATCAGCACTTGCACCAAGGTTTGGAAGGGGGCGCGAATGGCTAAGGTATTGGTTAAGGTGGCCTGCCCAACTTGCGCGAATGTGGCGGAAATTCGATCGCGTGGCGGCGCAAGAACGGCCCTTGATATGAACTGCGAACACTGCGGTGTGCTCTCTTATCAAACTCGTTCCGGCCAAGCGATGTTAAAAGCGATGGTGGATGCGGCAAAAGCACCGGAGGAGCTGCCTATTCTAGGCACCTGCGAGCAAATCGAGAGCACCGGAAACCCACCGGAAAAAAAGCCCTTAAAAACTGGTTTTACAACACTTATGGATGCGGATTAAGCCATGAATCAAGTCGATATATCACCGGAAACGGTGGAGCGTGAGTACGCTCAAATAGCGGTTAAGTATAAATTGGTCGCGGCCAATGATGATGCCTTTGACGAAGACGGAGCACCGGAGCAAGTACCGGAAACCATGCAGCCGGAACGCATTGCATCACCGGAAACATTATCAAGGATGCAAGAGGTTGATATTGAGCTTGCCACACTTGAGAAATGGAAAGATGACCCCGAAGTGACACCGGAGCTTTTGCGCCACGGCATTGTGGCGACGAATCAAAGCGTGTCGAAGCTCAGTAAAATGGCGGTGCGTAAAATGGTCGGGCTGACTGCCTGTGACGATGCAATTGATGAGTTCGTCGAGGCGTTATCTCCGGTCATTATGCACCACTACCCTAAAGGCGGTTTACCGCAGTTCCTTTCTGAAAACGGCATGTATATCAGCCTTGCGTTTGCGGCGTGGGGTTTGGGTGGAAAGATAATGGAAGAGTACACCGCCAAACAGCAAGCCACCGAGCAAGGGCCAACACAGGAGCACCAAGAAGATGCAGCGTAATGATGGACAAATGATTCTAGCCATAGGCGTGTCACGTTCCGGTAAATCGGTACTGATTAAGCGCATAGCGGAAAAGCGTAAGCGTGTGATTGGATGGGATCCAAAAGGCGAATACGCCTTTCAAATGGGCTTTACTGCCTGCACTTCACCGGAAGAGTTTCTGGAAGCGGCTCGAAGCACTACCGGAGACGGCCGCATTGCGTTCATTCATTCTGACCCGAAAATGTTTGAGCTGTTTTGCGAAGTGGCATTTAACTTTAACCGTCAGGCTCCCTGTGTGATTATTTGCGAAGAGTTAGCCGCCGTAACGGGCACCGCAAAAGCCGCAGGCGCATGGGGCCGTTTGGTGAATCAGGGCTTAGCGTATGAGCCGCTTATTCTGGCAACGGTACAGCGCGGCCAAGAAGTGGATAAGTCAGTCATGAATAACTGCTCATTTATCCATGTGTGTATGCACAACACTGATGATGATGCGGTTTATATTTCGCGTAAGTTGGGCGTTGATATTGATCTCATTCCACGCGAAAAGCTCCAGTTCTTCCAGTGGCGTTCCGGTAGTGGCGTTGTGTGCTCCGGTAAAATTGATTTCAATGGCGCTAAATCAGACATCTGGCGCGAGGGAACACCGCAGCTACGGGTAGGCGGTAAAATCAAACGTATTGATGATTGGGGGCGTTTTGTCGGTGTGAACTACGGCTAATTGCTTTCCATTGACCACCAAAAGCACCGGACATTCCGGTGCTTTTTTGTTCCTGTCGTTGACGAGTTCCGGTGCTGTTTAGTTAGGGTTAAGGCTCTCCCACTATTCACAAACAGAGGATTCAAACGTGAATAAGAAAAACCTAAAAGCATGGGGCGGTACGGCGTTAGTCGTCGTTATTGTTCTCGTTGCGATTGGCTTTGCTAAGAAAAATAGCTCAGTCAAGAAAATCACAGATAAGGCAGGTATCTAATGTCACAGTTAAAAGCCGCCATTCGTGCACTGATGTCTAACCAACTTCCACGCCGCCAGAGTATTGACCGTTGGGACAACGTTCTCGCAGGTAAGGAAGCTATCCTAACCATCCCCGTTGGCCCGACTTACTACATGGTGGAAATCGGCCACAACTTGAACTTAACCGATATTGAATACATCCAGTTCAAGCTGAACGGTAAGCCTCATATCTTTGTGACGCCTCAAGAGCTAAAAGACTTAGCGACTGAAGCAGGCATCCACTGGAATGACAACCGCATTTGTATCTATTTCGGTGACCCGTCAATGACAAGCCTTGAAGGGCAATTCCTTGGCGAGATGGTGACCAAAATCACCGATACATGGAAATGCTACGTCAAACTCAAAGCAGGCGTGGCCTCCCCCGTTCTGACCGCTAGCGCGTTAACGATGCCAGCACAACCAGAGCGTTATTTCTTACCTGAGATCATTTCTACGTCAATGAAAGCCGCGCGCGGTGGTTACAACGATATTTCGGTTCCATCGGAATCTGATTTCTTTGTACGCCGCATCTTTATGTCCGGCGCAGATATTGAAGAGCTAGAAATCAAAATCGACGGTACGACTTACACCAAAGGCACAGCGGCAGACTTCAACGAAGATTTGCAACGCTTTAAACGTACTCCAATTGCGGACACGTTTGTGTTTGACCCAGTTCAGCAGGGTTTTGGTGCGCTCGGTGTGTTCCATCAATACGCCCCAGGTGGTGACCTTGTCTATCGCGTGAAAAAGACCAATGCGGGGGATTTCCCTGTATTGATTGAAGGCGTGCGGATGGTTAAGCCTCTGCCTACAGCATAAGGGGGCGCACATGTCTTGGACTGATTTTATCAAAGATGGCCTAGGGGCTTACGTTGAGATTGAAAAATCAAAAAACGAAACCGAAAAATCAAAATGGGATTACATGTCAAACGTGCCTCAAAACACGGGCGACCCTAACGATTTTCGTGAAGCTGAACCCGTCAAAGGCCAACAGTCCAACGGTGAAACCTTGGTCGCCCTACCTAACCAAAAATATGGCGGTGTGCCTGTTTGGGGTTGGGGCGTTATCGGGCTGACGTTTGTGATCATCTTATCCGTGTTGGTCATGTCGCTAAGCCGAGGTAAGTAACTATGTTGGGACTACTAGGCGGTATCTCAGGCGGTGCAGGGGGAATCAGTGCTGGCGCAGGGCCAGCACAATCTGGCTCTTCCAACTCGCAAGGCTCTATGAATTTCGGTGGTATTGGGAGCCGTAACGAGACCAATACCACAGGGCTAGGTGTCGCCGTCGTCATCGTCACCTTGCTCATAATTGGGGCGTTTTTCTATGCAACTCGAAATCGTAAATAAAGAATATAGCCCAGAAATGGCGCAGCAGTTAACGCCTGCCCTTGGTGAGTATTCCAAGGCGGTTTTGGGCGAAATCAAGCGCGGTTTGTCCCACATCTGGCAAATCAAAAATACGCTTTATGTGGTTCGTATCGAGCGTGATGTCAACGGGCTTGAAATGGTTGTCGTTGCGGCGGTTGGTGAGGGGCTAAAAGAAACGTCACAGCGCGTGGTTGAGCAAGCGGAGCAAATCGGGTGTTACTCGATACGCTTCCATACGCAACGCCCTGCCCTTGTCGGTTTGATGGGCCTACCGTTTCGCGAAAGTGAGCGTGTCTATCGTATGGCTGTAGGGGGTGAGCATGGGGCGCAGTAGTTCATCTAGTGCCAGTAGCAACTCCACCGTTGTCAATACCAACAACTATGCGTTGCAAGGTGATAACGAAGGCGTGGCGATTATGGGCAACGGGAACACCGTTACCACCACTGACCACGGGGCCATTAATGCGGCCTTTGAGTTGGGCAAGGAATCGCTCTCTTTTGCGGATATGGCGTTAACCGGTTCACTTGCGTTTGGTGAGAATGTTATCGGTGAATCTTTGGGTGCAGTCAGTGATTTGACGGATAAGCACATGCAAAGCCTCAATGATTTGACATTGCAGCAAGCCGAGCAAAACCGCGAACAAATTGAAGCAATCGGCCAACTGGCTAAGAACGTGCAAACAGGTGGACAAGCCGAAATTGCCGAAGCCAGTAAGACCATGCTCAAAGGGGTATTAACTGCCATTACGATTGTTATCGTTGTGGTGGTTATCGGTTCACTATTTAGGAGTTCAAACTAATGTCTTTGATTTTGCCGCACAAGCGCATATCAATGGAGATAGAGGGCCGCTATGTCTATATTCGGGCGTGTAGCGCGCCCGTTCTTATCACTTTCTATCCAAGCAACGACCAAATCAAACTTGGTTTTGGTGAAACCTACGATATTGGCCGAAATGACCCCACTAAGCAGTTCACACGTTTGGATGTGTACAACACATCGAGCGCGAACAACAGCGTGGAAATTGAAGCAGGTTTTGACGCCTTTACCGCCGCATCTGCGGGGGTTGGTTCGTCCATCAATATTGCATCAACCAGTCTAACGCTTCCGGTAGCAATACAAATGCCCGTAGACATCAACTCGATGCCTGCAATGAGTATTGCCCTAAATCAGTCGGTCAATGTTGGTAACTTCCCTGCTTCGTTTCAGGTGAGTAATTTTCCTGCTTCATTTGAAGTGAGTAATTTTCCAACTCAGTTTGAAGTGAACAACTTGCCAGCCGTTCAGACCGTGGAAAGTAAAGACACTGTCATCAACGGATTGCCTGAGGTCTCTTTTGATGTGGCAAATAAAACCATTGCAGCCAAAGCAGGACGCAAAGGCTTAATTCTGCAAGCACCGGAAACCAATCAAGGTGAAATTGTCGTGCAAGGTTTCTTGCGCGTGGCAGCGGGTGCAGTTGTGCCGTTCCCCGCTTCCAATCTGGTGACGTTGGTCGGAACGGTTGGTGATGTGCTCTACGTTGGGGAGGAATTGTAATGCAATTTGGTTACGTTCCCCCACGTCATGCGATAGCTGAAAACTTGTTGATCAACCCACGGGGCAAAATCAACCAAGCAAACGAGCCGGACGGTGTCATTGCAGCAGGCGATTATTTCTGTGATGGATGGAAAGCAGGCCCAGCAGGTTGTGAGGTTTACATTGAGCCAGACGGTTTCCGTTTAGTCAGTGGCTCCATACTGCAACTCATCCCCAACACGCTAGAAAGTGATCGCCTTATTCGCACAAACCTAGACGTGATTAGCGGCTCGCCCGTCATCAAGGTAAATGGTGTCGCCGATAAAAACGCTGCAGGTGTGGGTGAATATATTGAGATTGAAATCAGTGGCTTAAACTCAAAATTCAGCCGCATTTTGGCCGCGGATAGTCAGGTTAAGCCTGTTTATCAACAATCGAGCGATGAATTGTTTCCATGTTTACCTTTTTATTTTAAATATTCAGGACGATTTCACACCTACATATCTGAGTACTCAGGTAATACGGTTCACAATGTATTTATAAGGGAGTTTCACAAAGTACCCGCTTTGTCATTTTCAGGGATTAACGGTGCTGTAGGGGTAACGTCAAACATAAGAGGGATTCAATTGGTTAAGTCCGACACGGCTATTTTTGTTGATAACCTAACCCTAGACGCCCGACCGTAAGGACTTTGACCAATGAAATACGAAAACCAAGAAAAAACCGCAGTTATCGCAAACCACCCCAAAACGGGTGCTCAGTGGACAGTTCCCCGTGGTCACCGCTTTTGGTTTCAATGGGGAATCGACAAGGCCGAGGAACAAGGCCTAATCGAACCTGCTGACATCATAGAAATGCCAACGGCCTAACTATGAAACCAATCCACTTGATCTTAATTCTTTTCGCACTAATAGGGATTTTTCTTATGCGAGACAACAAAACATTAAGCAAATGGGCGTTATCAGCGCGAAGTAAAGCGAAAATGGCAGGGGTTCATGAAGACCTTAAAAATGTCGTTAGCCTCGCCTTACTTCTATCGCCGTATGATTTCGCCATTACCAGTGGCGTGCGTTCGGCAGAAGAACAGCGCGCCCTATTCGCGTCAGGCAAAAGCAATGCTGACGGAATAAACGCGAAGAGTCGCCACCAAACAGGCCACGCCGTCGACTTCATGGTTTATGACGAAAATGGCAAAGGCACATGGGAATGGAAATACTACAAAGCCGTAGCAGATGCCTTTAAGCAGGCGGCCAACCAGTTAGATATTCCCATCGTGTGGGGTGGTGATTGGACATCCATCAAAGATGGTCCACACATTGAGCTGAAAAAGAGCATGTATCCATGATTAGCTCAATCAACATCAACCGCACAGCCGTGATAGCCCTTATCGCTATCACGGTCATTTACTTCATCGTTCGCACCTTTGCAGCCAAAGCCGTCGAAACCCTAGACAATGCGGCCAAAGACGCGACTAAACCCGCAGGCGATTTACTCAGTGACATAACAGCCGCCATGAACGGCCATAAACCCGTAGAGCTGACGCCCCTAGTCATCCAAGAACACCACCTCAATTGGGATTACACCCTAACCCAAGAAGCGGAGCGCGTATTCTGGAAAATAGGCGACTATCAGCCCCTACTGTACAAACTCTTTGGCACCAAAGGGCGACCAATGAAAGTACAGTACCGTCACCTAGTAGGACGCCCTCTCACAGAGGAAACAATATGATAGGTGCAATCGTCAGTTTGGTAACAGGTGGAATCGACGCCTACAAACAACATAACCAAAACAAAGCCAACGAGCTAAAACGACAAGACGAAATGAAACAAGCGAGCCACGACAAACAAATGGAACGCTTACAATCAGGTGATGAAAAAGCCGCGAACCTCGATGAGCTAAGCATCAAAGAGCGCGGCTACAAAGACGAATTTCTATTCATCTTCTTCATCCCCATTATCTTGTGTTTCATACCCGATTACGCGCAATACGTTCACGCAGGCTTCCAAAGCTTGCAGCAAATACCAGAGCCGTATTGGTATGTCATCGGGGCAATCGTCATCGACACGCTCGGAATGCGCTCAATGCTGCGTTACCTACTCGAATTTTTCTCACACAAATTCAGAGGTAAATAATGGACTTTACCTTCTTATCAGGATGGACAATCACGCCCGACACAATCATAAGTTTGTGGCTAGCGTGGCAGCTAACCAAAGTAACAACCAATCACAACCTACGAATCACACTGTTAGAACAAGGAAAGAAAAAAGATGGCAACTAAAAAAGAAGCACTCAAAGCGAACGGAACACTAAAAAAGGGTTACCGTTGGGGCAAAGGCGGCACCATTCTAAAAGCCAAGAAAAAGCCCACCAAGCGCAAATAACAACTGCACTGACTCAAAAGCCCACATCATGTGGGCTTTGTTTGTTGTAACATAAATCAAGATTTTGATAAGTGTAACAGGAATCAAGATGGGCCGCTTTTTAGGTTGGCCGAATCAAAGCCCGGCTACGTTTGCGCCTACTCGTCACAAACCTCTTTTTTTTACGTCTGAACTCGATCACATTCGAGCCGATTTCCATACGAATATCGAGTTCCTGAAGGTCATACGCAGACAACTGGCGACCTGACGGCGTAAACAGCACATCCCCACGTATTTTAAAGCCCCTCCAAGCCTTACCCGTTGGCAAATAGCCCCTATGCTTAATCAAAAGCAAACGGACAACCGAAAGCGGCCAAGAGTGGTTTTTCTGCCAGTTCTTAACGGTATTAGGGTGAACTCCGAAGTATTCCGCTGCCTCTTTGTGATCGTCAAAATGCCACAGCATAATGTCGATAATTTGGTTTTTATAAAGGTCGTGGCAGTAAAGTTCGTCCCTGACTGATTTTTTCATGTGATCTTGTTCTCATTTTCATTAATGGAACAAAAATCATATTTTTCATGGGTTTTGGTGACAATAGACATTAAGTATCGCGTTTTATATATATTAGTTGTTTGTGATGTACTTAAAATACTGTCTATTTAATGCATACTGATTATTGACTCAGTAGAGAAATTGATTTCACATAAGCCAAAATAATACGCACTTTGATTTATAAACCATCATAGCAATTGAAACCATACATCCAAATTTCCACTTCACAGTGAAATCACACCTTACTCATAACTCTGCTGCATTGATTTGTATCCGTATGTATTTCTCTGGAACTTTATATTTAAATTTTTTGCCTATCTTGATTTTAGATTTTGCTTTCGCGCAGATTTGGTAATCACCGTTTGTCCCAACGCCTACAATTTCTGCATAACTTTGAACATGCTTCATTTCGATCATCACGTCACAATATCCATCAAGCTTAGATCTATATTTTTTAAGAGCTTTCAGCGTTTGCTGTTTTATTGATTTCGCGACAGGATTACTTTCTGAATCGTCGGCATAACCCTTTGAACAGAAAACTACTATCACTAACGAAATGATAACTACACAGATTTTTTTCATCGTCGAGAACCTTTACAGAGACTTCCATCATGATATCAGCGAGTTATAAATGGACGATGTGTAAAGTTAATCGTTTCGACGATGTTCGTTTTTTAATGAAAACAATCTGTAACTTAAGAATGGCAGACTCAATGTGACTTCTTGGTTCGTTGCTCTTTTGTATGAAATCCCTGATGAGGAAAAACATTGCGAATACGCTGTTGAATTTTTTTAGGTACGTCTTTAGAAAAAACCAACTTAACACCCGTTCTCTGCTGGTAAACTTTCAGTTCGCCGCTCAAATCTGTCTTTTCAGCAATCTCAGTCACATTATGTTTAAAACTTGGAGGGAAATGACCTTTAACTTGTGCTACGACACCATCTTTGAATTTAACTCTCAATATAGGCCGATCAACAGCGACTAACCAAAAGATAACTGCAGCAGCAGCCAGAATGACATACAACATTTTTATCTCCTTTCTTATTCAGACAGTAATTTACTTAAATCTTCTTTTAAACTTGAGACGGTTCTACTCGCTTTTTCGCTACGAGATGCTTCACTTAACAGGTATTCAATCGCGTCAGACAAAGTGCAACCAAGCTCATTGGCTCGATATGATAGTTTTTCCCACACTCGATAATCGAGATCGATAGATTTCTTTCTGGTGTGTAGTTGCTCGGCATTAAAGTGGCGTTTGCGTTTGGCTCTAATTGCTTGCTTGAGTTTATTACTCAGTTCAAGTGACATGTGCTGATCAATCCACCCAAGAACCAGATTGGGTTCATGCTCTATTTTTTTTAACTGTTCAATTGCAGCTAGAGCTTCACTTTTGTCTACATAACGAGTGATTGTTTCGCCATCCTTCCACTTATTAATTAAGTATTGCCACTTCCAACCCGATTCCAAATTTTCAAGCTGTTGATATTTCATAACGTAAAATCCATGCCAAGTTAGGGTGACAGCGTAACCCACCATCGTTCAGAGTTCAATTTTTGGATTCAAAAAAGCGAACAAGATCAAGCATAATAATGGAGCTGTTAGACATTGCTATTTTTCTATATAATCTGGCTTCTTTTAATAAACACTAGATTTCAATGACTCAAAATATTTGGCGTTCAGTCACACCTCAGTATGATCAATTCCACTCGCAACTAGCTCAGTACCCTAGTCTATCTCCGGTAACATTACTCGACACACAGCCCAGACTAGCAACCGCTATTCAGCAGTTTGTTCAATTGAAAGGTTTTACACGAGTGATGTTGATCAACGCGCCAGATAACTCAATCTATCGTCAATTAGTCAGTCAAAAACTTCAAGTAATAAAGCCAAACTCGCACGTTATTTGTACGGAGTCCCTCGATATGGAGACTATCTTTGGCCAATACCGCGCTGAAAATGGGCTTATCACCAGCGAAATTCCTGGTTTATTGGATAAAGCCAATGGTGGTTATCTTCTGATCTCCGCTAATATGCTGTTGGCTAATCCTAAAATGTGGCCATTATTAAAAGCGGCAGTATTAGGCGAAGATGTAAGCCCCATTAATTGTGATGCTAAATCACCACACCCCTCACCAATCTCTAAAAGATATGAGGTCAAACTGATCATTTTAGGTGATAGGAACCAGTTAGCCGATGTCGACTATTTGGATGCAGACGTCCGCTCAAGCTTTTGTTTCTACACCGAATTAGAGTTGGACCTGAAAATTGATGAACAGTCGATATTGACCTATCTCGCTTATTTACGTTGGATATCTGAAGAATACCAACTCCCTACACTGACTGAAGATGCCATTCCTGCTCTTATGACCGCAGGTGCCCGTTTCACGGAAGATCAACATTACACACCGTTATGTGTAATATGGCACAGAACACTCATAGAAGAAGCGGCCTTAGAGTCAAATCAGTATCCGATTACTAAATCTCATATCGAAAGTGCCTTAGACAAACGCTATTATCGAGAGTCTTATCTGCAGCAACGAGCACTCGACGACATACTTGATGGACAAGTCATTATTGAAACTCAAGGCGAACAAGTCGGCCAAGTTAATGGATTAACGGTGATCGATGTTGCTGGCCATCCTCTTTCCTATGGTGAACCAGCTCGTATTTCATGCGTTGTGCACTTTGGTGACGGTGATATTACCGATGTCGAACGCAAAGCCGAGCTCGGTGGTAATTTGCATGCAAAAGGCATGATGATAATGCAAGCCTTTGTAAGCAGTTCAATGAACCTTGACGCACCGCTTCCCTATTCTGCTTCGGTTGTCTTCGAACAATCATACAGCGAAGTGGATGGCGACAGTGCATCACTAGCCGAGTTATGTTCTTTAGTAAGCGCTTTATCTGAACATCCCATTAACCAACAAATCGCTGTGACAGGTGCGGTTGATCAATTCGGGCGAGTCCAAGCTGTTGGCGGGCTAAACGAAAAAATTGAAGGCTTCTACCATGTGTGTAAGCATCAGGGATTCACGGGTGGACAAGGCGTCATTCTACCAAGAACAAATCTAAAACATCTTGCGCTTCATAAAGATGTAGTCAATAGCATTAAAAATGATGAATTTCATATTTGGCCAGTCGCTACAGTTGATGAAGCCGTACCGATCCTTATGGGTGCGTCATTCAGAGGCGATGACGAAGAAAGCATCATTAATAAAATTGCTCAACGTATTGAAAACTTTGAAAGGCATGACCAATCACACAGTATTGCAGAGCGCATTAAAAACTGGTTTGTGTAGCACTGATCGGAGTTGTTTAGCGTACACGTGTTCCCTAATATGCACCCTATCAAAAATTGGAGTAACTGATAATGCAGAATAAACGAGATTCATATAATCGTGAAGACTTACTAGCCTCTAACCAAGGTGAGCTTTTTGGGCCTGGCTACCCTCAATTGCCAGCGCCAAATATGTTGATGATGGACCGCATCACCAAAATGTCAGAAACCGAGGGCGAGTATGGTAAAGGCCTTATTCTTGCTGAGTTAGATATTACTCCTGATCTATGGTTCTTCGATTGCCATTTCCCTGGCGATCCTGTAATGCCTGGCTGTTTAGGTTTAGATGCGATGTGGCAATTGGTTGGTTTCTTCCTTGGCTGGGTTGGTGGCAAAGGAAAAGGCCGGGCATTAGGTGTTGGTGAAGTTAAGTTCACAGGTCAGATCCTACCAACAGCAAAAAAAGTAACTTACGAAATCACGATGAAACGGGTTGTTAACCGTAAACTTGTAATGGGCCTAGCTGATGGTCGCGTTCTTGTCGATGGCAAAGAGATTTACGTTGCAAAGGACTTAAAAGTAGGTCTTTTCCAAGATACTTCTGCTTTTTAATGACGTTAAACTATTCATAAGCGACTCATAGAGTCGCTTTTTCTCATCAAAAATACTTAGTTATAGTGCTTTAGTGTGGCTTGAATACTAAAAAGCCCCTTCCGGGGCTTAAATCCTTTTGCATGTATGTGGGAGTTTATTTGTAGAGACCAGCTTGTTTGTCATCTCTGGCATCGCGCCAACCACCTAGCCAATATGAACGAGCGTCCGTTTGTTGATAAGGGCAAGCCTCTACGGAACGTCCGTTTAAGCCAGCTTTATACCCATGAGACTGTGCTCTTTCAAGGCGATCACGCTTTTGTCTCTTCATCATAGTGTAGTCCTCATACAGTAACTTGTGTCTTACATACAACTATTAAATCTACATGGCATATCTGTTACGCCACAATTAAGAATTGCTCAAAAATTCGACTTTCTCAAGTTACAAAAAAGGCGCAGATTCTAAATTGTGAACTTGCGCCATTCTTTACACTATTTAATTATTTTCTGCGGAACCTAAAGAGAGCAAGTAGTGTCAGAGTAATCCACCCCATACTACCGCCTTTACGTTCAACGGGTGGAAGTGCCGTGCTACGGATTTCAATATCGCTAGCCGCCGCGGCAGCAATCGGGATCAGTTTAATCGCGACAACGCTTTCACCTCCAGAAGTACAGTATGAGTTATGGGAGAAATCGTCATAGCCACCAGTACATTTAAATGCACTTGCTGCAATCACACCATCATCGTTGATATCTGAGGCTTCAAAAATACGGAACTGGTTATTATGTTGTGAGTAAGCCCCACCGTTGGTTAGATCATCTAGCCACCAACCTTGGTTCTGGAATAATGCCATTCTTGCTGCATTACTCCCTGTACCGTTGAAAGGATAGATAAAGCCACGATGACGACGTTGTTTGCCTCCATCTTCACGACCTTTTTCTGCATCGATTTGACCGACAATTTCATTGAAATTGTTGATCGCTTTCGCTTCACCGCCAGCACCAGTAAAGAAAATTCCACCTGATAGATAGTTAGCTACAGGTGTTCCGCTATTAGCATCTGCCACGAAAATACGGTTTGCTGCTGCGCCGCTTTCAGGTTTATCGCCTTTGCGTTTTGTTTCACCGATCACGATTAAATGGTTATTAATATCTGTCGCTAATGAGTTAGAGTAAATCACATCTCCATCCACTTTCAGTTCTGTACCAGTAATAACCTTACTACTCCACATATCATGCTTAGGGGTTGTTACGTCGTAACTTGCATTAGGATAGAATACTGTTGCTTGCATTCTAAACACATTATCATCGCGATAGGTATTAAAACCAGCCATAACCGGCTTGTTAGCGTAACTGCCAGATGTAGGAATAGCAGCGCCTCTTACACTTGCTTGTGCAGAGTATCCGCTACGGTTTGCTTCAACATCACCGACCCACCCTGTTACGCGGTAACCCGTCGATGTAGATGCTGTATCCCACATATAAGCTTGCGTTGCAAATGCAAAATTTTGACACTGACGAGTTAACTGTGGATCGAGACCATCACTCACACAAGTGTTAACATCGCCATTGTAGTCTTTGTTATCATCATCACCATTACCCGTTAAATAAGGGCTAACTGATGAACTACCAACCACAAACTTATGAGTACCATCACTGAATACATCATAAGCGAACGTCCGGCCCATTTTTTCAACAATTTTATTATTTGTGTCTTTGACAATTGTGGTGTCTGTTGGTGGATTTAAAATATTGCCATTATAAAAACCACGTTGACGGTAGCCTAGAGCGTAATTACTTCCAGACTGTGTGTAACCGCTGCTCGTAATACCAAAAGCAGAAGTACCGTCTAACCCAGTTAAAACGGTATTCTGAGTATTTGCAATAGAGCCAAAAGTCAAAACAACTTGCGATGAATTAACAAAGGCCGCTGCATTTTGTAGATAACTACCATTATCCCAAGCATCACGCTCACGTTTCAAACCGCCAGTTTCAACATTGTTGTACTCAAAACCATGCCATTGCTTATCAGCCCATGCCTCACAAGTAGAATAACCGAGTTCGTTAGAGCAATAGTTTTTGAGATCATCAATATCCTGATAAACAAAACGATTATCCATTTTGAATGGCACTTCATCACGATAGGAAATGCCATCAGAACCATTGAGCGTATCGCCACCGAGCGCAAAAGCATTACAGCTATTTCCGGCCGTAAAACATCCAAGAGGATTTGCTGAAAGGTTATCTTTTTGTATTGCCCTTCCATAATATTCATTAGCGACTAAGTTACCGGGTGTCACTTCTACAATTTGGTAAAGTGCAGCATGAGCTTGAGTGGCAGCCAGAATACTGGCCGCAATTACGGTGATTTTAAATGTTTTACTACTCATTAATAATCTCTAACTTTCCTGTTGCATTGCTTCGAGCTCTTCCCAGCGCTCGAAAGCAATTTCAAGCTCCTGGTCTTTCGCAGTTAACTTATCTAAAACGGGCTGTGTTTTGTCTGCTGATTGCATGAAAAACTCAGGATCGTTCACTTGCTGTTGAAGCATTTCAATATCATTCTCAAGTTGCTCTAACATTGCGGGCAACTCATCCATTTCTCGCTGCAGTTTATAAGATAACTTTTTAGGTTTTGTCTTAATTGGCGCTGTTTTGAGAGTTTCCTCAACCACTTTTTCTTTATTGCTGACATTTTCAGCAACTCGTGACTGCAAAACCTGAGCTCTTTGTTGCTGAGCATCGTGATAGCCTCCAACAAATTCTTCAATTTTGCCATCGCCTTCAAAAATCCAACTCGTTGTTACAGTATTATCAACAAATTGACGATCGTGGCTGACAAGCAGCAATGTGCCTTGGTAATTGGCAAGCAAATCTTCTAAAAGTTCCAAAGTTTCGATATCTAAATCGTTGGTTGGTTCATCTAAAATCAATAAATTATTCGGTTTGAGGAAAATACGAGCAAGCAACAGTCTGTTTTTCTCACCACCAGATAGCGCTTTTACTGGCGTTCTCGCACGTTTAGGGGCAAACAAGAAATCTTGTAAGTAGCTTAATGCGTGCCGTGGGCGCCCAGCCACCATCACTTCTTGTTTTCCGTCAGCTAAGTTGTCAATTACCGACTTCTCAGGATCGAGGATCTCACGGTACTGATCAAAATAAGCAACTTCAAGTTTGGTACCGCAATGTAATTTGCCACTCTGAGGTTGTAAATCACCCAACAGCAGTTTCAGCAGCGTACTTTTACCGCATCCGTTAGGGCCAATAAGTGCAATGCGATCACCACGCATGATATTGAAACTGAAGTTCGAGACAATGTTTTTGCCATCAATGCTATAGCTAATATCCTTCGCTTCGAAGACAATTTTTCCTGAACGCGCAGCGTCATCGATTTGCAAGTTTGCTTTGCCCTGTACCTCACGGCGATCATTACGCTCTTCTCTTAGCTTCTTGAGTGCTCTTACACGCCCTTCGTTACGAGTACGACGCGCTTTGATGCCTTGGCGAATCCAAACTTCTTCTTGGGCCAATTTCTTATCAAACTCGGCATTTTGCATCTCTTCTACGCGCAAGGCTTCTTCCTTGGCGACAAGGTACTGATCATAATCACCAGGAAACGAGCTGAGTTTACCGCGGTCAAGATCAACAATGCGTGTCGCCATTGAGTGGATGAACGTCCGGTCATGCGATACAAAGATGATCGAGCCTCTAAAATCTTTCAAAAAGCCTTCGAGCCATTCGATGGTGGTTACATCAAGGTGGTTAGTCGGTTCATCAAGCAAAAGGACATCAGGATCACACACTAGTGCTCTTGCAAGAGCCGCTTTACGCTGCCATCCACCGGATAAATCCGTTAGTTTGGTGTGGCCATCCAGTTTCAACGCCGCCAGAACATTTTGAATACGTTCTTCAAAACGCCATGCCCCTGTATGCTCTAGCTGCTCTTGAATGCGAGATAACTTATTGATATTACTTTCACTTGGATCGACAACGATGAGATCCAAAAGATCTTGATAGATCTTTAGATACTCACCAACTTCCGCTAATCCACCAGCAACATAATCAAAAACGGTGCCGGCTTCATCTCTAGGCGGATCTTGTTCTAATCGAGAAACAACAACATCTTGTTCTATCTGCATTTTTCCGTCGTCCATGATGATTTCTCTCGCAAGAACTTTCATCATAGTCGACTTGCCTGCACCGTTCCGGCCGACGAGACAAACTCGTTCATTTTCTTGCAATGCGAAATCTGCATGATCGAGTAATGGGTGGTCCCCAAATGCTAATTGACCGTTATGGATGGTAATTAATGCCATTATTTTCTAACCAATGAAGTAATGTTTGTTGGTCAAAGGGCCAGCTCAGTTCGGATTCTTGGTATTTAAGAACCGGAATGGTGACCCCGTAACGAGAGAAGAGCGCATCATCAAATGCAATATCAACAAGTTGTACTTGTTCAGCAATGTTTGCCTGCTGAACAAGCTGAAATGCCATCTCACAGAGATGGCATCCTTCAGTACTGTAAAGCGTGAACAACTTCATTCCCTATTCACTGCGTGCATGGGAAATGGTCCAGCAGTTGTGGATCTGCTTATTGCGTTCAAAATCCAGTGGCAATGTTTGCGCTGAAATATTTTGAGCAACTAAACCAAGCTCAGCTAGCGCTTCTAAATCCATTTTAAAATGTCGTTTATTGTTTGAAAACACAATCGTACCTTCTGGACGTAGGATACGTTTTAAATTTTCCATCAACTTAATATGATCGCGTTGTACATCAAATGTGTGTTCCATACGTTTGGAATTTGAGAATGTCGGCGGATCGATAAATATCAAATCAAATTGTTCTTTTGCAGTCTCTAGCCATTGCACACAGTCGGCTTGTTCAAAGCGATGCTGGTGTCCAACTTGACCGTTGAGCTTTAAGTTGTCTTTAGCCCATTCTAAATAGGTTTTAGACATATCAACCGTCATGGTTGATTTTGCTCCACCGCAAGCGGCATGAACGGTTGCAGAGCCAGTGTAAGCAAATAGATTGAGGAAGTCTTTACCCTTTGCCATTTGCCCTAAGCGACGACGCGTCAATTTATGATCAAGGAATAAACCCGTATCGAGATAATCATGTAAATTGACAATCAGTTTAACGCCATACTCGTTCACTTCCATTGTCTCAGAAATTTGCCCTAATTTTTGATATTGAGAGCGCCCTTTCTGTTTTTCACGAACTTTGAGTACCACTTTATTTGCTTCTGTTCCGGTGACTTGAATCGCGGCACGAATGATATCTGTTAAACGGCGTTTCGCCTTTTCTTCTGGAATATCCTTAGGTGCGGCGTATTCTTGGATCACTAGGTGGTCGAGATAAACATCGATCGCAACATTGTATTCAGGCAAATCAGCGTCATAAATACGATAGCAATCGAGTGATTCACGTTTCGCCCACTTACCAATTTTCGCAATATTTTTCTTTAAACGATTCGAAAAATCAGGAGCAATCACCGATTCTTGAGAAATAGACGCTCCCGGCTCTACCGTGCGCAATGAAATTGAGTAGTTCTTTTGGTGACAAGGTAACGCACCGTTATTTAACTTAAACTGCTTTTCAGCGCGCATACGCAAACAACTGAGTAATTCGTCAGAGCTTGAGAAAATCGACGCTTGGCAACCGCCAAATTCAGCCTTTAATTGCCCACCAAATGCCGTGTATAAAGCAATCAAACCAGGATGTGTACCTAAACGTTCACCATAGGGTGGATTACAGATAACTACACCATCCTCAAACCCTTCAGGACGTTTGATCAGTGCCGCATCACCTAGCTGGAAGGTAATCAGTTCTTCAACCCCTGCGCGGCGAGCGTTATCTTTCGCGGTTTGCAGCACTCGTGCATCGTTATCAAAACCAAAGAACTTACAGTCAACTTTCTTGACACCACGTCTTGCTTGAACATTGGCCTCTGATTTTATTTGCGCCCATAGTTCTGCATCAAAATCCTCTAAAGCTTCGAAACTCCACTTTGGACGCTTGAGACTAGGGGCCATACCAGCAGCCATCATGGCCGCCTCAATGAGCAAAGTACCAGAACCACACATTGGGTCGAGCAGTGGCTTCGTTTCACTCCATCCACTACGCAAAATAATAGCCGCTGCTAATGTTTCACGAAGTGGTGCTCGCCCCGCTTCGGTACGGTAACCGCGCTGATGTAAACCACCGCCCACCATATCAATCCCTAAAATGGCTTTATCTTTATGCAAGCGTACATGGATACGAAGATCTGCATGATCTTTATCGATCGAAGGGCGCGGTAAGTTCTTTTTGGTGAAACAGTCGACAACCGCATCCTTTACTTTCATCGCGCCGTACTGACTGTTGCGGATTTCGTTATTTGTGCCGTTGAAGTCGACAACAAACTTTTTCGAACTATGAAAATGATTAACCCAGCTCACTGAACTTGCTGACAAGTAAAGATCCATATCATTTTGGCAGGTAAATTCAGAGAGGACGCGAACAAATCTTGATGCTAGACGGCTCCACAAACAACAGCGATAAATCTGCTCTTTCGACGCTTTAAATTTTACCCCGGCCTGCACGGGTTTTGCGTCCGTAATCCCTAATTTGGTTAGTTCTTCAACTAATAGGTTCTCAAGACCGTTTGAGGTAACCGCTAGATATTGGTTCATACTGCTCTTTTACTGATAAAAATGACCACGCATTATACCTGACAATCCCACGCTTGAGTAAAACAAAGTGTCTCTTTCACCTTCTCAACCATTCAATTGCTTAACTACTCGCCAATTTTACAAATAGACAAGCTTCGAGCATTGCAAAAACATCTCACTAGATATAGCAAGGTCTACGGGATAAGTGAGTATTTATTCACTGCAAAATTGGACTATACCAGATTGATTTTTGCAGTGTAAATTAATTACAAATGAGCTAAAAATGGGAATATGTCGGCCATTTCTAGCAATGTAGACACTGTTTATAACGTCACTTTTAAAGAAAAAAACATCAGAATCCTGAACAAATCTCACATTTAAGATCGAATTCAGACGGATAGGATTGAGTTGGGGAAAAGCTCTAGGCAAAAAAAATCGGCTATTAAGCCGATGGGAAATGAAACAAAGGAACGAAACGTTGTGCTATTAGGGAAAAGTTAACTCACAAGAGCAACGTGCTCTTCGAGAAAAATATGATTGGCGCAAGCCATACGGTCATGCATAACCTTAATGACCTGTCCGAATTCCAGCTGTTTGGAACCATTCAGTATGAACGCATCCAAATCGACTAAGGCGCAAAGACTAGCGCAGTCCCCTACCTCAAGTACGATGAAATAACCTTGGCTGTAGCCGTTGACCAACCGAACAATGTCACCTTCACTCGGTTCAAAACCGTAGCCTTGATGATCAAAAAACCAACTTTTAGGCTGGACAGGTTTATGAAAACGCTTAGCGGCAACACAATAGAGTGCTAATTCGGCTTGTCTTGGCTCACTTAAACCTAAATAGGCAATTTGCTCTTTGTAGGTTTGGAAAGCACTCGCATCATCGACTGAAAAATGATTCTCAGCAAAAGCACAATCGACGAGCAGATTACGGTAAAGATTGGTCTTAAAAACCATCTCATCACCAAGGTACAACATCAGGCAGCTTTCGCTATCTGAATAATACCAACTCCATTTGTCACTTGGTTTAAGCATCGTTCCACTCTCTAATTTTAATGAATTATCAAACTATTAGGTAAAACGCTTAATTACCTTTGCCAGCTAGTGAATGTAATTTTAAGAACAGAAATATAAAAAAAAAGAGGAAATGAATAACTCATTCCCTCTTACTTTGACCCAGTCACTTTTTATTTTTCTGAGTAAATACCTTTAAATCGCACTTATTTACAGGTTCTTGACAATATCTCTCACTAAGCCTGGGCCGTGGTAAATGAATCCTGAATAGACTTGTACTAGTTTCGCGCCCGCCAACATTTTTTCTTTTGCAGCGATACAAGAATCAATACCACCCACTCCAATAATGGGCAGCTTATCACCCAACTCTTGGTACAAGCACTTAATCACTTCAGTACTTCTTGATTGAACAGGACGGCCACTTAACCCACCCGCTTCATTCGCGAATTTCATACCTTCCACCAGCGACCGATCCAATGTGGTATTAGTCGCGATAACGCCATCAATATTATGCTTGAGTAACGATTGGCAAATTTGTTTAAGTTCGTCATCAGAAAGATCGGGAGCGATCTTTAATGTTAACGGAACGTATTTATTATGCAGCTTAGCCAATTCAGATTGCTTCGCTTTCAGTACGGCAAGCAAATCATCCAATGCCTCACCATATTGTAACGTTCGTAACCCAGGAGTGTTGGGGGATGAAATGTTCACTGCTATGTAACCAGCATATGGGTAAACTTTCTCCATACAAATAAGATAGTCATCTGCCCCATTTTCAATCGGTGTATCTTTATTCTTTCCAATGTTGATACCGATAATGCCGTCATATTTAGCTTTCTTAACGTTCTCAACCAGGTTGTCGACACCTAAGTTGTTAAAGCCCATTCGATTGATAATACCTTCCGCTTGGATCAAACGGAATAAACGCGGTTTATCGTTACCAGATTGAGGACGTGGAGTCACGGTACCAACTTCGACAAAACCAAACCCCATTGCACCAAAAGCTTCTATGCATTCCCCATTTTTATCTAGGCCAGCGGCCAAACCTACAGGGTTTCTAAAAGTTAAACCCATGCATTCGACTGGGCGATTGGGTAAGTGTTGACGATAGAAGAGATCAAGAGGAGTGCCTGTGAAACGTTTAAAGTTTTCAATGGCGAGATCATGTGCCTTTTCGGCATCAAGTTGAAAAAAGCCAGTCCTGGCTAAGCGGTAGAGCATTGTGCCTCCGAAATAAAAAGCCCCGTATAAACGGGGCATTATTATTTACTCATTTGCCGCACAATTCAAATTTAAAAGTACTAATTCTCTTAATGCTACTGAGAATTTTGCAAATTCATGTACTGCACCAACTTTAAATTCGTTGAGGATACTCTCCCAGCGCATTAAGGATACTTCATTACTAGCAATCCATTCATCCAGTGCTTTCATTACATCGAGTTCTTCTGGTGCACAAGTACAATTCAATACTTGCGCAGTGAGTTGACGCTGCTGCCAGTCTAAATCTTCACGGAATGCAGCGCGAGCTAGTGCTTGCCAATTGTTATCCACCGCTTGACCGTTAATCTGTTTTAAGAACCAGTGCAGTGATAAACGATCACCTAAGTTAAAGTAAAGCTTAGCTGTCTGAGCAACAGTCTTACCTTTATCACGTGCCACTGTAGATATATCCAGTGCTGAGTACAGGCTTGATAAACGAGCAACGTAATTCGCCAGTTCTGAGTTAATGCCTTTATCAATCCAGACTTGAGCCATGGCATTATGCTCTGCAACCTCTTCAGCAACGAGCATATTATCTAGTTCAGCGGAAACGGCATTGACGTCAGTTTGATAAAGCGCAATCAAATCTTTGGCCGATTGTTTGCCTGAACGATTACGCAGCAACCAACGAGATAAGCGGCGTAAGGTTCGGCGTACTAAGAAAATCACATCGTACTGTGCATCGGCTTCTGCTTTATTGTCGAGTAAACGAACCTGCTCAAGAACACGGCCTAAACCATAGATTTCTCTTGCCGCAGTGTAAGCATTGGCAATATCGACAACATTCGCACCAGTCTCTTCTTGCAGACGGGTCACGAAATTACATCCCATTTCGTTCACCATCTGATTGGCCAGAGCCGTAGCAATGATCTCTGCACGAAGTGGATGCTGTTGCATGTGCTGAGAATAGTTACGACGTAACTCAGTAGGGAAATAGTTGATCAACTGCTGTGAATGGAATTCATCGTGTGAAATCTCTTCACAAGCCAATTCCTCTTTCAACACCATTTTGCCGTATGCCACTAATACCGATAGCTCCGGACGGGTTAATGCAAATCCCTGCTTCTCACGCTCAAGCAAAGTTTCATCATCTGGAATATATTCCAATGCTCGGTCAAGGTGCCCTGCTTTTTCCATAGCATGGATGAAACGAATTTGCTCTTTAACTAACGATACACCCTGTTGCTCAGTGACAGAAATAGCTTCAGATTGAGCGTAAGCATCTTCAATAACGATGCCTCCTACTTCGTCTTCCATCGACTCTAAGATCTGATTACGTTGTTTGACGGTAAGATCACCATTCGCCACCAAGCCATTCAAGAAGATCTTAATATTAACTTCATTATCCGAGCAATCGACGCCGCCAACGTTATCAACAAAGTCGGTATTAACACGACCACCAGTTAATGCATACTCAACACGTCCAAGTTGAGTCATACCTAAGTTACCACCTTCACCGATCACTTTTGTACGAAGATCGCGTCCATCAATTCTTAGAGCATCGTTAGCACGGTCACCTACATCAGAATGGCTCTCTTTCGATGATTTAACATAGGTGCCGATGCCTCCGTTCCACAGAAGATCCACTTCCATTTTCAAAATCATTTTAATCAGCTCATTAGGCGCAACAGAAGCCTTCTTAGTGCCGATCATTTTTTGAATTTCAGGCGTTAAGGTGATCGATTTCGCTTTGCGAGAGAAGATGCCACCACCTTTTGAGATCAACTTTGCGTTGTAATCTTCCCAGCTAGATCGTGGCGTGTTGAATAAGCGATTGCGCTCTTCCCAACTTTTTGCTGAATTTGGTGTTGGATCGATGAAAATATGCAAATGGTTAAACGCTGCTTGCAAACAGATGTGTTTAGACAGCAGCATCCCATTACCGAACACATCTCCAGCCATATCGCCGATGCCAATCGCTGTGAAATCTGTGGTTTGGCAGTTAATGCCCATCTCACGGAAGTGGCGCTTGACTGACTCCCATCCCCCTTTTGCTGTAATCCCCATGGCTTTATGGTCGTAACCATTTGAACCACCAGAAGCAAAAGCGTCACCTAGCCAGAAATTGTATTCTGCTGACACTGAGTTAGCCAAATCGGAAAATGTTGCTGTCCCTTTATCCGCGGCTACAACTAAGTAAGGGTCATCTTCATCATGACGAACGACATTTTTAGGTGGAACGACTTCGCCTTCAATAATATTGTCGGAAACATCGAGTAATGCACGAATAAAACGTTTATAGCAGCGTTGTCCCTCGGCAAAGATCTCATCACGCGTGGTAAACATGTGCTGTTTCTTACACACAAAACCACCTTTTGCTCCCACAGGAACAATAACGGTATTTTTTACCTGTTGCGCTTTCACTAACCCTAGAATCTCGGTACGGAAATCTTCTTGGCGATCAGACCAACGTAATCCGCCACGTGCTATTTTACCACCACGTAAATGAACACCTTCAATATCAGGCGCATAAACGAAGATTTCGAAAGCCGGCACAGGAGCTGGAATTTCAGAAATCTCTTTCGGTTTCATTTTTAAAGAAAGCCAAGGTTTGATCTGATTGTTTTCATCCAGCTGGAAGTAGTTAGTACGGATCGTTGCACTGATCATCTCCATATAACGACGAATAATACGATCATCATCCAAGCTATCAACACGATCTAACTCTTCAGTAATAGCGTTAATAAGATCCGTTTGCCCTTTTTGAGCCCCTTTGTGTTTAGGATCAAACCGCTTTAAGAATAGTTCCACCAGCCCTTTTGCTACATCTGGATAATGGCTGAGTGTATCTTCAATATATTGTTGACTGAATGGGAAACCCACTTGGCGCATGTAACGCGCATAAGCACGAAGAATCGATACTTCGCGCCCCGTTAATGAAGCACCGAGTACTAGTCGGTTGAAGCCATCACTCTCTAATTCACCAGCCCAAATAGCCGCAAATGCTTGTTGAAAACGATCTCTCGCTTCTCGAAGATCGACACTCTTATCGCTCTTATGCAGCATTGAGAAATCTAAGATCCAATACGTTTGTCCATTTAACTTGCGTACTTCATAAGGTGACTCTCCGATCACCCTCAGCCCTAAGTTTTCCAACATCGGCATCACATCAGAAAGATGGATTGGCTCGTCACGGTGATAGAGTTTTAAGCGCACCGCTTTTGAATCGGCCGCTTCTTCTTGTGGGCGATAGAACAACATGCCGAGTTTGTGCTCTTCATCTAAGGCTTCCAATCGCTGGATATCATCCACCGCTGAACCCGGCATCATGTCTTCTTTGTAAGAACGAGGGAATGCGCGCATGTATTCTTTCGATAATGGCAGTCCTTTACTCTCTCCAAAGTTTGCTACGATCGCATCTGATAAACGATCATCCCAAGTTGATGATGCTTCCATTAAATTCTGCTCTACCGTTTTTACATCGACATCCATATTGTTATTATCAACACGTACGATGTAGTGTGTTCTTGCCAATGGGCTTTCTGAAAAATAAGTGGTGAACTCAACATCTTGCTCACAACCAAAGTACTGTTTGAAAATTCGTTGCGTTTGGCGGCGAAGCTCGGTGTTATAGCGCTCTTTGGTCACATAGACCATGCAACTGAAGAAACGACCAAACGGGTCTTTACGAACAAACAGACGCAGCAAATCCCTATCTTGCATTTGCACTACGCCCATCCCAACTTCTAACATCTCTTCTTCACGTGCTTGCAGTAACTCATCACGAGGATAGTTTTCTAGAATATTGTGCAGCGCTTTATAGGAATACGAGCCTGCACGATAACCGCTGGCTTTTAGGATACGTTCTACTTTTTCGCGGATCAGCGGAATAGTTTCGACACTTTGGTTATATACCGCCGAGGTATATAGACCAGTGAAACGATGTTCACCGATCACTTTACCTGCCTTGTCGAACTTTTTAACGCCGATATAATCGGTATAAGCTGGGCGGTGGATACGTGATTGGGTATTGCCTTTAGTGACAATCAATAAAAAAGGCTTTTTGGCTTCAAGGCGCGCGGAATCAGGAAAGTCAGATAATTTTACGCTGCGCACACGTTTTGAATCAGAAAATAAACCCAGCCCTTTTTCTGCTGTTGGTCTCAGTTCAGTATCGCCTTCGACTGTCACGAGGTCGTATTCTTTGTACCCCATGAAAGTGAAATTATGATTTCCCATCCACTTTAAGAATTTGATGGTTTCTTCGTAACGATCACTTTCTACAGGAATGAACTCTTTTTGTGTCTCTAATTGCGCAATCACTTGCACCAGTTTTTCTGACATTGGTTGCCAGTCTTGCACCACTAAAGCTGTATCGCTCAGAATACTAAGCAACTCATTTTTCAACTGTGTCATCGCTTCTTTGCTGCTAAGGCGGTCGACTTCAATATGAAAAAGAGATTGCAGAACACCCTCACCTTGGTTTACCGAAGTAATAACACCGTTATCGGTGCGCGAGATTTGCGTTGGACCATTGAGCATGAGGTGTGACGATAAATCCAAACGGCTGAGCGCCATTTTAATGGAGTCCACAAGAAACGGACTATCAGGGATTACTATTTCAACAATCGTGTGCGTTGACTGCCAACCTTGGCGGCTTACTGTCGGGTTAAATACCCGCACTGAGCGCTCCTCTGGGTTTTTCTCGTTAATATGGTGCCATAGGCTAACTATCGCACCATATAAGTCAGATTCATTACGTTCAGTCAGATCATCTTTCGAAATGTTACTAAATAGATGTTGAGCAAGTTGGGTCACGAGCGGTTGATGAGCAAGATCGAGTTTGTCTTGAATCAGTTTGTACACTTTTTCAAGCAGAACTGGCACTAAAGTTTCACGCGCAGTCATAGTAGACTCCAAGATTATTATTTTTGTAGGGTATGCGGTAAGCATAGCGCTTACCATTGGTAATGCTTGCTTTATTGTAAAAGCTTTATTGACAAATAGTTAACAGTTTTAGGGCAGGTCTGAGGTGAAATGTTTGAGAATGTGATTAAGATTCCTATTTAAATATCTAGAAAATCAGCAGCTCACAGAGTTTCTAACTTTACAAACTTGTTATTTTGGTCAGTTGTCAGCCGAAATCGACCTTTTACTCCAATTTGGCTAAGAAATGGACGAAATCGAGACGCGGGTAGCTGAAGGCGTAAACCTTGATCTGTGTAGACTTGTACAGAGCTTGCTACGCCAGAATAGTGCGCTAAGTAAGTTTGATAAGAAATATTGAGAGTAAAATAGTATTGCTTCATAGCCGTTAACCAAAATAGAGCGAGGAGACCTATCTGTCACCTCGCTCTTAGTAGAGTTAAGATCCTTAAGATTCGAGCGCTTTTGTTACTTTTTCAAAGAGATCCCGAGCTAAATTATCCATTGACTTCAAAGTCTCCAACTCCGATTTCATCATTGCTTGACGAGTTTCATCGTAGAGCCTGAATTTAAGTAAAGGATCAATTAAACGCGACGCAACTTGGGGGTTACTATTATTGAGTTCACGCAGTATCTGCCCTACAAAACGGTATCCCTCACCCGATTTTGCATGGAAATTAACTGGGTTTGCGCTGAGGAATGAACCAATTAAACTGCGAGTACGATTTGGATTTTTTAAGCTAAATGCTTCATGTTTCATGGTTTGTTGAATGGTATCCAAAACACTTGGCGCGGGGTTAGTCCCTTGCAGTGCAAACCATTTATCCATCACCAATCCATCGTGTTTCCATTTATTGCTGTAATCATCCATCAGTGCTTGACGGCACATAAGCTGCGCACTATTCGCAGCGCTCATAGCGGCGATGGTGTCAGTCATGTTGTTGGCACTGTGATACTGAGCCAGCACCAAGTCATTGCCTTGGTCGGTATAAGCTAAATAAGCAAGGCAAGTATTGCGCAATGCTCGTTCACCAATTGCACTGTGTTCAATGCTGTATTCTGTCTGTTTTAAACTGTGGTAAACCGCATTGAGCTCGTCTTGCAATGCGTTAGCAAGCTGTACTTTCATCGCTTTAAGTACGGTCGCTATTGCATCAACATCCACACGTTTATACCAACCTGAAACCTCATTATGGCTAGGTAATGAGAGCATTTCCGCAATAAAAGCAGGCTCTAGAGCCTCACTCAGTAACACACCACGGAATGCATCAACTACCGATTCAGGCAAATCCGCCGCCTTACCCGACTGCACTCCAAACACATTGCTACGGATATATTTGGCTAACAACATTTGGCCTGCATCCCAGCGAGCAAATTCGTTACGAGCATTGACCATCAAGAAGATCAGCTCATCATCACTGTAGTCATACTCCAGTTTCACTGGTGCTGAAAATTCGCGCAACAAGGAAGGGATCGGTTTCTCTGGCACATTTTCAAACACGAAGGTCTGCTTAGCCTGTGTTACGTTCAGTACATTAGAGATTCGCTTTCCGTTACACTGTAACTCAATTACATCACCATGAGCGGTGTATAACTCAACATCAAAAGGAATATGCAGCGCTGCTTTCTCTTTTTGCTCGTGCGTTGGTTCGGTTGTTTGCTCTACGGTTAAGGCATAGGTTTTCTGTTGTGCGTCATATTCAGTGCTCACTGAAACAATCGGTGTACCAGATTGGCTATACCATAAACGGAATTGGGTAAGATCGACGCCAGAAGCATCTTCCATCGCTGCTACGAAATCTTCGCAGGTAGCGGCAGTGCCGTCATGACGCTCAAAATAGAGCTTCATCCCTTTTTGGAAATTCGTTTCACCCAATAACGTATGCATCATACGAATCACTTCACTGCCTTTTTCATAGACAGTTAATGTATAGAAGTTATTCATTTCTATCACTTTATCGGGACGAATTGGGTGTGACATTGGGCTGGCATCTTCAGCAAATTGTGGCCCGCGAATAATGCGCACATTATTAATGCGATTCACGGCTCTCGACCCTAAATCAGACGAAAATTCTTGGTCACGGAATACCGTTAGGCCTTCTTTTAAGCTTAATTGGAACCAATCACGACAAGTGACGCGGTTACCAGTCCAGTTATGGAAATATTCGTGGCCAATCACCGCTTCAATACCTAAATAATCAGTATCGGTAGCGGTTTTTTCATTGGCTAGCACAAACTTAGAGTTAAAAATGTTGAGCCCTTTATTCTCCATCGCACCCATGTTGAAAAAGTCAACGGCAACGATCATGTAGATGTCGAGATCATACTCTAAGCCGAAGCGTTCTTCGTCCCACTTCATTGCGTTGATAAGTGATGTCATCGCATGAGAAGCTCGGTCGAGGTTACCTTTATCAACAAAAATCTCGAGGGCAACATCACGGCCGGACTTGGTTTTATATTGATCACGTAATACGTCAAAATCACCCGCAACGAGAGCAAATAAGTAAGCAGGTTTCGGATGTGGATCTTGCCACTTCACCCAATGACGCCCTTCTGTAAGATCGCCATGTTCGATACGGTTACCGTTACTTAATAAAAATGGGTAATCTTTTTTGTCAGCAATCACGGTCGTTGTGTATTTTGCAAGAACGTCTGGACGATCGAGGAAATAAGTGATGCGACGGAAACCTTCTGCTTCACACTGAGTACAGAACGCACCACCCGATTTGTATAACCCTTCTAGTGCGGTATTCGCTTCAGGGTTAATCAGTGTCACGATCTCCAATTCAAACTCTTGAGGTAATGATGAGATCGAGAGCCCGCTTTCAAGCAGCTGAAAATCTTGCCATTCGGTGCCATTCACTTTGAGCGATTTCAGCTCAAGGTTTTCACCATCCAGCACCAATTGGTTATTCTCTTTTTGCTGCTTAACGTGAGAAACGGCAGTCACTGTGGTGTTGGTATCAAAGAGATCGAATGTTAATTCGAGATCCGTAATGGTATGTGATGGAGATTGATAATCTTTGCGATACTTGGCTTGGGGTGTATGAGCCATGTCGTAATCCTTGTTGACGGAGTGAAATGTGACGTTTTTGATAAACATTCAGTAAGATGGCTATAGATCTAAGGCTTGTTATCATTAATAACAACCCCTCAAACCGAAAAACGAGGCATTTAAGACAAATACCCCGTTATTTCGCTGACAATTTACCCATATATCAACAGATTTCACTCATTACCTTTCTTATGATAGAAGATTGCAAGACTACGGATTTACTCGCGCTAAAACAGCCGACATGGAACCATTCTCCACTTCTAAAGTTAACATATCGCTAACAAGCGTATAGCGGGTATCATGTTCTCCGTCTTCATAAAGGAGCACCAAATGATCACCTTCTGTGTAGTACACCCCTTTATGGATCGATTCGTTACCATTAGCACCACTTACTCTGAACATAAATACAAAATCCGGCTGTAAAACGAGATCAAGTTGGTTAATGTCGGTTGCTATCGCATCTTCACCAAATATCCGTTTGCTAGACCACACCCCTGCCAACGCATTTGGTAAAGCTTTAGTGAACATAATGCCGTTTAAGTTGAGCATGTTGTGGTTCACTTGGTATTGATAAACTTGAGGTTGCGATGAATTAAGCCCCAAAATCAAGCTGTTATCGCTGGCGTCAAATTCACCTTCCCAGTGCTCCACATTATAATTTTTCTTTTGAATATCGATCTTGAAACGATAATTCGATTCCAAGGTCAGTTTAATAGAACGAAAATCATCGGAAGAAGTGTCAGGATTGGGGTTAAGTAGGTACCAATCACCAAGTAAAAAAGGGAGATCAAACTGAGTTAAGTCTTGATGAGTCTGCGTACCACTACTTTGACTTTGTGCCGCACTGGTGCTGATAAGAACAATGCAGGTAAAAATGATGCTTATCCATTTCATAACACGCTCCTCGCTTTTTTCTTAAGCTTAGAACCGGTTGTACGATAAAGCGAAATGTTTGATCTGTATCACGTTATTTATTTGGTTTAAATAAGATCAAAAAAGCGAGCACTAAGGCTCGCTTTTCATTGATACTGGTTGCTAATTTAGCATATCAACAGTGATCGCCACTGCTTCTTCTAAATAAACATCTGGAGTTTCATAATCTTTAGGCACATCTTGCAAGGTTTTATAGGGCTTCAAACCGTTGGCGGCTTGTCGCATGTTAATCCGCGCCAAACGCAATTCATCTGCCTTGTCACTTTCTTGCTTACGCACAGATTCATTGAGAGAAATTGTGTTGTCATCTTTCTCCGCTTTATACTTTGCAATATCCTCGTTAATGAAGCCGAACTCCATATCGTTGGCAATACGAGCTTGATGCTGTGCAGATAACTTAGCAATCAGTTTTTCATTAGCTTGTAACTTGTCGTATTTAGCTCGCTCAATTTGATCCCAAGGAAGTGCATTAGGTTCAACGCTCTCACCGGTATCTTTTGCTTCAATCGCAGTGGGTAACGCAATATCAGGCACAACACCTTTATTCTGCGTACTACCACCATCAATGCGATAAAATTTCTGAATCGTATATTGAACGTAGCCTAATTCTTTATCAAACAAGTCGTAGATATGATTCAACGAGCGATGCTGTTGAACCGTTCCCTTACCGAATGAGTTTTCGCCAACAATGATCGCTCGTCCATAATCTTGCATTGCCGCTGCAAAAATTTCTGAGGCTGATGCGCTGTAGCGATTCACCAATACCGTCATAGGACCCTGATAACTGATTTTTCCATCAGTGTCACTATTAACGTTTACTCGTCCATAGCTATCGCGAACTTGTACAACCGGGCCGCTTTCAATAAATAAGCCGGATAATGCCGTCGCTTCCGTTAATGCACCCCCACCGTTATTACGCAAATCGACGATCACGCCATCCACTTTTTTCTGCTTCAGTTCAGTCAGCAATTTGTCCGTGTCTTGCGCTAAACCGACATAGAAGCTAGGGACTTCAAGCACGCCGATTTTCTTGCCATTTTTCTCGATGATTTTTGATTTAACCGCTCGATCTTCTAAACGAATTTTGTCTCGAACAATAGTGACAACGTGACTTTTAGCGTCTTTACCTTCCGGCAAAACTTGCAACTTCACCTTAGTGCCTTTCGGGCCTTTGATCAGTTGTACGACATCATCTAGACGCCAGCCGATAACATCAACCATCTCTTTGCCATCTTGGCCCACACCAATGATACGATCGCCTTCACCCAACTGCTTGCTATTTGAGGCAGGACCACCCGCAACTAACGAACGAATGATGGTGTAGTCGTCGGTCATTTGCAGTACAGCACCAATCCCTTCCAATGAAAGATTCATTTCTGATTGGAACTGCTCGGCATTACGTGGAGAGAGATAACTAGTATGCGGATCAACTTCACGCGCAAAAGCATTCATATAAAGCTGAAATACATCTTCGCTGTGGGTCTGAGACAGACGTTTGATCGCGTTATTATAACGCTTGCCTAGCGTTTCTTTAATTTCCGGCCACTCTTTACCCGTAAGCTTTAAGTTCAGTGCATCATATTTGACACGTTGCTGCCATAACTTATCGAGCTCGGTTTTATCTTTCGGCCAAGCTGCTTTTGAGCGATCAAGTTCCATCGATTCATCGGCTTCAAATGTAATTTCTTTGTCGAGCAGAGAAAGCGCATATTGAAAACGCTCAAAGCGCTTTTGCATTGATAAGTTATAAACATCAAATGCAATTTGGTTATTGCCAGCCTTGAGTTGATCATCAAGTTGTGTCGACCACGTATGAAAGGAATCAATATCGCTCTGAGTAAAGATATTGCGGTTGTAGTCGAGCAGTTCGAGATAACGATTGAAGATAGCTTGCGAGAAATCGTCATTCAAGTTGAAGTGTTTGTAATGAGAACGAGTAAAACGGGAAGTCACACGCTTACTCGCCGTTTCATGCTGCATTTCTGGGGCAAGAAGAGGTAAATCTTCTTTGCTAAGAGTGGCTTCTAAGGCCTGAACGGATGACGCTGCTAGCCATAGGCCAGCAGCGATCAACGTTAATTTTGAACGGCATTTCATGCGTAGGAATTTCTCCTTTATGCGCGCAAGTGCTCCGCTTTCACAACCATTTGTAGGCCGTTGACAAGTTGAACGCGCACATCTTCCTTATTAACTTCAACAATGGTCGCAGCCATGTTTCCTTTACCCATGTTTACGTTCACTTGTTTGCCAGTGATCATTTCATCAGCATTTAAAGCGCGCGTCTCGACAGGTTTTTCAGATTTTGGCGCTTTCGCTTGAGGACGACGAGCTTGTGCTTGAGGCTTTTTCGCTTTTGGCTGCTTCGCTTTTGCCTCTTCGCGTGCTTTTTGTCCTTGCTCTTTACGACGAGCCTGTACTCGAGCTTTACTTTCTGCCAATGCGGCTTGTGCGTGCTCTACATGTTCTTCTTCTAACTCTCCACATGGGTTGCCATCAAGGTCAACACGAGTTGCACCTAGTTTAACACCATGTAGATAACGCCATGACGACGTGTATTGTCTTAACGCAGCACGCAGCTGTGTTTTACTTACTTTTGAGTCTTCGTTTAGGCGTTCTGCAAGATCTTGAAAAATACCAATTTTCAAAGGCTTTGCTTCACCTTCTAAAGTAAAGCACTTAGGGAAACATTCAGCAATGTACGCAATAACTTCTTTGCTGTTTTTTAACTTTTCAGTGTTTTCCATGAGGATTCCTGGTTTATGCGGTCTTTCCGCGAGGCATTAAGATAAATATGTTCGGTATTATAGTGACCTAAATGCGAAAAACCACAGGCAATGACCAATTTATGCCTTGTTAGCGTGTGAATTGAGCAGCTTTTCTATCTCAATCATTAATTCTGCCATCCCTTTCTCATCAATTTCAGAAAAACGGCCAATTGTTGGGCTATCAATATCCAATACTCCCACCACTTGACCATTGATAGAAAATGGCACCACCAACTCAGAATTACTCGCAGCATCGCAAGCAATGTGACCAGCAAACTCATGGACATCATAAACACGTTGTATACGGTTAGTCGCCGCCGCTGTACCACACACACCTTTTCCTAAGGGGATGCGTACACAAGCTGGTTTTCCTTGAAAGGGACCGAGAACCAGTTGCTCTTCTTTTATTAGGTAAAAACCCACCCAGTTAAGATCTTCAAGCTCCATGTTAAATAAGGCGCTCAAATTGGCAAGATTAGCGATTAAATCCGTTTCAGATTCAACCAGTGCCACCGCCTGCTTGGTAAGACGGCGGTATTCTTCTATGTTCATATAAACTCAACGACCTTTTGAAAACGGAAGACATCTATTTTTGAACAGCGTACAATTTCTCACACGATAAATAGGATGCATTCTCATCATAATGACTAATTCCAATGACACTATTAGCCGCTCTTGGGTAATAAAACAAGTAAAAAAACATCGACCTACACTTCTATTTGCCAATGCGATCGCGGTTATTGCAACGCTGGTTAGTGTCCCTATTCCACTATTAATGCCATTAATGGTCGACGAAGTTCTGCTGAATAAACCCGCTTCTGGTTTGGCGATGATGAATACTATTCTACCGACATCGATGCAAAACCCAACAGGCTATATTGCGCTCACGTTATTGCTAGTGGTCTTGATGCGTAGCGTCAGCCAAGCGCTCAACATACTTCAAAGCCGTCAATTTACTTTGGTGTCCAAAACCATCACCTACCAAATGCGCTGCAAAATGATTGATAAATTAGGACGGATCAGTATCAGGCAGTACGAAACCAAAGGCAGTGGTGGTATTAATGCTCACTTAATCACCGACATCGAAACCATTGATCAATTCATAGGCAGCACACTCAGTAAATTTATCATCAGCCTACTGACCGTGTTAGGCACAGCAGGTGTTCTACTCTGGCTTGAGTGGCGTTTAGGGCTGTTTATTTTATTGGTCAACCCGATTGTGATTTACTTTTCACGTAAACTCGGAAGCAAAGTTAAGCATCTGAAAAAGCGAGAAAACCAAGCGTATGAACGCTTTCAAAATCGGCTAGTCGAAACATTAGATGGCATTTATCAATTGCGTGCCGCTAATAAAGAGCGAGAGTTTCTCAATGAACTTAAGCAGCAAGCCAACCAAGTCCGAGAGAATGCAGACAAATATGCATGGCAATCAGAGGCTGCAGGGCGCGTCTCATTTCTCCTATTTTTACTTGGTTTTGAGCTATTTAGAGCGGTCGCGATGCTGATGGTGGTTTTTAGCGACTTGACCATAGGGCAAATTTTCGCCGTTTTCGGTTATTTGTGGTTTATGTTAGGCCCAGTGCAAGAGCTGCTGAGTATTCAATTTTCTTGGTACAGTGCAAAGGCGGCCTTTCATCGCATTAATGATCTGCTTGCACTGGAGGAAGAGCCTCGCCCTATTTGCAAAATTAACCCATTCACAGATAACCGCCAGGTCGATGTTGAGGTTTCTCACGTTAATTTTGCCTACGATAGTGAAAAGAGTGTGCTCAACGATCTCTCGCTCACGATTCCGGCGGGTAAAAAAGTTGCGTTGGTTGGCGCAAGTGGTGGTGGGAAATCCACGTTGATCCAACTGTTAATTGGTGTGTATCAGCCCAATTCCGGGCAGATCCGTTTTAATGGTGCGACCACTGAAGAGATAAGTTTTGATATTATTCGCGATAACATTGCCGTGGTATTACAACAACCTATACTATTCAACGACACCTTAAGGCATAATTTGACCCTCGGCGGTCAATATGCAGAAGAGGAATTATGGCAAGCGCTGCATATTGCACAACTGGATGATGTGACTGCGAATCTCAGTGACGGTTTAGAAACGCTAGTTGGCCGAAATGGTATTCGCTTGTCGGGCGGACAACGTCAACGTTTAGCCATCGCTCGGATGGTACTGAGCAATCCTAAATTTGTTATTTTGGATGAAGCAACATCCGCGTTAGATACGGTAACTGAAGCGGCATTGCACAATGCTCTGACTGGATTTTTGAAAGGTCGAACTACTTTAATTGTTGCGCACCGCCTTTCGGCAGTGAAACAAGCCGATATAATTTACGTGCTGGAAGATGGTCAAGTTAGTCAAATGGGTACGCATCGAGAATTAGTCGAGCAAGATGGGTTATATCAGACCCTTTATGGAAATCTCCAATCATACGTTTAGTGATTGGGTAACAATAAATTAGGATGATTGTTTGTCTCAACATTCAGCGCTTATTCAACATCCACAATCACCTAACGGCGTGAGGTTGTGTCACGGCTGTGAATTGGCCGTTGATCTCGTCGAGGTTGAGCATGGAAAAAGTGCCTATTGTCCACGCTGCGGTACCCAACTATACCGCGGTGGATCTCCCTCTTTATCTGGGGATTTAGCCGTCGCCATCACTTGCTTGTTACTGTTTATCCCCTCTCATTTTTTTGAATTCATCAGTATTCGATTGGTTGGGGTGATGATCCCCGCCACCTTGCCATCCGGTGTCTTTGCGCTGGCTGAAGAGGGCTTTGGAGCGCTCGCTTTATTGGTGCTATTTTGCAGCTCTATTGCGCCACTTTTAGTGTGTGGTTCCGTAGTGACCGCTCATATCGCCTTGCGTTATCGATGGTTTCATCTACTGCGTGGCTCACTGATCATTATTCAGCGATTAAAAGCATGGGTAATGCTCGATGTTTTTTTAGTCAGCGTGGCGGTATCTTGTTTTAAACTTCAAGATTATTCCGACATTTTTATCGGTGTGGGGTTGTATGGTTTAGTTTTGCTGCAACTGGCAACCGTATTGCTAGCGACTCGAGTTAGCGTAAGGCGCTATTGGCAAGCGTGGCAGCCAGAGAATCAATATGCCTTCGAGCGTAAAGAGGTGCATTGCCACCATTGCCATCTTTCACAACCAGAAAATACGCACTGCGTGCGTTGCGCGCAAAAATTATATCACCGGAAACCCAACTCGATACAACGAACTTGGGCCTATTTAATTGCAGCAAGTGTCGCTATTTTCCCCGCGAACCTGATTCCAATATCGATTTTAATTACCAACGGACAGCGATTAGAAGACACCATTTTCTCTGGTGTTGCGTCACTGATTAATAGTGGTATGGTCGGAATTGCAATCATCATTTTTGTGGCCAGTATAATCGTGCCTATTGTAAAAATATTCGGCCTGACCTATCTATTACTGGCGATTAAATTTAAGCGAACGGTTTACCACCGTCAGAGAATGAACATTTATTTCGCGATTAAATGGATCGGCAAATGGTCGGTAATGGATCTGTTTGTCATCTCAATTATGTTGACACTGGTTGATCGCGGTCAAATTCTCGACTTCACTCCCGGTTATGGAGCCGTTGCCTTTGGCTTGGTGGTTGTACTCACCATGCTCGCCACGGAAAGTATGGACCCAAGACTCATCTGGGATAATTACCCAGAAATCGCAGACCAAAACGAGCCTTCACATGAGTAAACAAATTTCAAGCCAGCCCTCATACACTCCCGATGTTAAGCGAAACAGGGGCATCTCACCTTTGTGGATACTGCCCATACTCACCATGGCGCTCGCAGGTTGGTTAGTCGTTAAAGCCATTCACGATGCTGGCGAACGAATCCAGATCTATTTTTCGGACGCACAAGGCTTAGTCGCAGGGCGAACAACAATTCGCTACCAAGGGCTCGAAGTCGGCATGGTAAGAGATATTAAACTGTCCGAAGGATTAGAAAACATCTATGTGGAAGCCGATATTTATCCAGAAGCTACTCAGTTACTCAATGACAATACCCGATTTTGGTTAGTGAAGCCAACGGCCAGTTTATCTGGCGTTTCAGGTTTAGATGCATTGGTTTCAGGAAACTATATTGCGATTCAACCGGGTAACGAAAATAGTTCAGCTGAACACGATAAAGTGTTTAGTGCTTTAGATGGTGCACCTTCTGATCTACTGCCTAATCAAGGGCTTATCATTTCGCTAAAGGCTCGCGATCTCGGAGGTATTTCTGTTGGCTCACAAATCGTCTATAAAAAAATTCCGATTGGTGAAGTGTTTAACTACAAACTCGATGACGATGCAAAGTCGGTACTCATTCAAGCCTCGATAAAAGACGAGTATCGCCACATTATTACCAATGAAAGCCGTTTTTGGAATGTCAGCGGTGTTGGTGCAAGCATTGGCTTTGAAGGTGTTGACGTCCGCTTAGAAAGTTTAAGTGCATTAATCGGTGGTTCAATTGCCGTCGATTCACCGGACGGTGGGGAGCCTGTTGAACAAAATACCCAATTTAGTCTCTATCGCGATTTAAAAACCGCAGGGCGTGGTATCCCTGTGAAAATCACCCTACCCGATCAGCATAATATTAACCAAACCGGTGCCCCCATCATTTACCGAGGAATAGAAGTCGGTCAAATCACGGAATTGCAGCTCAGTAAAAGTCACCAACAGATCATCGCCTCTGCCGCTATCCAACCGGCTTTTAGCGATATGCTCAATTCGGGAAGCCGTTTTGTGTTGGAAGAGGCCAAAGTCTCACTCTCTGGAGTTGAGAACATCGGTAATTTGATCAAAGGGAATTACTTGACACTCATTCCTGGTAAGGGCGAAAAGGCCAGAAGTTTCACTGCAATTCGCCAATTTGAATTTAATCAGTCACAAGCAAAATCGATTGCTATCAAACTTACAGCTGAAAGCTCATATGGCTTAGATGTGGGCAGCCAGATTTTGTATCGAGGTATCGCGGTAGGTTCAGTAATTGACGTAAAGTTGCAGCAAGACAGTGTTGTGCTCAATACGCTGATTGATGAAGAGTACTCATCACTCATACGCTCACAGAATCGTTTTTACATTACAGGCTCGGCCACCGCGGAGCTCACCGAATCAGGCCTTAATGTTTCGATCCCTCCAGCCAAACAACTGCTCGCCGGCTCAATCAGTTTCATCAGCGAAGGCGCTGAAAATGCGAGTAATGAGTACCCGCTATATCAAAGTAAATCCTTAGCTGAGCTTGCAAAATATAATCAAAGCGGCTCACAGACACTGACGCTTTTTGCCGACGAGCTTCCTCCCATCAATCCGGGCAGCCCGCTCCTATACCGTAACCTTCAAGTAGGCAGTGTTTTTGGCTTTAAGCTCACTAAAGAAGGTGTGAAAATCGAGGTCAAAATAGAGAATCAATATCGCCATCTGATTACGAATCAAACTGTTTTTTGGAACCGTTCTGGCGTCGAAATTAATGCAACACTTGCAGGCGTAAAAGTCAAAGCCGCTCCTTTAAAAACTTTAATTCAAGGAGGCATTGCATTTGATTCGTTGCAAGGTATTGATAACAAAGATCAGAATTTGTGGAAGCTCTATGACAGCTACGATCAAGCACGTAAGGCGGGCCAAGAAATCATCTTAACGGCCGATTCATCCTTTGGCATTACGCTAGGAACATCCATCAAATATAACAATATCACTGTGGGAGAGGTTGTTTCTGTAACACCCGATTTCAAGACAAACCAAGTTACACTCCAAGCGAGAATTGAGCCTAGCTACGCATTAGGCATTGCCAGAAATGGCTCTCACTTTTGGGTAGCGAAAACTAAGATTAGCTTCAATGGTGTTGAAAATCTGCAAAACTTACTCAGTTCCAGCATTGAGGTCCAACCTGGGTTTGGCGATGTGCAGTATCAATTTGAACTAGAGAAACAGCCACAACAAGCACTCGGTATTGAATTCACCTTACAAAGTGAAACACGAGGATCAGTGACTGAAGATAGCCCTGTTCTCTACCGTGAAATGGAAGTGGGTAACGTAACCCATGTTGCTCTAGGAGACTTTGCAGACCGCGTCATGTTTACCATTGAAATCCAAAAAGAGTTCGCTTATCTGGTTCGCAGCAATAGCGTGTTTTGGAACACTTCTGGCGTCGATGTATCCATCGGTTTATCTGGTGCAAATATAAAAGCAGGCACGTTAGATAGCATCATGAAAGGCGGAATTACATTTGCCACTCCAGAGCAAAAACAGCTACAGCCTATCGCTAAACAAGGCCAAGCATTTTACTTATATCCTGAAGCCAAACCAGAATGGCACCAATGGCGAACAGCCATACCAAAACCTTAAAGGGTTAACCTTGATTCTTATAAAATGCAGCTGATCGGCTGCATTTTTTATTATTTTGATCTCATCACGATTCTTATATAATCCGGCCTCAACTCCCAGACGAGATACTGCTTTGCACGCCAATATAACCCTACCTGAACCTTTTCTTGCGACAATTGAAGCGATACTGCCCACACATCTAACGATGAGTGATTTTATTGCAGCTTGCCAGCGTCCTTTGCGTAAAAGTATCCGAGTCAACACGCTAAAAATCTCTGTCGATAGTTTTTGTCAACGTGCCGTAGAAAAAGGATGGGCTTTATCACCAGTGCCTTGGTGTAATACGGGTTTTTGGATTGAAGCCGACGAGTCTGTCGTACCTTTAGGTAATACCGCCGAACATATGGCAGGGCTTTTTTACATTCAAGAAGCCAGTTCTATGATGCCAGTATCCGCTCTTTTCACTGGCGGTGAATCGTTCAATTCAGTACTCGACATGGCGGCGGCTCCGGGTTCAAAAACAACGCAAATTGCGGCGTGTATGGAAAATGAAGGCGTATTAGTCGCCAACGAATTTTCAGCCAGCCGTGTTAAAGTGCTGCATGCTAATATCGAACGCTGCGGTGTACGTAACAGTGCACTGAGCAATTTTGATGGTCGAGTCTTTGGCGGTTGGTTACCGGAACAATTTGATGCGGTGTTAATAGATGCGCCATGCTCAGGAGAAGGTACCATCCGTAAAGATCCTGATGCGATGAAAAACTGGAGCAAAGAATCTGTATTGTCGATTTCCACAACACAAAAAGATTTGATTGAAAGTGCGTTTCAAGCTTTAAAGCCCGGCGGTGTGATGGTCTACTCAACCTGTACATTGAGCACAGAAGAGAACCAACAAGTGTGCTTGCATCTAAAAGAAAAATATCCACAATCAGTTGAATTTGTTTCCCTTAGCTCATTGTTTGAGGATGCAAAAGCAGCTATTACAGACGAAGGGTTCTTGCATATATTCCCTCAAACTTATGATTGTGAAGGTTTTTTTGTTGCAAAAATCCGTAAACTTAGCTCTGTACCCCACCCTGAAGTCAACAAACGCTTAGGTCAATTTCCTTTTGCGAAAGCCAACCTTAAACTCACACAAGAGATCGCGGATCAACTCATGAAAACGTTTGAAGTTGTGATCCCCGATGATACCAGTGTCTGGCTACGTGATAATGATGTATGGTTATTTCCAAACGCACTGGAACCTATGCTCGGCAAATTCCGCTTCTCTCGCATGGGGATAAAAATCGCTGAAACACATAAAAAAGGTTATCGCTGGCAACATCAAGTCGCTACATCATTAGCGACTGGTAACGAATCAAACTGTATCACACTATCGATTGAAGAAGCGCGAGATTGGTACATGGGCAGAGATGTCAGACCAGCACTACAAACTGGCACTGGCGAAGTGCTGGTTAAACTCGGTAACGATGTGATTGGCCTAGGAAAATGGGTAGGAAACCGCATAAAAAATGGTTTACCAAGAGAACTCGTTAAAGATAAAAATTTGTTTTAACACGCCCCAAAATAGGACAAAAATCTAGAAAACATGCGCACTTCTAGCGATAACAACTATACTTACAGGGAAGCATAAGTACGACTATTTTAATGATTAGCGTAGGCTCAAATGAGCCATTCCCCTAGGCCCAAAAACGGAAAAGTTTTGGGCCTTTTTTTATCGTCAAGGAAAATAAATTGCAACAGGAGGTGGACGCCTCAGCTATACAAGATGAATTCCATCTTCCCCAATGGTAATTTTTCCCTGCTTGTACAAACCACCAATGCTCTTCTTAAAGGTTCCCTTACTGGTACGGAACATCGAAAAAATAGCTTCTGGTGTCGATTTATCACTTAATGGAAGAAAACCACCCTTTTTCTCAAGTAACTCTATGATCTTAGTGCTTAGCTCATCCATTTTTGCTACGCCAATTTTTTGCAGAGCTAGGTCAATTTTTCCATCTTCACGGATATTTTTGATGTAGCCTTTTAAGGTCTTACCAATAAACAACTTACCAAACACATCTGATGGGAAAATCATCCCCCAGTGCTCGCCATTGATGATGGCCTTGTATCCGAGTTCTGAGTGTTCTGCAATTAATAGATCAACTTGCTGATTCTGCGTATAGTTTGCAGGGGTTTTGTCCAGCCACTTGTTGAATTTAGTTGTGCCTACGATGCGGCCGGAAGCCTTATCAGTGTAGACATACACTAAAATCATTTGTCCTTCTTTAAAACGAGCACGCTGTTCGCTGTAAGGCACCAATAAATCTTTACCCTTCAGACCCCAATCAACAAAAACACCAGTGCTATTCACACCCTGAACTTTCATCAATCCCCACTCGCCTACTTTTGCAATCGGTTTTTCAGTCGTCGCGGCAAGTTGATTGTCTGAATCGAAATACAAAAATACGTCTATTTTCTGCCCCAATTCAACCCCATCTGGGGTAAATCGTTTAGGCAGTAAAGTGGTTCCAAAATCTTCAGCATCCAAAAATACGCCGAAATCAGCAATCTTTACGACTTCTAAACTGTTTATTTGACCAACGTTAATCATTTACTATGTCTCACCTCAATTTTGCAGAGATTATACGTGATCTCTGTTATCCTTTCCTGCATTCAAGGGAAAAATAAGCATTTTTTCAGGAGCTTTCTTTGGTTAATGTCGATAAGCAAGATACCATCACGCTTAAAATTTCACATGCCATGTCTCAGAGCAAAGAACTTGATCTAGACATTTACCTATTCATTCCCGGTGATTTAGGTCTAACACCCGAAATACTTCCTGAATCTGACTTTTACTATAGCTTCATCCACCAAGAGCGTGCGTATTACAGTGATAAAACGTTACTGCCCTTAGTGCACAGCCGGCTTGCACAACGAGGCCATCTCTCTTCTACTCAGTATCGAGTCAGTTTGAGTTTATTTGCTTATCAGTATGTTATCGCTCTAGATAAAGCTGTAGTACAACTCAATACGACGAGTGACACCGTCACATCAGATGAAGTTGATAGTGTCATTGAACTCTCTTTAGATATTTTGAAAAGATTGCGCCGCAGCATTCCTTATGAAGAGAGCTTAAAACGCTATTACGCCAATATTGATAACTATTTATCTTGGTATACTGAGCAAAAGTTTCTTTCCCTAGTCGCACACATGAACCGCGATGGTGAATATAAAACCATCAAAGAGCGTCTAATTACACTGGTTGAAAAAGAACAGGCACATCGTAAACTTAACAATTACAACTCGGCAAAGGCAGGGGAAGACATCACTCGGCTGAGTAACAAGATGCGCCTACTACGCCGTTTAATCGAGCATCCCATTGTGCTTAATGAACACGTCACCTCTTTAGGTAATAACATGAAGCGTGCCGTAAAAGGCATCGCGACTGGGCTTGTAATGCTGTTTGTCACCGTCATCGCCATTACAGCTCGCGACTATTGGGGGGAAATCACCGCCTCTTTTATCATCGCTATGTCGTTTGTTTATGCATTACGCGAGATCTTTAAAGATGACTTACGCGATATGCTGTGGCGCTGGATCCGTAAAGGAAAACCTAAATGGAAGCGTCGTTACATAGACCCAACGACCGGAAAATCTGTGGGTTACAAAATTGAATGGCTTGATTATACCAACCTGAGTAAATTACCAGACCGAATCAAAACAATTCGAAAGAAACGCATTGTTCAAAGGGAGGAACAGGTACTTCACTATCGCTCAGAAACGGCCATGTCAACTTCACGCTTCATGAGTGGCTATGAGGAAACACGCGAAACTTTACACATTGATCTACGCCCTATTACCCGTTTGATAGACAAAGGCTCTAATCGCATTTATCAGTTAAGTGGTGGTCAAGTGAGTCGAGAAACCGTAGAAAAACGGCACTTGCTCAACTTGATTATCAAAGAAGATAACCATAAAGAAGAGCCCCGCTACTACCGTTGGAAAATTGTTTTAAATAGAAATAAGATTGTCGACATTGAACCGATAGAATTAAGCGAGTAGTCTCTAATTCAGCCTTATTTACCAATACGCTTTAACGATAAAGTAAGATGAAACTCCGCCATAGGCTCGTCACCATGCAATGAAGGACAGGTTGCAATGATCTTTACTGTCTGATTGACTCGCTCTCCGGTCGCGATAGTTTTATCAAGCATACTGTCTATTAGCTGGCCATCATGGCAATGAAAATGAACATCCGCCTCCGGCCTTTTTAAAAACTCCGCACTAACCGCTTTAAACGCCAACGATACTTTGGAGCCACGCTGTTGTGCTTTATGCATTGCCATAAAACCGCCCGCTACGTCTGCACCAACGGCTAACACACCAAAATACATACTATTTAAATGATTTTTATTGCGACGTTTAAGTGGAATTCTGATTTCTACAGAGCGTTCGTTTAGCACTAAAATCTTTGGCCTGCAGGACCAAATCAATGGCACTTTTAAAAAACCAAACAGATTTAAGTAAAGATTCGCTTTTGTTAATGGGGAGAGCATGAGGCTTGACCTTTTCAATATGGTTGTCAGACCAGTTCAAGGTATACGCCGCGAAATGTCAATGAGTTGTTACAAAAAGTTAGGGTTGAGCGCAGCTATTCTGCGCCCAAATCAGATCATTACATTTTTACCACAACATCAGCCTGAACACTTTCAGCTAAGTGTTCCTGCAGCTTTGGATAACTTGCGAGTGCTTGGGTGACGACCAAAATCGGCTTATTCGCATGACGTGCCGCTTTTGATGCTAAATCGAGCAGCGTGATGACCGCCTCACTCTCTGGATTAAACAAATGGGAAAGTTCGGGATTCTCTTTATCAATGCCTAAGGTGTATTGTGTTAAGTTATCGATGTTGATGACCACACCATCAAAATAGTGCATCAAACGCTCTGCCAACAATGCCGCTGATGGAACATCGCAAGAATAAAGCACTTTCAAACCATCTAAACTCCGAGGTAAAGACTGCTCTGCCAGTCGGTCAATGATCGTAGCCGCATCACTTAATGTTCGAACAAATGGCACCACAATTTCGATGTTCAATCCTTGCTTGCGCAATGCCTTGATCACAGCGCATTCATAACTAAACGCTTTTGCATACTGGTTGGAAGAAAAACGCGATACGCCACGCACTCCCATCGCTGGGTTAATTTCATCCGTTTCAACACTTCCACCGATCAACGCCTTATAAGTGTAACTATCTGCATCACTCAAACAGACACGAATCGTAGTGTGATTTTTTTGAACCGCTGCCACGACTCTATCAACAATGGTTGACGTAAAATGCTCCGCCACCGCTTTGTCATCAAGAATGGATTGCAAAGAGCCTTGCTCAAGTTCAGTTAGATTCGCAAAATGTTGCTCAATCGAAGGATGATAAAACAACGAATCTAAAATAATGTCGGACAGCGATACATACAAATGCTGGGCATTTCCACTTGATTCAATTGCCGCTGGAAGGGCATCACCTAAGATCAACTGAGGGTGGATCGTATCATGTTGTGCCAAACTCATTCATTACTCCCTACATTTTTAATTATCTTGCTCAGGAAAATACCCATAGCCGAGTATTAATTCAAGTAAAAGTAAATATTTATGACAAATTTATGAATAAAATTTCATCTTGCAGATGATAAGCAATAAGTTTTCCGTTTTGGAGTTTATTCCTATTGCCAATTCCGTTATCTTTACCGCTTCGCAATAAGAGTACAGGCTTTACCATGCCATTAAAAACAGATGAATTAAGAACTCAAGCCTTGGGCCCAATGCCGACTCCGGCAGAGCTTGGAAATGCGCATCCGATCACAGACGACGTAGCAGAGCGCATCGCAAACTCACGCCGTCAAATTGAAAATATTCTGACTGGTCACGATGATCGCTTGTTAGTCATTGTCGGTCCGTGTTCAGTACACGACACTGAAGCAGCAATGGATTACGCTCAACGTTTGAGTGCGATCCAAGACCAATATAAAAATGAACTGTTTATCGTCATGCGTACCTATTTCGAGAAACCACGCACTGTTGTGGGCTGGAAAGGTTTGATTACGGATCCCAATCTGGATGGTTCATATGCACTGGAAACAGGGCTCAATAAAGCACGGAAATTATTATTAGATATCAACAAGCTAGGCCTTGCTACTGCGACTGAATTTTTAGACATGATTACCGGGCAATACATCGCAGATCTCATCACGTGGGGAGCTATTGGTGCGCGTACTACGGAATCTCAGATACACCGAGAAATGGCGTCTGCACTGTCGTGCCCTGTCGGTTTTAAAAATGGCACGAATGGCAACATCAAAATTGCTATTGATGCCATTCGAGCGGCCCAAGCATCGCATTATTTTTACTCACCGGATAAAAATGGCCGTATGACCGTTTATCGTACCAGTGGTAACCCCTTTGGCCATGTTATTTTACGCGGTGGTGATACAGGGACAAACTATGACGCTGACTCCGTATCTGCAGCCTGCGAGCAACTGATCGAATTCGGCTTAGCCCCGCGCCTCATCGTAGATTTTAGCCACGCGAATTGCCAAAAGCAGCATAGAAAACAGATAGATGTAACGGCCGACATCTGCACACAAATACGTACAGGTAAGGATTTCGTTGCTGGTATTATGGCTGAAAGCTTCATTATCGAAGGTAACCAGCCAATGCATGACTTAAAGAACCTCACCTATGGTCAATCGATTACCGATCCATGCTTAGGATGGGATGACACAGCAACTATGCTGGATATGCTGGCACAAGCGATCACTGACCGCCGTAACTTAAAGTAAATACTAAGCAATAGATAAGGAAACACCATGCCTTCTTTTGATATCGTTTCAGAAGTCGATACTGTTGAACTTCGTAATGCTGTCGATAATGCAAACCGAGAGCTTTCTACTCGTTTTGATTTTCGTAATGTAGAAGCTGGATTTGAACTCAAAGATGAAGTTGTAAAACTGTCTGCAGAAGATGATTTTCAATTGGGTCAAATGATGGATATTTTACGTGGCAACCTCGCGAAACGAGGTGTTGATGCCAAAGCGATGGAAGCGAAAGATTCCGTACATTCCGGCAAGCGCTGGTTTAAAGATGTCCAATTTAAACAAGGACTGGACTCGTTAACCTCCAAGAAAGTGGTAAAAGCCATTAAGGATGCCAAGCTCAAAGTCCAAGCATCCATTCAAGGTGAAAAAGTAAGAGTAACGGGTAAAAAGAGGGATGATTTACAATCAGTGATCGCTCTAATGCGTGAATCGGATATGGGCCAGCCATTCCAGTATGACAATTTCCGAGACTAACAGCACCACGAATAAAATATCAAAGCCACCTCATTAGGTGGCTTTTCAATCACTGATAACTGTCATTTACAATGAATCGATTCCTTCCTTCTGACTTCGCTTGGTATAACGCTTGGTCTGCACTCTCCATTGCACTCTGCCACGACAACGCCAACTTAGACACCGACTTCTCAGCAATTGCTCCAATGGAAACAGTTACAGGAACCCGCTGCCCTGCCCAGTAAAATGATGTTTGTTCGACTTGAGCACGAATTCTCTCCAAGACTTCTTTAATATGAGCTTCTGGTGCACTAATGATCATCACAAACTCTTCACCTCCCCACCTCATAAGTAGATCTTCAGGTCGAAGCTGCTGTTTCAGAATGGTAGATAATTCCCTTAACACTTCATCCCCCGCTTCATGACCATACTGATCATTTATTTTTTTGAAATAGTCGACATCAATTATGGCTAATAAATGTGGTTTATTATTAGTTGTTTCTTCCTGATAAGAAAACCAAGTATCAAGATATCTTCGGTTATACAAATCCGTGAGTGGGTCATGTGTAGATTCAACTTCTAACTTTGCATTATCCTGCTGTAAAGTTGAGTGTTTGATTTTAAATTTTTTATACTTCCGATAACTAATTAAAGATAAAAAGCTAATAATAATAAATAACAAAAAATACAACCATTCCCTAAATTCCTGAGCTTGTATCTGCAGCTTCTGTATATCGTTCTTAGCACTTAATAGCAATAATTCTTGTTCGTCGAGTTTTCTGTCAAATTGATTTTTTAGACTCAATGCCTCTTTTTCTCTAGACTGAAGGATAAGTTTTTTTTCTAATGTTGCCATTTTCTTATATTCAAACAATGCTTCATCATACCGACCTTTTTGTTCATAAATTCTTGAAATAATATCAGTAGCATATATTATCCTTGGCACATTATTGTGATCTGTATAAATTCCTACCGCTTCTTTGGCGCTCAAGATAGCCAATTCTAACTGAGTTTTTGCAAGGTAGACTTCCGCTAAACTCTCTTGACAGTATGCGGTAAATAAGGGATTAGACTCTTCCCTAGCAAGAGATAAACATCGAATCATAATATCTAAGGCATCTTCTGTCTCACCTTGATTTAATAAATTATCGGCTAAGTTAACCATAGTCTTAAACTGCAACTGTTTAGAACCTGTTTTCATCGCTCTATCAAAAGCAAGTTCAACATTGCGCTGCTGAGATTCTTCACGTCCTAGCGCTGTATCTATCACACTGGCATTAGTATATAAAATAGCTTCGGTGAGTGAGTTAGAGAAATTATGATTCTGGTATACTTTCAAAGATCTCTTACTATATATATCAGCGTTTTTCCAATCCTCCGTATGAATATACACAGTCGATATATTGTTTAGAATTATGCACATTTGTATAGCATATTTATTCCTATCAAATAATTGATAAGCAATTTGATAATATTTTAAGGCTTTCTTTAAATTGGTTTGATCAAATGAAATATTACCCAATAAATTATAAACTCGCCCTTTCAACCCATTATATCCAATACGCTCAACCATCTCTAGAACATCATTGAGTAAGGATTCAGATTGAATTAATTGTTGTGATGAATATAATTCCTGTGCTTCATAAAAATAAGCCTCCGCAATAATCCAGTCTATATTGTATTGACGACCAATAGCCAATGCTTCCTCAGTAACTAGAGGAGTAATTCCCGCAAATTGTATTAAATTATTTTGTGAAAATATATAGAGAGCTTTTGCCTGAGGTGACCACCACTGTCGCCAATCCGTAAAAGAGTTTTTGATAACTTCAGGACGCTCAAAAGAATCATAATATAAATTGAGAAATGAGGCATCGCTTTTATTAATATTACAGCTCAAATAATCATCTGCACAGAACTCAGCTTCTTGCAGCTTTGAGTGACATTGTAACGACATAAAAATAGAAACCAAACTCACAATGCTAACCACAAGGAAGGATTTGAACGAACGTGGCATCGATTTATACATAGTACATAAGCTCTTCAGTTTTGAGTCATCTTCGTTTTATCAGGCTCGGTCTGCAACATAATCCGATAAAACAATAACCTATGGCACTATTTTTACAACATTAAGTCTTTCCCCACAAGCAAAGCGTACTCTGCTCTGTTTCTAGGTAACAAAATACATATTCTTTTGCGATCAGACTTTGCTTGCTCAAGCTTTTCTGCAAGTTGCGCGGCATTCTTAAAACTTTCCCTTTCAGCATCACGGCGAACAAGATCAATCAATTCAAAAGGAGAATGTTGTTCATAAAAAACCACCTCTGCCCTTTGCATGTAACGCAGCGCTTTAATCGGCAACATTTCAACATCATCGCCACAGCTTATCCATGTACATTGTGCTGATTCTTCTATAGGTACTAAGAGAGCTTGTTGGTATAAACGCTCTAATTCTTCACGGCTTACTGCATTTTCTGTTTTGGAATCACTTAAAAAGGCTTCCCAAAACTTTCTTCTAGCACTGACAGAATTGAGTGATTGTTTAATTGAATTTCTCTTGGAGGCAGCGAAATCAGCAAGCAACGAGAGATTTTGCGGAAGAACCGCTTCCAATGTTTCTCGGATATTTCTCACCAACACTGGTGATGCACCACCACTGGATATTGCGATCTGAATTCGCCCACGGTTGACCATCGATGGCGTGATAAAATCACAGTATGGTTGATCATCGACAACATTGACCAAAACACCTGTCTTTCTTGCATCTTTATGCACTTGGTGGTTAAGCGACGGATTATCCGTTGTGGCCCATACCTGCCAGTATTCTTTCGTTAATAGTTCTGATGAATAAAAGTTTTGAACCCATTGGCAACGATTCTGCTCTACCAGTTCCAAAAGATAACGTTCAATCTTAGGTGATACGACGGTGACTTGAGCCCCAGCTCGAATCAATGCTTCTACTTTTCGACAGGCGACTTCGCCCCCACCCACAACCAGCACTGGTTTGCCCAATAAATTCAAAAACAGAGGAAAATACTGCATTTCATTCCATGAATAATCTAGATAACTATTCGCTTGATGCTACCAAAAATAGGGCATCTGCGACACTAATTAAATGCAGCCAAATAATTATCAACCAAATTTTCGCCATTGGACAGTTGAAAATCCTGACAACATACTAATGACACAATTGTTAATTTTACGTTAAAAGAGAAATATACTGCTTCTATTCTGTTGCCCTACTATTGAACACGGTTGCACTATTTACAATCGTGCAACATTTGTTCATTCTAGCTGCAGCCTAGGTTTGTGAATTTAATCAAAAATCTTTCAAATGACTAATTTGAGAAAATACAAATCATTACCTACGCTTATAAACGGTTGATTTGTAAATGTGCGATTGTATGCAAATACAACTTGGAAAGCTACACAACAACATTTTTAGTACGTTGTATCAGGTGTCACCTGGTTTAACATGGATCATACAGGAAGGATACAAATGGCGAATAAACTCACTGTTCTTGCTTCTGTTGTAGCAGCTTCTACTGCCATGATGGCGACGACAGCTTCAGCAGCAGATAGCACTTTAGATAAAGTACTTTCGCAAGGTTTTATTACTTGTGGTGTGAGCACTGGTCTACCAGGCTTTTCCAACCCGAACTCAAAAGGGGAATGGGAAGGCATTGATGTTGAATATTGCCAGGCACTTGCCGCAGCAGTTCTTGGTGACAAATCGAAAGTAAAATATGTTCCACTCACAGCAAAAGAACGGTTTACCGCCCTACAATCAGGTGAAATCGATGTTCTTTCGCGCAATACAACCTGGACGCTCCAACGCGACGCAGCACTCGGCCTTAATTTTGTCGGCGTAAACTATTATGACGGTCAAGGGTTCATGGTGAAAAAAGACCTAGGAGTGAAAAGTGCAAAAGAGCTTGATGGGGCATCGGTTTGTGTCCAATCTGGTACAACTACTGAGCTGAACTTGGCGGACTACTTCCGCAACACGGGCATGAAATACAAACCAGTGGTATTCGATACAGCAGCGCAAACCTCAAAAGGTTTTGACGCGGGCCGTTGCGATGCTCTAACAACCGACCAATCTGGTTTGTATGCGCTACGTTTGAACTTAACTGATCCTAACGTCGCGGTTGTATTACCTGAAATCATTTCTAAAGAACCACTTGGGCCCGTTGTTCGTCAAGATGATGACAAGTGGTTTAACGTGGCGAAATGGACTCTCAATGCGATGGTTAACGCAGAAGAGTACGGTATTACCTCAAAAAATGCAGATGAAATGCTTAAATCTAGCGATCCTAATATCAAACGCATACTTGGCCTGGACGGCCCTAAAGGTAAAGGTTTGGGCATTCGCGATGATTGGGGATACCAAATTGTAAAACAAGTCGGTAACTATGGTGAAAGTTTTGAACGCACTGTAGGTAAAGGTTCTCCACTGCAAATCGCACGAGGTGCAAATGCGTTGTGGAATGCTGGCGGCTTTATGTACGCTCCACCACTTCGTTAATAGTCACACAATCCCAAATAGGCGGTTTTAACCGCCTTTTTGGAAAAATGGATTTGAGGTTATAGTTGTATGAAACCTACTAAAACTATTGCGGCTAGCTCAGGAGCTCCCTCGGCTAAAAGCGCAAATTTGTTCTACAATCCTACTTTTCGTTCAGTCGCCTTTCAAATTATTGCTGTTCTCGTTCTGGTTTTTTTCTTTTACACCATTGTGACCAATGCACTTTCTAACTTAAGCTCTCGAGGCATTGCCACGGGGTTTGACTTCCTAGATCAAGAAGCTGGCTTTGGGATTGGCCTTACTTTGATCGAATACAATGAAACCTTTAGTTATGGGCGAACTTTTATCATAGGTTTACTCAATACCGCGCTAGTTTCTTTTTTAGGCGTTGTATTTGCCACCCTTTTAGGTTTTTTTATCGGTATTGCTCGTCTCTCTTCCAACTGGTTAGTCAGTCGACTTGCTGCTGTGTATATAGAAATCTTCCGTAATATTCCTTTATTACTGCAAATTTTCTTTTGGTATTTTGCCGTGTTACAGGCTCTACCATCGCCTAGGCAAAGCATGCAGTTAGGGGATTCTATTTTTCTCAATGTACGTGGTCTGTTCTTCCCTGCTCCCATTTTCGAAAGTGGCAGCACATTTATCTTTATTGCCTTTCTTGCTGGCTTACTAACTACCTTAATTATTGGCATTTGGGCTCGAAACAAACAGCGTTTAACAGGTCAGCAGACGCCTATGGGTAGAATTGCGGCTATCTTGTGCATACTACTTCCTGTCATTGTGTACTTTGCTATGGGCCGTCCAGTGTCAGCAGAGTATCCACAACTGCAAGGGTTCAACTTCCAAGGTGGCATCAGTATTATCCCTGAGTTAGCCGCACTGCTGATTGCACTAAGTATTTATACGGCCGCATTTATTGCCGAAATTGTCCGTTCTGGCATTAATGCGGTGAGCCATGGCCAATCCGAAGCAGCAATGTCATTAGGATTATCTCGTTCAAAAACATTAAAACTCGTGGTCATTCCTCAAGCGCTGCGCATCATCATTCCGCCACTCACCAGCCAATATCTGAACTTAACCAAAAACTCATCATTAGCGATGGCGATTGGCTACCCTGATTTGGTTTCTGTTTTTGCCGGCACAACGCTCAATCAAACGGGTCAAGCGATTGAAATTATTGCGATGACTATGGGTGTTTACCTCACTCTCAGTTTGACGACATCGGCATTAATGAATATCTATAACCATAAAGTTGCTTTGGTGGAGAGATAAGATGAAAGTACATCAGTTTCAACCTAACTTGCCACCGCCAGCCAATACCGTTGGCTTCATTGGGTGGCTGCGCAAAAATCTTTTTAATAACGCACTCAATTCCATCGTTACACTGATCTTAGGGTATTTCGCCTTCTGGCTTGTTTGGCATACTGTCGATTGGGCGATTATTAATGCAGATTGGGTAGGTACACAACGTAGTGATTGCACTCGTGAGGGGGCCTGTTGGGTGTTTATTAGCGTACGCTGGGATCAGTTTATGTATGGATTTTATCCAGAAGCTGAGCTATGGCGACCTCGCCTCTTCTATTTCACTCTTGCTATTTTTAGTGCGTTGCTCGCCTATGAAAATACACCGAAAAAAACGTGGATTTGGTTGTTTTTTGTCAACATCTACCCATTTCTTATCGCGGCGTTACTCTATGGCGGCTTTTTCGGCCTAGAAGTGGTTGAAACGCATAAGTGGGGAGGCTTATTAGTTACGCTGATCATTGCCTTAGTTGGGATTGTTGTTTCGTTACCGATTGGTGTTGTACTGGCGTTGGGCCGGCGTTCCGAGATGCCCATTATTCGCAGCCTATGTACCGTTTACATCGAGGTTTGGAGAGGTGTGCCACTGATTACAGTTTTGTTTATGGCATCCGTTATGCTGCCTCTGTTTCTCTCGCAAGGCTCGGAAACGGATAAATTGGTTAGAGCATTAATTGGGGTGGTCATGTTCAGTTCGGCTTATATGGCAGAAGTGGTTCGTGGTGGTTTACAAGCGATACCTAAAGGTCAATACGAAGCCGCCGATGCGTTAGGTTTAAGTTACTGGAAAAAAGTCGGTTTGATTATTTTGCCGCAAGCGCTGAAGATCACGATCCCATCGATCGTTAATACCTTCATTGGCCTATTTAAAGATACCAGCTTAGTACTCATTATCGGGATGTTTGACGTGCTCGGTATTGGACAAGCTGCCAATACCGATCCGGATTGGTTAGGCTTTTCTACTGAAAGTTATGTATTTGTCGCGTTAGTGTTCTGGGTGTTCTGCTTTTCTATGTCTAGATATTCGATATGGCTTGAAAACAAACTCCATACTGGTCACAAACGATAACTACAAATCAAGGACGTATTATGACGCAGCAACGCAACCTCGCACCTTCTGAAGAAATCATGATTCAGATTAATGATATGAATAAATGGTACGGTGAATTTCATGTACTAAAGAACATCAATCTTACCGTTAAAAAAGGCGAAAAGATCGTTATTTGTGGCCCTTCAGGCTCAGGAAAATCGACCATGATTCGCTGTATTAACCGCTTGGAAGAGCACCAAAAAGGACAAATCGTCGTCGCGGGCAACGAACTGACGGAAGATCTTAAAAATATTGAAGCCGTGCGACGCGAGGTCGGTATGTGCTTCCAACATTTCAATCTTTTTCCACATTTAACCGTGTTAGAAAACTGTACACTCGCTCCAATTTGGGTAAAAAAGATGCCTAAAGGAGAAGCTGAAGCGGTTGCGATGAAGTACTTGGAACGCGTAAAGATTCCTGATCAAGCAGACAAATATCCCGGTCAACTTTCTGGCGGTCAGCAGCAACGAGTTGCGATTGCACGCTCATTGTGCATGAACCCACAGATTATGTTATTTGATGAACCAACATCTGCACTTGACCCAGAAATGGTACGGGAAGTATTAGATGTTATGGTTGAACTTGCAGGAGAAGGCATGACGATGCTTTGTGTTACCCATGAGATGGGCTTTGCTAAAGAAGTGGCCGATCGCGTTATTTTCATGGATGCTGGTGAGATCATTGAAGAAAATAACCCTGTTGAATTTTTTGAAAATCCTCAATCCGATAGAACGCGCAATTTTCTCTCTCAAATTCTCCATCATTAATGGATTAACGACCAACAAAGAGAGAGGTGAACATCACCTCTCTCTTTGTTTATGAGCATAGACACATGGTGTTACACATTCTTTAACATCTAAGTGACTATTTTTATTAAAATTTACACAAAACAAATACGATACAGGGCTTGCTTTTTAGCTCATTCAGCCCCATAAATGTACAAACAAACATAAACCCTTACGAGGAAGATTATGAACAGCCCTATGTTTACTCGCTCAGCTAGCTTAGAGAGCACACTACAAACTAATAAAGTGTTGAAGAATACTTACTTCTTGCTTTCAATGACTCTTATCACTAGTGCTATTGCTGCGATGGCAACAATGGCAATGCAGATTTCACCATTCATGGCACTCGCTATGCAGTTGGGAGCAATCGGTATTCTATTCTTCGTGATGCCTAAAGCCATTAACTCTTCTTCTGGTATAGTGTGGACATTTGTGTTCACCACATTAATGGGCGGTGCTCTGGGCCCAATGCTTAATCACTATGCGGCAATCCCGAATGGCTCTAGCATTATTGCTCAGGCACTCGGTCTTACTGGCCTTGTTTTTATGGGCTTATCCGCTTATACCATTACGACTAAAAAAGACTTTTCGTTCATGAGAAGTTTTTTAATGGCAGGCCTCATTATTGTCATCGTTGCGGCGATTATTAATATTTTTGTTGGTTCTACCGTTGGCCAACTTGCGATCAGCAGCATCGCGGCGCTCGTGTTTTCTGGTTTTATCCTATTTGACACAAGCCGCATCGTACGAGGTGAAGAGACAAACTACATTAGTGCTACCATCTCAATGTATCTAAATATCCTGAACTTGTTCACAAGCTTATTGGCTATTCTAGGCATTATGAACGACGACTAATTCACGTCGACATTTTGTCCAAACGAGCCCGCAAGCCACAGCTTGCGGGCTTTTTGCTTTCTAAACAGTTGAGATCACACATTCACTACGCTACCCTAAACGCGGATTTTTAATCGAGTAATAAAGATGTTTGAATACAATGGTAAAACCGTCGAAACTGATGCTCAGGGTTACCTCCTAGACCATACCGAATGGGAAGAAGGAATGATCCAGACACTGGCCAGTCAGGAAGATATCGAGTTAACAGACGCTCATCTAGAAGTCATTTTGTTCGTGCGCCACTTTTATGAAGAGTTTAATACTTCACCCGCAGTGCGTATGTTAGTCAAAGCGATGGAAAAAGCGCATGGTCCGGAAAAAGGCAATAGCAAATATCTGTTCAAACTCTTTAAAAAAGGCCCGGCCAAACAAGCAACTAAACTTGCTGGGTTACCAAAACCTGCCAAATGCTTGTAGTGCGAAACTAAGCCCCCAAGCAACTTAACCATACAAAATACAAAGCGGTGCTACTTTTAAAGTATTTCGAATCCGCTATATTTTTCGGTATAAGAAAGAAGTGACTCACGCGACACCAACATTACTTTCGCCGTTTTGGGGCCTTGTTGAAGCCACTGATAAAACTGCTCCAAATTTTCACTATTCCCAATGGCGATGACTTCAACCTCGCCGTTATGTAAATTTTTAGCATAGCCTGTTAAGCCTAGCTTTAGTCCTTGATGAGCGGTGTGATAACGAAAACCAACCCCTTGGACCCTGCCTGTCACGATAAACTTGTCGCACTGTTGAGCCATTTGGATCCCTCTATCTATGTTTAAATACTCAATCATTTATCTACTAAAATGCGTCGTTCACTATAATGAAAGAAATGACAATGGGTTAATTTGATGTACATCCCATAGACACTCTCCCCAAACAATTTCCTTTATTTACGTATGACGCTCGCTCTTTGTTTGCTTTCCATTACCTTTTCTATGAAAATACGCCCCCATTTTGAATATTCATCGAGTAATGTATGACAGCTGCAATCTATCTAGTCAAAGGCCGTGAAAAATCTTTGCGCCGTAAACATCCATGGGTCTTTTCCCGAGGGATCAGCAAGGTAGAAGGTGAGCCTAGCCTTGGAGAGACCGTCGACGTTTATACTCATGATAATCAGTGGTTAGCAAAAGCAGCCTATTCCCCTACTTCTCAAATTCGAGCTCGCGTTTGGAGCTTTGAGAAGCAGGAGATCAATGTCGATTTTTTTGTGAAACGGCTCGAAGATGCACTGTTAGTTCGCCAGGAGATTATTGAACGAGATGGTCTTACTGGCTTTAGGCTGATTGCAGCAGAATCAGATGGGTTGCCCGGTATTACTATCGATAAGTATCAAGATTATCTAGTATGCCAACTGCTTAGCGCAGGGGCTGAATACCATAAAACAAATATTGTTAAAGCGCTGACAATCGTTTTCCCAGAGTGCCATGTTTACGAACGTTCAGATGTTGCCGTTCGTAAAAAAGAAGGTTTAGAAGAGCGCATGGGCGTGCTGCATGGCGATGAGCCGCCAAAATCAGTCATTATCGAAGAAAATGGCGTAAAAATTAGCGTCGATATTGTTGGTGGACACAAAACAGGCTTTTACCTAGACCAACGTGACAGCCGCCAGAAATCAATAAAATATGTGAAGGATAAAGATGTCCTTAACTGTTTTTGTTATACCGGAGGCTTCGGTTTGTATGCTCTTAAAGGCGGTGCCAAACGTGTAATTAATGCCGACGTCTCACAACCTGCATTAGATACCGCCAAATACAATGCAGAGATCAATCAATTCGATATCTCCAAAAAACGCGCTGTATTTTTAAATGCCGATGTTTTCAAATTATTGCGAGAATACCGTGATCAAGGAACGCTGTTTGATGTGGTGATTATGGATCCACCTAAGTTCGTATCGAGTAAAAATAACCTGATCTCCGGTGCAAACGGTTATAAAGACATCAATATGTTGGCAATGCAAATTTTAAAACCGGGTGGCACTTTACTCACCTATTCATGCTCTGGCCTTATGGGCACCGATCTCTTCCAAAAAATCATTGCCGATGCGGCGCTCGATGCAGGTCGTAGCGTTAAATTTGTTGAAAGGTTCGAGCAAGCCGCTGACCACTTAACAGATTCAGCCTACCCTGAAGGGTTTTATCTAAAAGGGTTCGCCTGTAAGGTGTTGTAAGCCGTATTTTATAGGCAGCAAGAAAAACCGGAGCTCTAATCAAGCTCCGGTTTTCGTTATTTTAGTCCTTTAAATGGTTTAGGTTATCCATCAAGCTACTGGTGATATCCGCAGCTGACGCACCATCAAAGTCCACGGTCAATGTTGGACCCGACTTGACAATCGTTAGGTGCGATTCATGTTCATTTCCTGTAACACGGATAGATACATCGTCCGCAACACCTTGATGATCTGCACCACCCAGTCCATCAAGCAATGCTGTGATCTCATCTTTGGTCATGTCTTCAAACAAATCGGAAAAATCTAACGAATCCCCTTCCGAACGATGGAAGTCAGTAACGCGGTCAGTCGCGGTTTCCATCTCAACCCATTTGAATATGTCTGCGCCACTATCACCCGTTAAGATATCACTACCAAGGCCGCCAATAAGGGTGTCGTTACCTTCACCACCTCTCAAACCATCGTTGTGAGAACCACCATCAATATAATCATCACCAGTATGACCAAAAAGGATATCAGAGCCAGATTGACCAAATATTCGATCATTGCCACTACCGCTATTAACAACGTCAGCATTACGGCTTGATACATCGTTCGATAATAACAAACCATCATTATCTAACATTGAATCAGTGCCAGAAAGATTGCCTGTCATTACGTGATGATTGGCAATCTCAGACGCAGAAAGTTCCAAATCATCATCACTACTGTAACCATATGATCCCGTCATTCCTGCATAAATGACGTCATTTCCAGAGCCCGTCTCAATATGATCGTTCCCCGATCCACCACTAACAGTTTGGTTTTGAGAGCCATTATTATAACCTTGCCCTACGTGAATATGGTTTTCATTGCCATGAACATCACGTACTGTACCTAGCAAATTACCCCCAAAAGCAACATCGAATCTATCTGGGTGCTGTGAGTTTTCACCATTTCTAATAACTATCATGTCATTTAAATCATTGCCTTCAACCGTCAATGGTAAACCTACGGGTACACCATTTTTATCTACAGCGTTGACTGAAATCGTTAAAGTACTATTGGCAGCATCACCATCATTATCTCTCACGGTATAACTAAAAACTTCCTGTGCGTTGAGGGGGATCTTAGAGGCATCCTCAGTCACTTGATAAGTATAGCTACCATCAGCCATCAGAATCAGCTCGCCATACAAACCAATAACCTTAGTGCCAACACCGGTATTAATACTGCTTGATGTTTCTCCATTCACACACCCTATGACAGTCAATGATCCATCGGCACCGTGCAAATCGTTATGCATTACATTACCTAAAGCACTTGGCAAATGGTAACCACTTCCTTCAACAATCTTTGCCACCAAGTCAAACTGGTTGGATGCATTTTCGTCTGTCTTTATCGAGTTGATAACATTACCGTTTTTATCAACAAAACCTAAGACTTCAACTGTATACATCTTACCTTCAAATTCAAAAGTCACAGATTGACTTTCAATAGTAATGATATCCCTTGGATCAGACTGATTATTTGGTGTTTCGTTATGGGCAAAATTCACCGTAATCGTCACAGGAGTTACTCGACCATAAGCATCGGTTACTGAAAACGTTACATCTAGTGTTGCCCCCGTAATCGAGTCATAGATAGGGTAATTATAGTGAGTAAAGGTTCCTAGTTGGACTAGCTCATTGAGAGCTATATTCCCAGCCAGTCCACTATCGTTATCAATAAAACCATACCCTGATTGCCCATACCCTGCACTCGTTCCCCAGCGTACTTGGTCTAAATCAGGGTCAGCATCGCGCGAATCATAAATTGTAATATTTGAACCACCTGCGATATTGCTCCACTTAGCCGAAACACCGTTAAAATTAAATGAATCGGCTAATACATTGATTGAAGCAACATCCGCATTAGCGATAGGGGCATCATCTTCGATAACAATGGTGATTGTACTTGTGCTCGAAATACCACTTGAATTTTGTGCTTCAATGGGAATATCAATCACAAGGTCATCTTCTCCACCATTATTCGTGTGGTCGAATACAGCATGCAACTGACTAGTCACCTTGCCTTGGTTATCTACGGTAATTTCGACCACTTTATTGTCAGCAACCGTTCCAATCAGTGTCTGTTTATCCGAAGATAAGTTCCATGTAATTGCTACCCCATTAGAAGTGTAAGTACCAATAGGAATCCCCATAGAAAGCTCAGAGGCGTTCGCAATACTAAGCTGCCCTTCCACTGAGGTCTGGTTAGTCGTATCTTGTGAACCAGTGCCGGATTCGTCATCTACTATACCGCCTTGTAATCCCTCTTCAGAAACATTGAGCGTCAATTCACCAATGACCGGTGGAGACACAGGCTTGACCGCAAAACCAAGCACAGCACTGTCACCATCGGCATCAGTAACTTTCACTTGGAAATCAATATCTCCATCACCTAGCGGCGATTGTATATTTTGATACTGGTAAAACTCCCATTTTCCCGTTGTCGGTGTAAACTCGAGTTTGAAGACTAAATGCCCTTCTGCATCTTTACCAGTAAGAGTATTTGCCCCTACTAATTCAACAGTAATGTCAGAGCCAGTAACCGTTTTAAGTGTCGCAGACTCATTTAGGCCAACTAATTGCAGTGCCCCTCGACCATCGGCACCCCATTGCGGTTCAACGACACCAGAACCATAAGCAATTGGCTGCGGCGCATCCGCACCAAGAAACTCGATATTTTTAACGGTAAAGTCACTATTATCTTTATGATTAAACGAGTTACCATTGTCAGTAGCTTTGATAACCATCGTATCAAAACCACCCTGTTGCACAGAAAAGTCTTTAGCGTAATCTCCACGGTTTTCATCAGAGGTAAAACTTTGAGTTGCAATCAACTTCCCATCTCGCCAAAACTCAACAATCCCGCTTTCGCCCTCACCGCCAAACATTTTGCTGAACTCAATTTTCGCACCATAAGCTACCGTGTTAGGATCGAGTTTAATAACCAACTCTTCGGATGCAGAGCTGCCATCAGAAAACTTCCGAAAATCAACTTCATTAGCAAGATTATGGTACGGAGAACCCTTACTACTAACGCCGATACCTTCGCTGTCACCATTAATATTTGCACTAACTAACGTGGATGATAAAGCTGAAGAGAATCCTTTTGCAGTAATAGTAAATTGACCACCGTCAATCGTAGTCCTATTACCACGGTAACTCGTTAGATCAAACAGGCCAATTAACACATCAGGAATATCAGTTGCTGTGGCAGCAACTGGCTCCATCACATGATTGCTAGGCGCATCGTCTTCAATGATGATCGATAATTTGCTTTCCGTTGTGGTTTGCCCATCTGAAACAAATACGCCAAGATCTAAACTCAGTGTATCTTCTTGGGAGCCATCTGGATGGTCGACAGGGTTGAGTAAAGTGACTGTATAGTTCCACTCGCCCTTGCCACTTGCATTAGGAGCAGTAAGTTCGATTTCAATAACGGATTTAGAATCACTCCCAAATGTAGAGCCTATCAGCTTGTGATTTTGAGCATCCCATTCCCAAACGACTTCCATACCTCCCGACGTGATGCCCACCGGGCCCGAAAGAGTGATCTCTACGGAATCGCTATCTACATCATCAATTGTGATGGTGCCAGATGCCTTAACTGCGTCGCTTGTATCTGAGGATCCAATATCATCTTGAAGTCCACCAGATAAGCCTTCCTCGGAGAGAGGAGCAATGCTTGAGATTGCGATGATCGCCGCATCGTTGGTGCCATTGATCGTCACTTTCACGACTTGCTCTGTGCCGTCTACCGACGTCACCGTGAAGCTTTCGACTTTGCTGTCGCCAACATTCATCTCATTGAACGCACTGTTCGCCACGAACGTCCACTCGCCGTTTTCCGCGATGCTGAACGTGCCGTAGCGGCCTTCTTTGCTTGTCGCTGTGAAGGTGTTGTCTGCGTTGTCCACGTCCGTCGCGGTCAAGGTGCCGGTCAAGCTCAACGCCGCATCGGTTTCAGAGGCCACGACCTCAGTGTCGCCTTCTATCGTCGCCGCATCGTTGGTGCCATTGATCGTCACTTTCACGACTTGCTCTGTGCCGTCTACCGACGTCACCGTGAAGCTTTCGACTTTGCTGTCGCCAACATTCATCTCATTGAACGCACTGTTCGCCACGAACGTCC
>NZ_CAWPJH010000012.1:0-66369 GCF_963888445.1 Vibrio sp. B1-2
CAACATGGCTGAAAGCTTAATACTTGAAGGGCGAAGGGAAAGAACATTCCCTAGAACAGTTAAGCCTAGACCACAACGGTATGCTAAGAACAAAAATGCCGTTCACTCTTAAGTGAACGGCATTACTATCCACAGTGGTAATTTATTTCGAATGGAATGGATGTGTAAAAACAGCCAAGATCAACCTGAAATCTGGAAATATCCCAGATAAAAAGATCAAAACCATCTATAAGCTGACATAAATAAGAAAAAGTTATTCGAGGTAATTCACATTTCTCCCACCCACTCCTTTTTGTTTTACTCCTCGGCTGATAGTTTATCTTCAAAATATTGAAGATAAACATTATGCCAACTCAATACATCAATAAAGAAGGTACGGCGATCATGAACATCGCCCAATACTTGATGACAACGACAGAAGGTGACCGTCTTAGAACGATTGATTCACTCTCTGAGGAATTTTGCGTATCAGTAGGATTTATTCAGAAAGCCTTAACAACCATAGAGCATCGCAATGCAGTGATACTTTCAAAACAAGGGCGCAACGGCACCTTTATTACTCAATTGAATTACCGTGAACTAGTGGCTTGTGCTGGGATAAACAATGTCGTATGTGCGATGCCGCTGCCTTATACCCGTCATTACGAAGGGTTAGCAAGTGGGTTGAAAGCTCAAATTGGAGATTTGCCGCTCTACTTTGCACATATGCGCGGGGCAAGCGTACGCGCAGAATGCCTCAGAAATGGTACTTATGATATTGCCATTATGTCGAAATTGGCAGCAAAAGAGCTAGCCAATGGGCTAGTAACGGCCATGACTTTAGGGGTCCACTCTTACTCGCATGAACACCGTCTCATTTTTAAAAAAGGAGGCTATGACCAGATACGCCGAGTTGGTGTTGACCCAGACTCTCCTGACCAAAAAATTCTTACTCACCAATCGTTTAAGGATAAAAACATTGAAATTGTAGAAATCCATTATGGCGAAAGTCTCATCCACTTAACGAATGGCGATATTGATGCCGTGGTTTGGTTACCTGAAGCGATTGAGATGGAGAAATATGGTTTAGATGAGAAATCACTCAGTGATCTTCCTGCTTGTCGGGATGCATCCGAAGCGGTGATCTTGGCGAATGGAGCTTCTACTCACATAACGACCTTGCTCAGAAAACTGATCCGGATGGATCAACTAATTAAGCATCAACGAGCCGTCGTCAATGGGGAAATTACTCCCAGCTATTGACCCTGTTTAACCACACATAATGCTTATTACAAATAATCGCAAAAGGACAGATATGGAACAGCGCCTTGCACTTTTACTGCATGCTAATGTGATTAGCCAGCGTGCTTATGATGGATGTTTACAAGTTATCGCCATGATGGACCGTCAACTGGGTTTGCCTCATGACAATGAGCAATACCAAATGGCCCTCACCCATTTATCGCGTGCTGCGGATCGAATTTGGCAAGGTGAAGCCGTAGCTGAAGGGCTTGATAGCGAACTACTCGATGAAATCTATGACGATCCGGGGATTCAATCGGTCATCGATATTCATCAAAAAACACTCAATGCGATGAGTTTAAGTACCGTCCCTGCCACCGAGGAAAGTTTTCTCATCGCAAATATTTATGCTCTTTATCTCGCGGCGCAACACGATGAAACTCAGGAGTGAACGATGATTGACAGCACTGGTTACACCTACTGCCATGAACATTTACATATCGATTTATCCCCACAAAAAGGCAACCTTGATTGCCGTCTGGATCAATATGAGTTGTTGTGTGATGAGATGAAAGAGCTGCGAATTCGTGGGGTGAGAAATATCATCGAAGTCACTAATGCTTTTATGGGTAGAAATCCTCATTTTATTGAAAATTTAATCGACGACACTGGAATGAATGTGTTGCTGGCCACTGGATTTTATATCGAAGGTTTCTTCCCCGATTTTCTCTACACCATGGATACCCAGCAAATGGCAAAACAGATGATTAAGGAAATTGAAGTGGGTATCGAGGATTCATCCCTCAAGGCGAGTGTGATTGGCGAGATCGGTAGCAGTGAAAATGGCTTTAGTGATACCGAACAGAAAGTCTTTAGAGCGGCGGCGATTGCTCATTTAGAAACAGGTCGACCGATTTCAACTCATCAGTCGATGAGTACGATGGGCAAAGTACAGATTGATCTGCTGAAAAGTTGCGGTGTTGAAATGGAAAACCTCACTGTCGGCCACTGCGATCTACGCGATAACTTGGACGATATCCAGTGGATGCTCGATCAAGGTTGCTATATCCAATTCGATACCATTGGTAAAAACAGCTATTACCCCGATACGCGTCGTGCTCAATCACTAAAAACCTTATGTGAACGGGGTTATGTTGGCCAAATCATGTTGTCGATGGACATTACACGTCGCTCCCATCTAAAGGCAAATGGTGGCCTTGGGTTTAGCTATCTAATCGATGAATTTGTTCCTTTGCTCAAGCAGCATGGGATCAGTGATCTGCAAATAAGCACAATGTTACAAACTAACCCTGCACGCTTATTTGGATAAAGAGCACTTGTGCTCATTAAAATAAAAAGGACAAAACATGAAAAAAATCGCCATCGCGGGTTTGCAACGAGAGCAAATCCGAGCACAGATTGAACTCTCTGAACCGGGCATATTTGAATGCCATATTCTGAGCGACATGGAAGCCGCACTGAAAGTGAAAGCGGGGGAAATGGACTATTTCATTGGTTGCTGTAATACCGGCGCCGGAGGCGCATTAGCCATGGCCATTGCTATTATCGGTTTTGGTCAAAGCTGCACTATCGCTAAACCTGCGATTAAGGCCAAGGAAACTGAAGTGGCCCAGTTTATTGAACGTGGATGCGTTGCATTTGGACTCTCCATTGAACACATCGAGCATGCTATACCCATGCTCGCAAACTTACTCGCTAAAAAGTAAAGGCAACCTATGGATATTATGCATATTGGACTCGTTGCAACCTTATGTGCAATGACAGCTTTAATCGCCAACATGAGCGCGGCGGTTTTTCATGATGGGATCCGGCCTATTCTGCCCCAATTGGTTGAAGGCAATATGACTCGCCGAGAAGCGGGATCCGTCGCTTTTGGCCTATCGATTGGCTTTGTGGCATCAGTGGGGATTTCATTCACTTTATCAACGGGCCTACTCAACCCTTGGCTGCTTTTCTTACCAACAGACATTTTAGGCGTAATGATTGGTAGCCGTTGGCTGGCTGCCGCGGCGGGTGGTTTATGGGGTGTGTTGGTTGTCACTTCGCTTGCTGGTGTTAATGCCGTCTTAACGGGCCTTCCCGTCGATGCATTGGGCGCACTCGGTGAGCTGGGTACTCCCGTCATGTCGGCTTTTGCCCTGTTCCCATTGCTTGCGATATTTTATCAATTCGGCTGGAAAGCCGGGGCAATTACGGCAGTCGTCATCCTATTTTCTCGATTAATGGTGATGAAGTTTACGGGGATTTATCCAGAATCAATCCAGATTTTTATCGGCATGTTAATGCTGGTATTTTTCGCAATTCAAAAAGATATATCCGATCGTAAAAAAGGCATTGAAGCACCAGATATGTCTGGTTTACATGGCCTATTTGAAGAGCGGACTAAACGTATCGTAAAAAACCTGCCATTTCTTGCAGTCACAGGGGCATTAATTGCTGCGGTTTCAAATGGTGGTATTTTCGCGGGATCTGAAGTTTCTATTTATTCACTCGCTGAAGCTTATAAAATCACCGACCCAGCGGCTCACGATACCGCAATGAAACAAGTGGCATTATCGGAATTCATGCGTGGCCTCGGCTTTATTCCGCTGATTGCCACTACGGCACTGGCGACTGGCGTTTACGGCGTGGTTGGGATGACATTTGTATTCGTCGTCGGTTATTTAGCTCCTAATATGCCCGTCGCGGCCGTCCTTGGAGCCATAACCATTTGTATCGAAATTTTCTTACTTCGTGGCATTGGTCGTTTCTTGGAACAATTCCCATCGATTCGAAATGCATCAGACAATATACGTAATTCAATGAATACATTAATGGAGTTTGCATTATTAATTGGTGGCGTATTGGCGGTGATGAAAATGGGCTCAACTACAGGTTTTACTATTTTCGCGATGTTATTTTTCTTAAACGAAGTCATGGGACGACCAGTCCTTAAAATTGCAGCGCCAGCGGTTGCCGCTATTCTCACTGGGGTTATTTTAAATATTCTTTACGTTATTGGGTTATTTGCTTTGTAATGAGACGCTTAACTAACCTTAATTTATTTTGATACTGTATTTAGGCGGGTTGTTCTTCAGCGTTATATAGCACACTTACTCTTTACGTTTATTTTGTTATTAAGCATGCGCATTACCAAATAATGTGCAGGATCAGCTCATGCCTAAAAAGGGGAGAATATGTTTTTAGACGCTTTAGAAAAACAAAATCCAGATTTAATCACGGCGGCACTGACACTCTTTAAGCAAGGTAAGTTACAACCAGACACCACCGTTATCGATGTCGACCAATTGCTCAATAATGCTCAACGCATGAAGGAGGTCGCTGACAGGTTGGGCATATGCCTTTACGCCATGACTAAACAGTTTGGCCGCAACCCATTAATCGCCCGCTTGTTAATAGAGCAATGTGGCTATGAAGGGATTGTGTGTGTCGATTATAAAGAGGCCAGAATGATGGCGGCACACGGTTTACCCATTGCTAACGTTGGGCACTTAGTTCAACCACCTAGCAATATGATTCGGTCTTTGGTTGCTCAGATCAAACCACAAGTAATGACCATTTATAGCCTTGAAAAAGCGCAACAAATATCGGATGCGGCCATAGCCTCCAAGCGGCAACAAGGTTTGTTATTAAAGTTTTTCCACAGTCGCGACAAGCTGTACGTCAATCAAGAAGCGGGATTTCCGTTGGAGCAAGCTGCCGACGTCGTGCGCGCGATTCAAAACATGCCCGGAGTTTACATCGCAGGTGTGACACATTTTCCTTGTTTTTTATACGATGAAACATTAGGGAAAACAGAGCCAACACCGAACCTCACAACGCTTATTGATGCTAAGCAAGCTTTAGCCAATTTAGGCATCGAATGTGAGCAAGTCAATGCGCCCTCTTCCACCAGTATAGAGACCCTACCATTGCTGGCTCAATATGGCTGCACCCATGGAGAACCCGGTCATGCATTCACTGGCACCACACCCGCTAATGCTACGCAGCCCCAAGCAGAATCAATCGCATTACTTTATTTAAGCGAGATCTCCCACCAGTTCGCTAACGACAGTTATTGCTTCGGCGGAGGGTACTATCGGCGCGGGCAGTTGGAAAACGCTCGAGTTTATAGCGGTGACAGCTGTGAACGGGTCTCTGTATTCAATGATGATACGGACAGCATCGACTACCACTTACGCATCCCCGGTCTTCATCCTATCGGTTCTCCGGTTGTGATGGCGTATCGAACACAAGTTTTTGTAACCCGTAGTGATGTGGCATTAGTGCAGGGCGTTTCCACGCCTAATCCCAAGTTAATCGGCCTATATGATTCTTTAGGTAATGAGGTTTAATATGGCAAAATTTATCGTTGTTGTACTTGATGGCTTTGGTGTCGGTGAAATGGCGGATGTACCGCTGGTTAGGCCACAAGACTGTGGTGCGAATACCGCGGGTAAGTTACTTGCTCATTTTGCGTTGAAACGCTTGCCTACCTTAGAAAGATTGGGATTGCAAAATATTATTGCCAGCCCACAATCCGTCATGGAGATAAACCCGCAGGCAAATACCGGGCGTGCAAACTTAGCTCACGAGGGGGGCGACACCTTTATGGGGCACCAAGAAATTATGGGCACTCGTCCAACTGCCCCTCTTATCCAACCATTTCAAGTAGCATTGCCCGATATTGAATCGGCTTTGCTCGCACAAGGCTATCGCGTCAATCGCCACACAATACAACAAGTATCACTGTTGATCGTCAATGAAGGGGTGGTGATTGGTGACAATCTTGAAGCGGATTTGGGGCAAGTTTATAACTTAACTTGTAACTTTAACCGAGTGACATTTGAATCCTTGCTGGCAATAGCCGCCGTGGTGCGTAAAGCCAACTCCGTGAGTCGCAATATTGCATTTGGCGGCTCTGGGTGCGGTATCACTATGGATCAAATCTTAAGTGCTGTTGAAGTGAAACAAAACCCGACTAATGGGCAAAAGTATATCGGCATTAATGCACCCAGTAGCGGGGTATACAGTGAGGGATTTCAGGTGGCACACTTAGGCTATGGCGTGGATGCAAAAACCCAAGTTCCTTGGTACTTACATCAGCGTAATATCCAAACTTGGCTTTATGGTAAAGTGGCCGATATCGTACAAAATCCGCATGGTTGTTCGTACACCTCGCTCGTTGATACAAACCAAATATTTCGTTTTCTTATTCGTGATTTGTGTATCGAAAAGGAGGGGTTTTTCTGCGCCAACATTCAAGAAACCGATCTTGCAGGTCACCAACAAGATCCTAAACAATACTGGACCGTTTTGGAGAAAGCCGACGAAGGCTTAAAAGACGTTATTACGAACATGAATGAAAAGGACGTATTAATCGTCATGGCCGATCACGGTAACGACCCATTCATCGGTCACACTAAACATACCCGTGAACAAGTACCACTACTGTGTTATCAAAAGGGTAAACAAGCTATATCTATTGGGCTGCGCACAACACTGTCTGATGTCGGTGCGACGGTCTGTGCTTTCTTCGGCGCGCAACTACCCGATCATGGAACACCAATCACTTCGTTGCTCAATGACCAGCAGAAATGTCATCAATGATGACAATGGTACTTCTTGGGTTTTGATCACTCATGACATCTATCCATGTCGACAGATTGATCACCCATGATAAAACCAGCTAATTTTTTGAACACTCTGGTTAGAGAATCAGTCATGCCAACATGACATGACTGATCGTTTACCTGACAGCGTAAGTGGCGTCATTTCATAACACTTATTCTTCAGCCACCAGCAAAACACCAAATTCAAAATTCGGTGCGTAGTGGTAAATTTCGCCATTGACGGAATCAAAAGACCACACCTGACCACTCGCTAAATGGGGTGATTGGCTCCATAAATACGACAAGATATTGCCTGTTTCATACTTAAAGCCTTGGGCAAATGCTCTGCTATTCATCGCTGGGCCAAAACACGCCATTTCAGTCAATGACACTAACTCTTTAATATTCGGCAATCGCCATTCGGCTTGGCTGGCAAATTGGTGCAATGCGTGTCGGCTTTGAGGATGGTTGATAGCCGCCACTTCTTGCAAAGCACTTTGCCAACGAAACCCGGTCGCTTCGCCATCACACTGCTCCGTAGCGGCGTTCCATGTTTTACCAACTTGGCAACGCATCCACGTTAAGCCAGTGAGCTTATCTTTGATCGTCCCCTGCTCGCTGTAGACATAGCGCGTGTTGGGTGCGCTTTTCGTCATATCAGGAGAACACTCTTGGGCGACGCCGACAGCAGAAAAGATCAAGCAAGAAGCCGCGATTAAATGAGATTTCATTGGTTGTTCTCCTTGGTTGCAACAACTCGAATCGGCGAGACATAAGACGGGTCATTGTCCGCCGCCGTACTGCTGGAGTAGAGTTCAATTGGGCTACGTTCCCCTTTGGTTGCACCAGACAGCGCCGTGTAAAGATATTGCATCGAACCATCGCTTTGAAATTGAGAGGTATTGAGATAAGCAATGCCAGAAGTCCACGTATGCCCATCAAAAAATTCGGTGTTCTGCGGCTGATGCGGGAAATAGTGCTGGTTGAAACCAACTGCATCGTCACCCAATTCACCGAAATCAAGCATCATGTATTGCTCGCTGTTGGTTGGTAAACGCCACGTTTGTAACCCACACAATTTATCTTGATTAATGCGATTGACGTAATCTTGCGTAGTGCAAATAGTATCACCTGCCGCCAGACAGGAAGCAGCCGTCACATCTTTTGTAAAAGGAATAAACTTGTCGGCAATTTCTAATGCAAACAACCGCTCTTTATAGTTCAAAGACGCGTCATCTTCTGACTTCACTTCCCAAATAAGTCCACTGTAAACATCTTTAACGCATGACCAATCGCTTGCTTCTGCCTCAAGTTCATTGCCAGCCGCATCTAATTTGATGAACGCAAAGCTCTTACCCGTCACGCCATTTTTGGCGGTAATATCTAGGCCATATTCAGCATCTTGACCGGGATAATCAGCATCAGCCCGCGCTTGTGCGCCTTGATCGGAATAGAACTGAATAATGCCCGTGTCTTGCAGAGGTCGCTCTTCCGATACTTGCGTCATCAATGTATTAGCATATTCGGTCATCTTTTCGCCAGAAACGATCTCAGAGGCAATCAGTGGTGTATTTTTTGCCATGGTTTGCCCAAGCGTTGCCAGCAAATCAATTCGTTCACTTGCTTTCGCTTTTTGGAGCAACACGACAGCATTGGCATCCAATATTGCCAATGCTGTGTGGCTAAAGTTTTGTGAAATATCACCATTCACTTCAACGCCTAATTGCAAAAGCTGCTCGGCAAGCAAGCGATTCGCTTCTTTCTCCGTATTTCCATCCAGCATAATGCCGGCAAAAATAGAACTCACACCGTTGAGGATGTTGCCGCTGCTTTTGCCCAGCGCCGGCGCAATCAGGATCGATGATTGGCTGGTTTGGCGACTTCTCGTCATGACACTAATGCCAGTAGAAACGTCAGCCACAATAGGAAAACGGTAGATTTGAGTGCTGTCACTCGTGAGGGTGTAGCGCCCTTGGCTATCGGCTTGCGTGCTGATTTCGCCCACATCACAGGCAAAGTTTTGGTTAGAATCAATGCAGACAGTGGCATCAAGTGCGACGTTTTGCGCTTGAATTTGCCCGCTAATTTTATGGCTGGGTAAAGATGTATTGGCTACATCTCCACTTTCACCGCCACCACAACCAGCCAGTAAAAGTGCCAGCGAAAGTGTTGAAAGTCTTAAGTGCATAGTTATGTGTTCTTCAGTTTAAGTGAAAAAATAGCCAACAAATTACGTCGTCTTATAGCGAATGCCGCGAGAGGAAGTAATAAGAGCAGTGAAGTCGAACCGCCACCTGTTTCAGGTGAAAGTGCGTTGGTCACAGGTTGAGGGCATTGATAGCCCGCTAGGCGGCCTATCCCCCATTCAATCAAGGTGCCGGAATTTCCCGGGCTGTAGTCAACCACTTCCAAACGCCAGTAACCGCTTAGGGCTTCGCCTTGTAAAGAGCCCAATATGGCATCATGTGCCAGCACCCAATAGTCATCAAAACCATTGATGGCCGATGGTGCTTGGTTGAGTAATTCGACGCGTGTCCCTGCGGGTGAAATTAAGGTAACGCGCAGCTCTTGTAGCTCTGGGTGCGATAACTGCAGGCGAACCACAAAATCTTCATCAATCAATACGTTGCCAACATCGATCGTCAAGCCATAGCTCTTAAATCCGGACGTAACCGTGTCTGCACCGTCAATACTGGCGTCTTTCAATACTGAATTTATGGCCACTGGCGGCGTTGCAAGCTGTGGCTTACCCACGATAAACGATAAAGTTTGCTTGTCAGATTGCATCACAAGGTACGGTTGATATTGATAACTCGATTCAAGTTGTAGAGTCTGTTTGACGCCGCAGGTGTACGTGGTTGGCAGCGCGATGCTCCATTGCTGCTGCTGGAATTTTTCGCTAGCGAAAGTAACGGTTTCACCTTGCAAAGTGGCTACCGTTTGTAAACTTGCTTGGCGATCCGTGGCCTGAATGTGCACGTTCAGCGGATCCGTTGGCATCACAAATCGACGTTCCAACAGGAATTTGAAGGGTTCTTGGACTAAGTTATGTTGCTTAAATTGCTGTAATAGCATCGCATCATAAGCGCGATGCGGGTACAGCTGTTTGGCGGTATACAGCATGCTTTCACTCAAATCATGCATTTTTAGACCACGACCTAAGCCGTACATTGATTCAAGAACAATACGGTCAAATTCAGCAAACGCTTCTTGACCGTACTCATTCACGGCCTGTTTCAGCGCTTGAAATAAAGGGGTAGACCACAATTCATCACCCAACTCACCTGCTACACTTTCATGCGCTCGATACTCTGCGGATGCAAAATATTTTGCCCGCTGATTCCACAAACTGCGTGTCGAAATACGAGTACCAAAATAGCCATCCCAATTAAACACGGTGTCAATTTCGAACGCTTTTCCTTGTGCATACTGGCGGCGAAAACTGTGCGAACCCGCCCAATAGTCACCAAAGCCTTCACCAATCGCGCCCGAATGTCCATAAGCCCAATCGGGAACGATTTGATAATGAATTCCATGCCCAAGTTCATGGGTAACCACGTCGGCATCTAATGCATCGGGCGAGCCCCCAACACCAAACAACACCGCTTTCGGGCCAACATAATAAGAAGAGTTGTTGCTAGATAAACCTCTCGCATCAAACCTCACAGGTTCACTAAACAAGGAAAAACCGAGCTGTTTGGTATAATCAATCGATTGATCAAGATGGTAAAAAGCCATCAGCTGTACAAAGCGATCATCAAGCATTTCCATGGAGAGAATTTCAGCATCTGAGTTCCATTGCGCCACGTCTTCAGCGCTAAGTAAGCCAACACCGCTATCAACCCACTGCTTGGCATCATCTTGTTGCTGTATGGCGGTGGCATCAACTTGTCGTACTCGTTCATTGGCTAAGTAATATTTACCTGCACTTTGCAACATCTCGACATTCACACTTTGGTAGTGCGGCTGATTTGGGTAATCAGCAAGGTCATTCCACGCCGAATCTGGCGCAGGAAATTGATCCATGGTTCTTAAATCGGGGTCAAAAAGTCGCACATTGATGCTCTGCACATCTCCTGATGAGAGCGAAGGCGGTTCATTCGCCATCAATCGGCGGGGCGATTCGAGCTCTGCCGCTACCAATGCAACGCCATCTCGCTCGACTGTATTGTGCAAACTTTTGAACACGCGCGTCACTACGCCAGACTGATCGGTCGAGAGCACTAACGCTTTTTGCGGTTGGTATTGGCCGTTCTGCCATACATCAAAGTTGTAATGATTTCCCAGTAAACTCTCGGTTTGATAACGAAACTTCAGTGTCCCAACATCAGGATAAAGCGAGCTCAAATACAGCTCAGCCGACTCTTTCGTTGCAATGGTCGTTTTCGCCAGTGGATAGTCCCACTCCCCCGCAAAGGCGGAATGGCTCAAGCATAGCAAGGTGCTCAGAACGATAATTTTTTTCATCTCTAGCTCCTAAAACACGTATTTAGCCGTAGCGGTAAAGTAACGCCCGGGCTCAGTGGAATAGAGAGTTTGACTTTGACTTACACCCGCGACGTCTTGATAACGAACGTATTCACGGTCGAATAGGTTCATGATGTTGAGACTCACATCAAGGTCACGCATCACTTGATAACTCACGCCAAGATCGACCGTAGACCATGCCGACGTTTGCGCGCATTGCGCTTTACGGCCGATATCATCAGAGCATGCTGGTGCTCGATCCATCGAGCTCGCCCAGTTCCAACGTGCGTAGGCATCCCAATCTTGCTGCTGGTAATTTAGTTGTCCATTTCCTTCCCACGGCGTGATGGTACGGACGTATTCATCTTGATCATCTTTGCCATCCACATAACCCGCTTTGAACGTGGTTGACCAATGTTGATTCAGTTGATGGGCGAAGGTGAACTCCACACCATACGTTTCGACGCCATTAATATTTTGGTACTGCTTGATCCAAGCGCCTCTATCGCTATCAAATCCCACGTCTTTGGTGTCCATGAAATTGTCAAAGAGAGAGTAAAAAACCGCGACATAAGCTTGAGATTGGCCATTATCGTATTTTGAACCCAACTCAAAACTATCACTGGTTTCAGCCTGTAAATTCATGTTCGGCGCGATAAAAAACGGCGTCAGTGGAACAAAGCTGTGGTCTGCCGCACCGTAGGCTTTGTCATAGGTCGGAGCGCGGTAGCCGTGGTTGTAACTGAGGTAACTGTTGAATGATGGCGTCCACTGGTAAGCCACAGATGCGCTCGGTGACCATTCACTGGTTTGAATTTCACTAACAGCAAAACCAGCAATAGGTTGCTCTGACTGAGGAGTAAGGTTATTCAAATCAAAACGTAAACCAGCGCTAAATGTCCACTGGTTGAGGCTGAATCTATCTTGCAAATAGACGCCAAAACCATAGGCCTTCGCTGGTGCAAACGGAATAATATTTTCGTAGGTTTCCCCACTGGAATCCTTGGTATCCACGTGACGAGGGCGTTCATAACGATTGGTATTAAGCACTGCACCGTAAATAAATTGGTGTTCGATGTTGTGGACTCGTGCTGCTTTTTCTAAATCAACCGATAGCCCTATCAACTGATCAGAAAAACTTTCATCGCGTCTCTCACGACGAAATTCAAGGGTGTCGAAAAAGGCATGTTCTTTGGTCAATAAGCGATTGGTTTGAGTATCACTTTGACTATCACGCCAGTAAAGCTTGGCGTCCACATGGTCTGCCCAGAAAGAAAGGGTATCTAATTGCACCCCCAATGATGCCGATAAGGTTTGGTGCTGTTCCTGTTCAAAAAATTCTTTGCTTTCCCATTTGTCATCGCGTTGAATGGAAGCAATGCCTTCTTTGCGGATGTTTTCATCTTTATAGGCGTTAAATTTTGCACTGAGTAACAGCGAATCATTGACCATGTGATCGTGGGCTAACGATGCACTGAATCCTTCAATATCTCGGTTATAGAGATCTTGGTTAAAGTTGCGAGTCTCTTCGCCTTGCCAATATGAAATGGTCACCAAGCTTTCACCATTTCCATTGCGCACCGCTAGCGTGCTACTGCTCTTATATTGATTGCTGATCCCTGTGTAGGAGCCAGAGGCATCAATATAGAAATCACGTCCTTGCAAATAATCCGCCGGCGATTTTGTGGTGACAACCACAACGCCGCCGATCGCGCCTGAACCATGAATGGTAGACCCTGCCCCTTTCACAACCTCAATGCTTTTTATGTTGTCTAAGGCGAAAGTATTGCGGCCTACTTTGTCGTTAATGTCATTGGCACCATAGCCGTCCGATGCGGCGACGCCATCTTGAATGATCGCAATGCGGTTGCCCGTCATCCCTCGAATCGTGATGTTTTGTGGCCGACCAGCGCCACCCGTAACACTGATTCCGGGTTCATGACTCAATACATCATACAGTTCTGTCGCGCCTTGTTTTTCAATGGTTTCACCGTCAATCGCTGATATTGAGCCGGCGACTTTTGACAGCGGCTGTTCTACTTTATTGGCACTCACCACCACTTCTTCAAGCTTGGTTAGGCTGAATTCGGCATGCACTGACCCTACCGCAAGCACGCTAAGCACCGCTGCGGTGATTGGAGAAAGCTTCATTTACTGCTCCGCTTTTTTGTTTTTATCTATGGTAAGAAGAAAGGCGTATTCCACGGCCTGTTGCTGTAGTGCCTTACGTGAATCGCTACTGTGCCCGCTATTGAAGTCCGTCCATAACAAGTAAGGCCCGCTACCCGTACTCATCATCGACATTTTTTCTATGTATTTCGCGCCTTCCCAATAAGGGACACGGTTATCAAACCACCCGACACGGACGAGGGTTGGCGGATAAGGTTTGGCTTGAATATTGAGTAGTGGGTCATAAGCTTCAATTGCTGAGCGTTGCAATGGCTGGCTAGGATCTCCCCACTCTTCTCGCTGCTGCACCGAGAGTGAAGAGGAGTCTTCTGTGGACATGCTTCTAAGCACATCCACAAAAGGCACTTGCAGCACCACTCCAGCAAAAAGTGCTGGGTTTTGATTAACCGCGGCCGCAACTAAGGTTCCACCAGCGCTGCCGCCAATCGCATAAATAGCGCGTTGGCCGTTATTAAAATGCTGCAATGAAGAGGCGACGTTCAGGAAATCTGAGATGCCTATTTTTTTCAGAATGCCAGACCCAGCGCGGTGCCATGATTCACCGTGATAACCACCACCGCGCACATGAGCAATCGCATAAATTACGCCTTGATCCAATAAACTGATCACTTGTGGCATAAAATACGGACGCATAGTGACGCCATACGCGCCGTAGCCATAAAGAAAGACGCTGGACTGTGCGCTCAAGGTGTCTTTTCGGTACGCCAAAGTGACAGGAATAGCCACGCCATCAACATCCACCACAATCTGTTGTGACTCATACTGTTCCGGTAAATAAGCAGGATAGTGGTCTTGACCCAGTCGCTTCCATTGTAAGCTTGCCACATCAAACTCACGCCAAACTCCTGCAGAAACCATCGACATTGAACGCACGCGCAGTTTATTGCTTTGCCAATCACCGTTACGAGAGACCCAAGCGACCTCACTTTCTGTTGCCAAAGGCTGTGATGCTCTCAACTTTCCATGCTGATCTATAATGGCCAGTTGAGAATGCTGTGCTTGGTTGGTTTTAACCACAATGCCAGCTTGATATAAATAGAAATTATCCAGCGTGGAATGATCATCTGGCGCATAAAAAAGCTGCCAAGGGTTTTCATTCATGCTCAGTAATCGACGGTAGAGTGCAAACTTGCCGTTGAGGTTACTATTGATGTAGAGCCAGCCATTAGCAACGTCTGCGTAGTATTCAATACCCGGCTGTGCGGCACGAAGCGGAAGGCTTAAGTGAGAGGTGTTGGTCTCTAAAATACGTTGTTCACTGCTGTTTTCGTTGTTGACTTGCACGAGGGCAAAATGCGGATCCGCTGCCAAATAGAGAGACACGATCCACTGCGGATCAATCCACTCCCATAGGTTTTTTGTCTGCTTGCTCAGCACATCATAGCGCTGCAATAAGCTAGAAGAACGGCTTTCTTCTGCCGCCAAAAAATAGAGGTATTGGCCATTTTCAGACCAAATAGCTTGAGTTGTTGCAGATTGGCTAAGCACGATTTCCTGCTTCGATACACGATCCAGCAGCGTCAGCGTGTAGTGCTCTTCCCCAGTCAAATCTTCGCTTAATGCAATAAAGCGGTCCCCTTTTGCCACCGCCCAATTGGCTAACTGGTAATAATCTGATTGCTGCTGTCTTACACTGATATTGACCAATCGCTCAATTGGGCTGCCTTCTGCGGTCTTTTTAACAACAAAACGTTCACCCTTAATTACTTGATCATGATAGTAATTTTGGTACTGGATGAGCCAAGGTGTCGGTGCTTTTACGCTCTTACTCTCTGACCATGTTTTGACTAGTGCATTAGAAAGTGGTGTGGCTTGATTGAGCCACTGTTGTGTTTTTTTATTGTGATCTTCAAGGTGTGCTCGAACCTTAGGCTGGCTACGCGAGCCATCTTCCAGCCACTGCAGTGACTCACCATAAGATGAATGAAAACAAGACAAACCAACAACAAAAGCAATGATATTGAGTAATTTCATTATGATCAGTGAAAACATAGCCAATTATTATAATGAGGCGCAGCTTGCCACTAAACGATAATGAGATCAATTATCATTTTTATATAAAATAGAGAAATTATGGGATTTATAAGGGTGAACGTTTGCGTGTATATAAAAACACCGCCTATTTGGCGGTGTTTTTATAATTAGGGTGAGGTTGTCTCAGCAAATACTGGCATTGAGTCCGTCAGCAGATTCGATTGACCGAAAGGTCACGCTGACAAGACGCTCGCTGTTACTCATCATCAACTTTAGGTGCAACTCTCTTTTTCGGCACAAATACCGCATCACCCACTGCCACATTCTGATAAAAGGTTTTATCGCGTTTAACGGGCTTCTTATTGGCGGTGTTCGCCTTGGGCTTAGTACTTTTAGTCTTAGCGGCTGCGTTTTTCTTAAAGGCCGGAACACGTGGTTTTAGTCCGGTAAATTTACCTTTCAGATCATCAAATTGAGAGAACTCGATATCTTGCTGCAAAAAGGCTTCCACGCGCTTGAAGCTGTCCCAATCTTTTGGGCCAACCAGCGAGATTGCATCACCTTTATTACCCGCACGGCCTGTACGACCAACACGGTGCACATACTCTTCCGTATGTTTGGGCATATCAAAGTTAATCACGTGCGTCACGTTTGCAATATCAAGGCCACGTGAAGCCACATCCGTCGTGACCAAAATTTTAAATACAGCGCGCTCAAACTGGCTCATGATGGTGTTGCGTTGGTTTTGATTTAAGTTACCACTCAACGCAACGGCTTTCAGTTTCTGCTCGTTGAGTTTAAGCGTTAAACGCTCAGTATCAGAACGGGTTGCGGTAAAAATGATCACTTGTCGATATTCGGCTTCTTGCAGCACGCGTTCGAGTAAGGCTTCTTTGTGATCGAGATGATCACAGAGGTAGAATTTTTGGGTGATGTCTTTATGCTCTTCGTTGACAACACCAATCGAAATGCGTTTTGGATCTTTAAGCAACTCGGTACCAAAGTCATTCACTTGGCCGTGATCAAGCGTTGCGGAAAACATCAGTGTTTGGCGACGACGGTGGTTCGCTGCATGATGAATACGGCGTAGTTCCGGAGCAAAACCTAAGTCCAGCATACGGTCAGCTTCATCAAGGATCAACGTATCTAAACCATCAAGACGCAACGAGCGATGCTCTAAGTGATCCGCTAAACGACCAGGAGTCGCTACAATAAAACGGGGGAAACGGCGCAGTGCTTTTACTTGGTCGTTAAAGTTTTCCCCACCCACAATCAGCGTTGCTTCGTAGCTCAACCCACTGAGCATCGTACGCAGCTCACCGTACACTTGTTTGGCCAACTCACGTGTCGGAGCAAGAATCAGAGCTCTAGGGTCTTTTGCTGATAACGCTTTAGTTTTGAGAGACTTATGCAGCATTGGCAAAACAAACGCTAATGTTTTACCCGAACCAGTCTTAGAGGATGCCAACAAATCTTTACCTGCAATCGCCACGGGAACCGCTTGTTGTTGGATCTCTGTCGCTTGTTTGAAGTCATAGTGTTTGAGGGTCTTCAATAAGCGATTGTCTAAGCCTAAATCTTTAAACTGCAAAGGATTCTCCAAAAATTTGTAAAGTTGCCACAATAAATAGGGCAAGAGGTCAAAATGAAAACGCAATATGATAGCCCGAAAGGCGCTTAGATAGATAGAGATCACATAAAAATAATCAGCACGCACACTTTTTCAAGGCATAAGAAGATAGAAAATACGTCTCTTAACGATGAGACATAGCGGAGTAAATGAGCATAAATTGAAATTCTTGGATTATTTTGACGTTCGGCTACTGGGTGAACGCTAGAATAGTGTCTACAATTGAGTTCGTCACTATATGATGATTTCCAAACAAGTGTATACCCAAACAACTTGACGTTGCAGGTAAACAGCACCGCTGTAGCTTCAAGTAGGAAAAGTATAATAGGGCGTCATTGATAATAATCTTACAAACAAGGAGTTCAATAATGAATAAGATGTTAATTGCAGCTGCAGCCTCTTCTGTACTTCTACTTGCTGGTTGCGCATCAGGCCCTGATGACGCAGCAATGACGAAAATGGATCAGCTAAGCAACCAAGTTAGCCAACTCAGTGATCAAATTTCTGCACTTAAGAGCGAGCAATCGACACTTTCGTCTAAAGTAAGCCAAGCGGCTGATGCCGCTGCCGCTGCGCAAGAAGAAGCGGCTCGTGCAAACGAGCGTATCGATAATATTGCTCAGTCATACACGAAATAATTTCGTTATATTCCATAGCTGAAATTGCTTAAAAGGCTTGTTAATTCAAGCCTTTTTTATTGCTGCTATTACATGGTTCACCATTAATGAACTCATCAACTTCTTTAATTACTCCAATGAGGTTGAAAAATCTGCAGCCACAACTTCGACAGGCACACCATTTTGCGCCAAGATCACCGCTCTCGCTTTCGCATCTGATTTGTTAAATTCATCCAACCACCAGCGAAGTTCTTGCGGTACCTGCAACTCTTTTTTACTGCCGTTACTGCGCGTCAAAGGTTCATGAGCTTCAAGAAATACGCTTCGATCTGGCTCTAAGGCTAATTTTATCGGCTCATCAATCACTTTCACTTTCTCGCCACGCTGAACCTGCTTAAACAGCCATTCAATATCCTTGGGATCCATACGAATACAACCAGAGCTGACTCTCATACCAATACCAAAATCTTTGTTGGTACCGTGGATCAAATAATCACCCGCACCATAAGCGAGACGAAGCGCGTATTCACCAAGCGGGTTATCTGGCCCAGCAGGCACAACCGCAGGCAGTTCAATACCTTTCGCTTTATATTCAGTGCGGATAGATTGAGGAGGTGTCCAAGTTGGGTTCGGCCGTTTTTGGCTGATAGTGGTTTCCATTTCGGGCGTGTCACGACCAATACGGCCAATGCCGACGGGGAAAATATGCACTTTGCGTTTTTCAGGCTCAAAGTAATAGAGCCGCAGTTCCGCTAAGTTGATGACGATGCCTTCGTAAGCCACGCGCGGTAAAATAATTTGTGACGGAATGGTTAGCACAAACTCTTGCTGCGGCAAAAATGGGTCAATTCCTTTGTTAGCCGCCATCAAAGATAAAAACCCAACATCGTACTGTTTTGCAATTTGCGCTAAGGTTTCGCCCTGCTCAATCACGTGATATTGAGTTCGGCCAACCATGCTACTGCCTTCGGCAGGAAAATCATAAGTCGCGGCAAACGCGTTCACACTGAGCGCCCCCCAGCAGCAACACAAAGAGAGTAGCTTGCGTAGCATGGTGATCAGGTATCCTTGGCGTCTTTATAGAGCTGTAAGGTTATCTCTCTTTCTACTTTATGATCAACCATTGGCGCGGGATATGACAAGGAATTAACGACAGGGAATTTCCAAGGCGTGTGGATGTACTTATCTGGCAACGAAGCCAATTCAGGTACCCACTGACGAATAAAATCACCTTTCGGATCAAAACGTTCCCCTTGGCTGGTAGGGTTAAAAATTCGAAAATAAGGTTGCCCATCACACCCTGTTGAGGCGCACCACTGCCAACCGCCATTGTTCGATGCATAATCGCCATCCACTAATGTTTGCATAAAATATTGTTCACCAAGTCGCCAATCGATATGCAGATCTTTGGTTAGAAAACTGGCCACCACCATCCTTAATCGGTTATGCATCCACCCCGTTTTGTTCAGTTGGCGCATCGCCGCATCGACAATAGGGAACCCGGTTTGACCCTGCTGCCAACGTTCAAAGGCCGTTGAATTCTCCCACCAAGATACGTGTTTCCCCCAAGGTGCAAAATCTTTTCCCTTACAGAGATCAGGACGAAACCCGATCAGATGCTGATAGAATTCACGCCAAATAATTTCGCTCAGCCAAGTTTGCGCCCCTTCAGACAACCCAATATGTTGCGATTCAGCGTATAGACGCGCCATACATTGACGCGCAGAAAGCGCCCCTATTGCGAGATAAGGTGACAGTGCGCTGGTCGAATCCAACGCGGGAAAATCACGCTGCTGGTGGTAATTCTGTACCTTATCACGGCAAAACTGGCGTAATTTAGCGCGAATTGCATCGAACTCGACCACCCAATGATCACTGCTGATGCGTGGATAGCTGAACGAGCGGTGTTCGCTCCACAGCAACGGCTCAAGATCCTTTATGCGTTTATAATGTGCAGAAATAGGCGTTGGTAAAATTTGAGGAAGAGCCGCTTGTGACAACCACGCCCGTTTAAAAGGGGTAAAGACTTTGAAATAATCACCTTGCTTGTTTTTGACCAAACCGGGGGCAATAATGCACTTATCGTCGTATGCTCGCCACTCGATCTGGCGCTCTAGGCAAAACTGGCTCGCCATCTCATCACGCTGCAACTCATTGGTTTCATACTCGCGATTAACCAACACTGCGCTGGCATTAAGCTGCTTAGCCATAGTGGCAATCTGCTGCGCAGCATCAGCGTAATCATCGACTTCCTCATACAATAGAGCAATATTGAGTGCTTGCAGTTCACGTTGCAGCTCAAATAAACGCCGATAAATAAGATCCGCCTGCATCGGAGCAAGATGGTGTTTTTGCCACTGTGCTGGCGTTGCAATGAATACGGCAACAACAGGTTCTTCACCATCAATGGCGGCATGTAATGCCGTATTATCAACGGATCGTAAATCTCGGCGCAGCCAGAGTAATTTCACTGTACATCCTTACTGATTAATCTAACGAATGGTGCAGACGAGCAACCACATCTGACAACGAAAGCTTATCTCCCAGTGAGATACGCAATTTCCGTAACGCTTGAACTTGCTGCTCGGTTAACGCTCGATTGGCAAACAGCGCAACCTGTTGGTAGTTTGCTAAAGCATCATGATCAACAAGAGCGGTAAGATCTTCGACACCATCTAAGATAGTGAGGTTATACCCAGCTTCCACCTTTCCCACGAACCATAACCAAGCCAGTATGCTCGATGTTGGATCAAGATTAACGCAAAGACATTTTCCTTTAGTTGCCGCTTTGTTTTCCGCTTCAATGATCGAGCTCAACTTGCTTATCATCAGTGCCTGAAAAAGCCCTTTTTGCAAACTGCGCAGCGGTCCTTTAACCCGCTCTAACGTGTCGATGACAGGAAAGACAAACTGCTGCTCAACAATCTCTAACGGATACTCTTTCAATACTGTAGCAATGGTTGATTCCGCTTTGCCTTTATTGAGATCCACTAAAGCTTGCAGCAATTGTTCTTGCTCTAAAAGCTCTGAACCATGATTTGCCAAAGTATCGATGATGCTTTCACTGCCACTAAGCAATGCACTCACTTTGCCAATCGAAACCCCTTTCGCCAGCCAGCCTTGAATAATACGAATCGTCGCAATATCCTCTTGTGAATAAAGGCGATGCCCTTTTTCCGTGCGCTGTGGCTGAACAAGGTGATAGCGGCGCTGCCATGCACGCAAGGTAACGGGCTTTACTCCAGTCATCTCGGCAACGTCTCGAATAGCGTATAATTTTTCAGTCATCATGTTTTTAGTCAGTGGGTTCTCATAGTCCATAACGTAACCTTAGCGTTTGTGGATAAGGCGATAAATAGTGCTGTTGCTGCAGATAAGCATCGGGATACATTTTTATGTAATGTTTGAGCAACGTAATAGGCGCAAGTAAAGGAAGCTCGCCAGTTCGATAGTCATCAATCAATTGCGCTAACTCTACTTTCTGCTCTTTGTTTAAGGCTCGTTTGAAATAACCCTGAATGTGCATCAAAACATTGGTGTTATTTTTACGGCTCGCTCTGTGTTTAAGCGCATCCATTAGCCCTTGGCGATAATGCTCAATAAAATACTGTGGCGGATGCTGCTTGACTTCAGCCACCAAACGGCCGAGTTCTCGATACGCTTGCGGGTGATGCGCCATTAACGTCAATTTGTAGCGTGAATGAAAAGCCACCACTTTGCCCGGTGTCGGGTTGTCACCTATCGATTGATAAAAATCATGTAAACAGTAGACACGCGTAATGAAGTTTTCGCGAAGCACAGGATCATGCAAACGGCCATCTTCCTCTACAGGCAACCACGGCATTTTACGCATCAAAGTGGCGGTATAAAGCCCAACACCCTCTTTGTCTGCTCGCTGATGCTTATAGACTTTGACTCTTTCCATGCCACATGTCGGGGATTTCGCACAAACGATATAACCACACAATTTCATCAATTCGAGCTCATCAACTTTTCGTTCTGAGAAATCGAACATGGCTTGCGTGTAATCTTTGGTTTCATCTTTAGTTTCAACCAGCGCTAAACGCTCTTCGTGAGAGATCAGGCGAATGGTAGGCCTTGGCACGGTTAAGCCAATCGCAACCTCTGGGCAAACGGGTATGAAAGAGAAATAATTCGTCAACTCTTTGGTCACAAAGTCACTCGCTTTGTGGCCAGAATCAAAACGGACTTGCTCTCCCAGCACACATGCACTGATCCCGATACGAATTTCTGGATTACTCATCGCCGCCTCATATACAAAAATATTTGTTGTATAATGTATAGCACACTCCAACCACCTTATACAAAATATATTTATGTACACATAAAAGGTAAACGTTTACCCAAATCGATTGCCTTACCACTTTCAACACTTTTAGTTATCAATGAGCTCAAAAAAGGGTATTAACCTTAATTCTGTGACTAATCTCTCAAGGAACAGTGTCAGGTCTAGCTAATATTGCCTCAACAAAACACATCAGATTCAACAGAATTAGTAATTTAATCCACTTATTGCGGATAAATCGCTGACTCGAAAACTTTGGAGTAACAACGATGGCAACCCCACACATTAATGCGCAAGTTGGTGATTTCGCTGAAACCGTTCTAATGCCAGGCGATCCATTACGTGCAAAATACATTGCTGAAACTTTTTTAGATGATGCTAAACAGGTTTGTGATGTTCGCAGTATGTTCGGTTATACCGGTACTTATAAAGGTAAAAAAGTATCCGTTATGGGCCACGGTATGGGCATTCCATCATGCTCGATTTATGTTCACGAGTTGATTTCAGAATACGGTGTAAAAAATATCATCCGTATTGGTAGCTGTGGCGCAGTTCGTGACGATGTCAATCTAATGGATATCGTTATTGGTATGGGTGCTTCAACCGATTCCAAAGTTAACCGCATCCGTTTTAACAACCACGATTTTGCCGCGATTGCGGATTACGGATTGCTTGAAACGGCCGTCAATCAAGCACGCGCACAAAACGTGCCCGTGAAAGTAGGCAACGTGTTTTCCGCTGATCTGTTCTACACACCTGAAGGTGATTTATTCGAAAAAATGAATAAGCTTGGCATCTTAGGTGTGGATATGGAAGCGGCCGGTATTTATGGCGTTGCAGCGGATCTAGGCGCAAAAGCATTGACGATTCTTACGGTGTCTGACCACATCATTCGCGGTGAGAAATTAAGCTCTGAAGATCGCCAAACCTCTTTTAACGACATGATGAAAGTCGCGCTTGAAACAGCGATTAGTATCTAATTTTTAAACCTCAGCTGCTCACCCAAATTGACAGCCTTAAATTACCCCGAGGGGGCGATTGTGTCCAACGACCAACTACCCAAGGACGCAGATGGTTTACAACTCAACTTTTGTAAAACATTGGCGTGTGACAACTTTGGACTGAGTGAAGCCGAACGGTACGTTCTGCAGCGCGTAAACCCGAAGCGTCCAACGATGGTTTGTCGTGAATGTGGAGCTTTCCCCCCCTTACTTAACAACCGAGAAGTGTTAAACGAATTACACCGTTTAAGACAGCTTCACAGCGACGGGTTGCCCGCTTGTCGCAGTGATGATTGCCAAAATTTCGGTTTATCTGTTCATACACACAAACACCTCTATCACGCTTTTGGCTACAGCGGCGATCGCCAGCGGTACCGTTGCAAAGCTTGCCAGAGTACCTTTGTTGATAAGTGGTCAGGAGCCAACAAAAAACTCGCTTTTCAAGAAACCTTACTCGGCCTACTCTTCATGAGTTATTCGGTGCGAGAGATTTGCCGTAAATTATCCATCAACCCAAAAACGTTTTATGATCATGTCGAGCACATTGCCAGTCGCTGTCGGCGAAAACTGGCCATGATTGATGCGCGTTGGGTGAATCATGCAAACCAATATGAACTGGCTTGCAATTACATCCCGCTCCAACCCCATAGCGACAACGGCGTATTGTGGTTTGCAACAGGTGAAGCCAAAACAGGTTACATACTCTGTCAGCACGTAAACTATTCCGCCAATGAAGAGCCTGCAGGCGAGCTTGATCACAACCCCTATCACTCGCCCGCGCGTTTTGTTTCTCGTGAACATTCATCCGAAGCGAATCTATCCACTCCTGACGCATCTCCGCTATTGCGTGAGCGTATTGATCAGAAATACCAAACAATTTTAGCCCGCGGTAATGTTGAAGACCCCATGGGTAACCTCACCACTTTTCATTACCCTTCTAAAGGCGCCTTGATTCGCCCTCCTTACACCTCTTATGCTCACTTCCTCCACGTGCTGGATTTGTGCCTTGAAGATAAGCGAGTTTCTATCTATCTGCCTCAAGATCCGGTTTTACGTTCTGCCGCATTGAGCGTCTGTTTGCCGCGAATCAAGCGTAAGAATGTTGACTTGATGTACGTTGAGGAAGATCCGCAATGGCAAAATGGACATTCCGTGAATAAAACGGACATTGTTCACATGGGATGGTGGCGAGATCGCTGGGCTATTGCCAATCAGGCACAGGCTGCCAAAGGTGTTTGCTATTTGGCAGGAGACAATCCAACACCCGAAGCTTGGCTCGATAAAGCATCGATTAAGCAAACAGAGTTCTATCAAAAACGCTTCCAACTGTTGTTCGAAAGCTTTATCAACGAACCGAGGCGCAAACTTCGCCCTGGCGGCCTACAACCAATGCTGGATATTTTTCGTGCTTGGCACAATTTGTGCTACCAAGATAAACATGGATTCACCGCCGCCCAAAATTTGGAATTAACCAAACATCCACTGACGTTGAAAGAACTACTCTCTTAGATTTTTAGGTTATATTTAAATTATGGATTGTGAAGTAGCGCAAATTATTGTGGTAATGAATAACCAATGCACCCACTTTTGGGAAAGTAAATAGTGCGCTTTAACGTTGGCTTCATATAATGAATCGGTGACTTAGGCTTCTTACTTTTGAGGAACAGCCCGTTTGGATAAAAGCCAATACCTTCTTGAAATTGAAATAGAACAGCTTAGAGCCCGTATTGAAACTGAGCCGGAGAAGGTGTCGATCGTCGCGGAGCAGTGTTTATTGAGAGCACAGCAGATCTTTTTCCCAGAAGGGGCGATTCAATGTTTGATCATTTTATCTCGCTGCGCTTGGTGTTTAATGGACTACCGCGTGGGTTTAAAATACATTAAAGAAGCCTTATCCACTCAAAATACCCTCGATACTGATGATTGCCTTCCCGAAATTCTGCATATTCACGCGCTGCAACTTTGGGGTCAGGCAAAATATTATACCGCCCAACAATATTGGATAAATGCCTTAGAACAATCAGCTCTGGTTGATGAAGTTGATATCCAGATAGAGTGCCTCATTGGTCTGGGTAATGTTTGGCGTATTACCAACGAATATCAACTTTCATGTTCAACACACGAGCTAGCCGTTAAAGTCGCTAATAATGCCCGTATCCATTGGTTAGAAGGCAAAGCCCGTATTCTGTGGGCATGGGATCTCTATCTACTTAACCAATACATCGATATGCTGACCGTACTCGATGGTGCAGAAGAAGCGCTACAGGATCATCCCGATAAAACTTGGCAAGCCGAGGTTTGGGATTTTCGCGGCTTGGCACTGCTCGGGCTTGAACGAATCGAAGATGCGGAAGCGGCAACCACCAAAGCACTCGAACTTGCCGTGGAGCATAACCTTGTGTGGATGAAGGCCCACTCATTCATTAGTCGAGCTCGTTTGGAACTGCTGAGAAAAGACTCCAAGAAAGCAACTGAGCTGTTGCTTCTTGCTGAAGCCTCTGCTGCTTCATTTGATAAAGGTGAGCTACTTTCACAGATTTGCTACCAACAATCCCTAGTCGCAGAGCAGCGTGGTGATTTTAAAGCTTCTTTAGCCTCATTTAAGAAATATCGCCAATTTACGGTTGAGATGCTTCGAGAACAAACGGCGCGCATTGGCCTTGATAAAGCAAGAGCCTCTAAGCGACAACTTGAGCAACGAGCACGTAAACTCATTAACCGTATTCGTGGTCAACACGAATACGACCCAGAGAAACATCTCTCCAATGTAGTTTCAGAGACTTATTGGTGGGAACAACTCATGCTGTTCAAGACCGAGTTGAAGCATTCTAATCACGCCGTCATTGTCATCCAACATAACGACTCAAAGTACCTCGATGTATGTACCGAGATTGCCCACTCGCTCTGTAACCAAAAAGATCTCGTTTCTCGTTTAAGTAGCGAACGCTTAGCGCTGCTTCTTGCCGATAAAGGCGATGCAGCGCTGCACGTCTTCCATGTATTGGCTAAGATGATTGAAATATACCCCTGGGAAAGAAAAGGATTAACGGGGTCGCTACCTCAAGTGATGTTCCAAGACATTTTGAGTTTCCCATTCACATTAGAACAACTGGAAGACAGTCAACCTCAGGAATGGTCGCATGGAAGTACTGCTCAGTAAGATTAAAGATACGGGTTTGGATGCCACCTCCGTTTCCGGAGAAGAGGCCATCATTTTCTGGAATCACGTCCGACAACATATAGCCTCAACATCAAAAGAAAAAGCACTTAGCTACATCATCAGTGCAGAGTATCGTTCAGAACTGCATCAGTCGTCCGCCAGTATAGAGGAGCTTCGTCACGCCTTAGCATTACTTGAATTGCCTAAGGACGCCGAAATTATTTTGTCTGTGAAAAACAGTTTGAGCGATCGCCTAATGGAAAGCGGTGAATTTGCCGCGGCGCTCAACGAATATGTGTCCGCTTCTAATATTGCCGTCGACACGGGTTACATTGACGAATATGTACTAGCCGTCATTGGCATGGGTAACCTGTGTGATGCTTATGGCGAGCACAGCCGAGCCCTTCGATACTACCAAAAAATTGATAGTATTGATCACGCAATCACCAGCCGCTCATTACGCCTGCGTTATAAACTTTACATGCTATCGTGTTACATTCAACTGCACCGAATCTCCGCAGCTACCGACCTAATTAAAGAGTGTGAAGAGCTGAGTATTTTGGTCAGCGATAAAATTCTTACCGGGCAAATTTCACTCTATCAAGCTCAACTTTATCTTCATCAGGATCAAGTCGATAAAGCGCTCATTACGCTCTCTAGTGTTCAGTACAGTGCTGGGAATATGAATTCCACCTGGCTATCGAATATGATTCGAATTGAAACGGCCAACTGCCTGGCTAAAATAGGCAAAAGTCATATTGCCAATATGATGCTGGCCAGTACAGACAAACGTCTGCAACGATACACGTCACCCACGATGGCCAAGCAGCTGTATCGAGCATTCAGTGCCGTGTGCGAGCGCCAAGGCCTTTATCAAGCCGCCCTGATTTATGAAAAAAAAGGCTTTCGAATTGAAACTGATCTGATGAAAAACATCCCGATTAGTGAGCTGGGGGCTAATCAACTGCGTCGCTTATCGCGCTTTGAATTGCAATTGAAATTGATCTTATCTGAGATTGAAAATCGCGAGCTCAAAGAAACCACCGAACATCAAAAGAATGCCGTAGCCCAACTTCAACAGGATGTCTTCACTGACCCACTCACCACCTTACACAACCGCCGCTGGTTAGATGTCAAGCTGAAAGACCTACTGCTTCATGAGAAGCTATTTGCATTTCTAGTCATTGATATTGACCATTTTAAATCGATTAATGATGAACTTAGTCACTTGGTTGGTGACAAAGCGATAGTCAATGTTTCACGTGAGTTGAAAAACTACTTTAAATTCCGAGGCTCCTCCTGTGTCCGTTTTGGTGGAGAAGAGTTTCTGGTGATTTTAGAAGATTGCTCGCTCGACCAAGCTGAAATGCATGCCGAAAACTATCGAGAACGCATATTCCAATTTGGTTGGCACGATATTCTAGGTGAGCGCGGCTTAACCGTCAGTATCGGTATAACCTTGCATCGAGATGGTGAAAATACACAACGCACATTCTACCGCGCCGACAAAGCCTTATATCGCGCGAAAGCGAATGGCCGCAACCAAGTGTGCACTGAGTAACTTTCCATCACGTTAAGCTATTGGCTGCCGTTTACACTCGTCATTGAAATACAGGAGCAACTATGTTTTTAGATTACTTTGCCCTTGGTCTACTGATTTTCGTAGCCTTGGTCATTTTTTATGGAATCATCGTCATTCATGATATCCCTTATGAAATAGCCAAAGAGCGCGACCATCCACATCAAGATGCCATTCATGTTTCTGGCTGGGTGAGTTTATTTACCTTGCACACTATCTGGCCATTTTTGTGGATTTGGGCAACCTTGTGGCGCAAAGATCGCGGTTGGGGGTTCACTAAACTTCAAGAAGAACAACACGATATTCATCATCGCGTCGATGAACTTATCGATCAAGTAGCAATACTCACTCGGGAGTTACATGAGTTAAAAGCGCAGCCACCCGTTGCTCAAGTGAACATCGACCATACCAGTAATCAGGAGACGAAATAATGGATTTACTTCTGATCATGACTTATGCCGCTTTATGTATTGCGATATTCAAAGTCTTTAAAATTCCATTAAATAAGTGGACCGTCCCTACCGCTGTATTAGGTGGTGTTATTTTGATCGGCACCCTGATCTTACTGATGAACTATAATCATCCTTTTACTCAGTTGGGTAGCCAAGTTTTTTCCACAACACCTGTCGTATCAGGGGTACGAGGAAGAGTGATTGAGGTTCCGGTACAAGCAAACCAGCCCTTAAAACAAGGTGATGTGCTTTTTAGAATTGACCCTGTGCCTTTTGAAGCGGAATTGACAAAAATTGAAGCTCAGATCAAAGAGGCGAGCCAAGGTGCACTCGGCCTAGAATCGAATGTTTCTGAAGCTGCGGCAGCGAAAGTACAGGCTATCGCTGACCGGGATAAAGCACAACGTGAGTATACTCGTTATCAACGTGGGTATGATAAAGGTGCATTCACCGAACAAGATCTTGATACCCGTCGCCAAGCTTATAAAGCAGCAGAGGCAGCAGTAGAAGTCGCCCAAGCACGTCTAAATCAAGCCAATATCTCCTTAAACTCAGAAATCAATGGTGAGAATACTACCGTTGCTCGCCTGCTTGCCGATTTTAGACAAGCCCAATTCAACCTTGAACAAACCATTGTCAGAGCGCCTACTGATGGCTATGTGACGCAATTAGCTCTCAGACCAGGTGCGATGTCCGTACCATTACCCTTAGCGCCAATGATGACATTTGTACACACAGAAGATAAAATCTACACAGCTGCATTTAGGCAAAATTCTCTTCAACGCCTAAAACCGGGCTTTGAAGCCGAGTTTTTGTTCAGAGCACTGCCCGGAAAAGTCTTCACAGGAGAAGTGGTTGAGATATTGCCTGTGATTGGTGAAAGCCAGATCCAAGCACGAGGCACCTTGCTAGGAACTGAGGCATTACGTACCAATGGACGCGTACTCGTCACCCTTAAAGTTACCGATGATTTAAGCGATTATCACCTACCGCTCGGAACCGCTTTTGAAGCCGCTATCTATTCAGACAGTTTCTCTCATGTCTCGATTATGCGTAAGGTACTCATCCGGATGAAAAGTTGGCAAAACTATCTCTACATAGATCATTAGATACCATCCATCACGACATACGTTGAAAAACAGCCAACCCAGGTGTTGCTTGTCTAGTGACTATTGGCATCATGTTAAAAGGGTCGTAAACGACCCTTTTGCTACCTGTCGCTCCAACGCAGAATTCTAACTTCATTACCCGCTTCGGGTTTAATTGGAATATTGAGTGATAAAAGCAGCGAAACAAGTGCCATTACCGCTCCAATGTAAAAGACGCTCGCCGGAGAGATAAGCCAAATTAAACCAAACGTGGCGGGGATGAACACGGCCGCAATATGGTTAATGGTAAAAGAAACTCCCGCTGTAGACGCCATGTCCGCAGGATCTGCAATTTTCTGAAAATAAGTTTTAATCGCCAAAGCCAAGGCAAAAAAGAGGTGGTCAACCACATAAAGTGCCGCCGCCCAATGTGCGTTTTGTACAAGACCGTACCCAACAAAAACAACAATCAACCCCGTGTATTCAAACAGTAACGCTTTACGCTCGCCGACTACACCAATGAACTTACCAATACGTTTAGCAAACAAAAAGTTGAACAAATAGTTGATCAAAAACAGTAAGGTAATATCGGCCGCTGAATAGCCAAATTTCTCCACCATAAGGAAACCAGCGAAAACAGTGAAAATTTGCCTACGCGCACCACTCATGAAGGTCAAGGCGTAATACAGCCAATAACGTTTGCGTAGCACGAGCTTTTTATTTTGTGGCACTTCCGCTTTAAATTCAGGAAAGGCAAATGCAATGATCAACACCAGCACAAAACCAGCACCGCCAGAAATGACATAGACCCATTTAAAATCGAGCTGAAACACTTCTAACATTACCCACAAAGCACCGTAAGTGATCAGTGATGCAAGTGCTCCAACCGAAATGAGTTTGCCAAGCATTTCTGGCGCTTCATCTTTATTCAACCACTGCAAAGACAAGGATTGTTTAAGCGTTTCAAAGTAGTGGAACCCAGTCGACATCAATAATGTCGTGAGCAGTAACCCGGTTAAAGAAGGGAAAAAACCCGTCATCGCGGTTCCTAACGTCAACATACCCAATGAGATCAGGATAAATCGCTGCTCTCGAATGAACAGTAAAACGAATACGGCGGTGAAGGCTAAAAATCCGGGGATTTCTCGTACACTTTGTAATAAGCCAATGTCTGAACCATCGAAATTCGCTTTTTCAATCACGAAATTATTCAACAGTGCCATCCAACTAGAAAATGCAATCGGCACAATAATGGAGATAATCAATAGGAAATTTTGTGGCGTGCGCCAACCTTGAGAGACTTTAGGGTACATGAGAGATCCTTATCTATGTTTCAGCGCATCATATACTCAAGTCGCCTTAAAAGGCGAGAGCTCATCACAACAGGAAACAAGGTTAGGGATTAGCACTGCTAAATTACACCGTTCGGGTATAAGATCGACCGAGACACAAATATTGGGATTTAACATGACGATTACGTTCGCAACGATTAATTTATTCAATTATTTAGCTCCGCCGAACGCATATTATCAGTTCGACAATATTTACACGCAAGCAGAGTGGCAGAAAAAAAAGCAATGGTTTAACCAGAAGATCCAACAGCTGGATGCCGATATCATTGGCTTTCAAGAAGTTTTCAGTTTTGATGAACTGCGCAACCAGATGATGGATTTAGGCTACCCGTATGTGGCCTGTGTAGATGAACCTATCGTCAAAGATGGATACATCTATAGCCATCCGGTTGTAGTAATTGCCTCTCGCTATTCTCTGCGCCAAGTGAGCGCCGTACATGGCACGTTACCAAACCAAGCTGCCCCTTTTTGCTTTAATCGTACACCGTTACACGCTACGGTTTGCCTACCAATGCTCGGGGATATCGATGTCTATATTGTGCATTTTAAATCTCAACGTCCGGCAGAATCGCCTGCGGCACCTCATCATCTGATCGATGAATGGCAACAAGAAACGCTAGGACGCTGGCTCTCTACTGTTCAGCGAGGCTTTGAAGCAAACCTGACTCACCAATATATCGTCAATACTCAAAAACAAACTGGGCGGCCTTGTGTGCTAATGGGCGATTTTAATAAACCGTTACATCACGAGGAGTTTCAAGGACTACTATCGCAGGCCTTATACCGCAGACCAGAAACACAACAACCGCTGGCTGGCTATGCGCTTTACGATGCTTGGGATCTGCATACCGAGAGTGTTGAGCAGCCTCGCAAAGCCACTCATTACGCCGGCTCCACGGGATCTGTACTCGACTATATTCTCCTTTCCGCAGACTTCGCGCCTTTTATCCAGCCAATGAAAAGCTATATCAGCCACTATACTGTGCTTGATCAACATCTGGTCAACCCGAGCTATGAGCTCGATAACTTTAGTACTGACCATGCACTGGTCGCGGTCACATTAAAAGTAAACACAGCACCGAGCTAATGGGCTTGTATGCTACGACTCTCGATGCAATAAATGCTGCCATTCACTGTGTCGATTTAAATAATGCACAACATAACTACAGACAGGTTTGATGGTGTAACCTTGCGCTTCAATTTGCGGTAATACACTCTCCATCATTATTTTTCCGTATCCTTTACCCTGAAGTTCATCCGGTACGCGAGTCGAAGTAATAAACAACACTTTATCCTGTTGTTGGTATGTCACAGTAGCGAATAGATTTCCCTCAAGATGTACTTTATATTGACAATTTTGTATATCATGTTGCACTTCATGAATCATGGTAACGTCCTAATTGATATATAAATCAAATAAATTGATATTCTCAGAATTGAATCTTCCAACATCTACCCCTAGAATTTAAACTATTACAAAAATTAGAATAAAATGCAGCTACTGCATCACGGAGAAAATTAAGATGGAATCGCAGTCGGCAGTGCTGAAAGATGAACAGAACCCAAACCGTTCAACCGAACGTAATAAAACCCTATCGACACTTAATAGTACTGATGCGTTATCTATGGTTGAACACAGTAGCGAACTAACCTTAAGTATAACCACTCCCGTTGGTACGAAATTCCAGTGTAAAACGTCATTTATCGGTACCTACTCTCATTCCCATCTCCTTGTAGAAATTCCTAAAATTTCCGCAGATGATCTCTCTTTTTTCTTCCAAGAAGGTTTTTGGATGAATATCAGAGCTATTTCACCACGTGGCGAAGGGGCTTTAATCCATTTTCGTAGCCAGTTGTTACATGTATTGCAAGAGCCTATACCGCTCGCCATGTTATCCATTCCCAACAGCATGCAAGTGACCCAACTGCGCAAAGAAGCTCGTTACGATGTGAATCTAGCAGGAAAAGCAACGGTAGGAACGCATAAGTCGGATTGTGAGGTAAGAGATCTCTCCAAAAGTGGCTGTCGTTTTGTCACACCTCCTCTTGGACGTACTTTCCAAGTGGGTGATAAGATTAGTCTCGAATTATTTACTGATCCTCGCGGCAGCCAATTCTTTGCGCCTTTGATGGGTAAAGTTTGTAACCTGCAACGCTCACTGCACTATGCTCGTTACGGAGTGCAGTTTGATGAAGAAGGTGTCAAAAATGCAAAGAGTTTATTAAGCCAATTGAAGTTTGATGGCACAAAACTAACGCTGAAGTAAGCAATACACCCTAACCAATAAGTTAGGGTGTATTGCTATTATTTTTAACCGAGAAACGAAATATACCCTTGTAATATCACCAAATTCACAATATCCACAAAGAATGCCCCAACGATTGGCACGACCATAAACGCTTGTGGGGATGGACCATATCGTGTCACTAGCGACCCCATATTCATCACAGCGGTTGGCGTTGCTCCAAGACCAAAACCGCAGTGCCCACCAGCGATCACAGCAGCGTCATAATTTGATCCCATGACTTTAAATGTCACAAAATAAGCAAAAATACCCAACACAACCGATTGCACCGCTAAAATCACCAGAAATGGGACAGCCAAGTCAAAAATATTCCATAACTTTAAACTCATGAGTGCCATAGCAAGAAATAGCGATAGAGAAACGGTGCCTAAGATGTCAACGGTTTCAGCATCAATTTTATGAACTTTCGTCAATTCCAGTATATTGGTAATGAACACACCGATGAAAAGCGCATAGACAAAATCGGGGATCATCAACCATTTGATTTCAAATGCACTTACCCACTGTTCTAAATATTTAGCACCAGTGACACAAATAAGAAGGATGAACAAACCCTCAATCACTTTCTTAGCGGTGACTTTATCTTCTTCATATTCATTGTACGTAACCAGCTCTGGGAACCTATCGTGCGTTTTGGTTCCTCGTCCATACTCAGATTCAAACCCGTTTTTATTAATGAGTTTTTGGGCAACTGGGCTACCGATAATCCCCCCAATGATCAAACCAAAGGTCGCTGAGGCCATCGCAATTTCTAGCGTATTGCTAAGCCCATAATTATCGTTGAATGTTTGAGCCCACGCCGCTCCCGTACCGTGTCCACCCGAGAGGGTAATAGAACCGGCGATCAACCCCATCAGTGGGTCAAGACCAAGAGCCGTCGCTAACGATACACCGACGCCATTTTGGATGATGATATAAAACGAGGCAACGGCGAGGAAAAGAAAGACTTTTGCGCCCCCCTTAACCAGTTGAGTGTAATTGGCCGCAAGGCCTACAGTGCTGAAAAACATCAGCATAAAAATATTCTGCAACGGCAATGAGAACTCTAAATCTAAGCCGTAAAAATGTAGAAGAGTGATCGCGAAAGCGACAATTAAGCCACCGACGATGGGCTCAGGAATGTTGAATTTTTCCAAGATAGGCAGTTTTGCGTTAATAAAGTGGCCTAAAAAAAGCACGCTAATAGCGATTAAGAAAGACTCAAGGGGCCCAATTGAAATTAAATGGTGCATATAACCTCTTATTACTGCTTCACTCATCTTCCTTAATGAGTTTGGAGATCATCAAAGAAAGCTTGATAAACTCGAAAAAAATACGATTGATCGATACGGATCATCCTTATGGATATTGTTTATTTACAATGATATACGATGTTTATTTGATGGGTTTTACGAACATATGGCCTAACTGGTTTTGCTCGAAAAACATCTTCGCTCACGGCTTTTGATTGTCATTTACAAACTCTCATTAGACGAGCGAGGAGGCGTATCATACCTAACAGACAAAAAAAGAGCCAACCGCAATGATGCGATTGGCTTATATATAGTGTGAACAAATTCATTCACTAACAACGTCAGTTGGCTAGGTGACCCTCGGCTTTAAGAAGGGTCGAATAGTATTATGCATTAAGTATGCCAACTAAAAAAGGTCTGCTTTTTAGCTATGCATCGCATTAATTCATCAAAATGTAGTACTTTTTCGCATTACGCAAATTGCATTATGCGAAACGAATGCAAAACAATACTCACTCAGTTGCTATAAAACAAACTAACTTTCTGCGCTTTTTCACCTTAAGCCAGCACCACTCACTCATCTTTTGTACAAGCATTTCTTAGTTATTTCATTATATACTTCCGGCACATACACTTAATCATGCAGATTCAATGAACTATTTCAGTACGTTTTTAAAAGGGATGGCCATGGGCGCCGCCGATGTTGTGCCGGGTGTTTCGGGTGGAACCATTGCATTCATCACTGGTATCTATGACACTTTGCTTGAAAGTATTCGTAGGATTAACCCGAGTTTATTGCGCATAGTCAAACGAGATGGGTTAGCCGCCGCATTTCAACATATTAATGGCTTCTTCTTGCTCGCACTGTTTGGGGGAATATTCACCAGTATCCTCTCTTTGGCTAAACTCATTTCTTGGCTGTTAGCCACGCATCCTATTCCCATTTGGTCATTCTTCTTCGGTTTAATTCTGGTTTCGGTGTTCCATATTGTGAAACAAATTGAGCAGTTCAAACTTTCTCGGTTGCTCTTCGCTTTGCTGGGAATTGCGTTTGCTTACAGTATTACGGTGCTTAACCCAATGCAGATGGAACCAACAGCGCTGAACACAGTTCTAGCCGGTGCTATTGCCATCTGCGCCATGATTCTACCGGGAATTTCAGGCAGTTTTATCCTGTTGCTGATTGGTATGTACGCACCGGTACTGGGCGCGGTGAAAGAGATGCAAGCCGATATTTTGGCACTCTTTTTACTCGGATGTGTCGGTGGTTTACTGAGTTTTTCTCACGTATTATCTTGGTTACTCAAACAATTTAGAGACTTGACCTTAATTTTTCTTACTGGATTAATGATCGGCACCTTACCCAAAATCTGGCCTTGGAAAGAAACGCTCACTTGGCGAACCAATTCTCACGGCGAGCTCGTTCCTTTGCTACAGCGAAACCTTTCTCCATTCGAATTTGAGTCCATCACTTCACAACCTTCGCAACTGCTGGTAGCCATTTTATTGATGCTTTGCGCTGTTGCCCTCGTGCTTGGCTTGGAGCAATATGCAAAACATCACGATGTGTAAATCACACCGCATAGCATGAATGAGTAAAGGTGGGGAGACTCACCTTTTCTATATTGATTTATTGCACATTTTATCCATTCGTCACCACTGCAAAAAGATAGCTGTGATAACATTCGCGTTTTATAACCGCTTGGATTGTCCCCATGCACAACGCAATCAAAATCGGCGTCTTTGTTCTAGCCCTGCTAGCGGGTTACTTTAGCAGCGATATTTTCAATTGGCTCTCTTCAGCAAACTCTTCTCCAGACATTAATCGATATTGCCAGTTGTCGAGTACCCCTTGCCGACAAGGAGATGTTGTCATGACATTGGCACACGATAAATCTCAACCTTTGGTGGCTAACACTCTGACCGTTGAATGGCCGCAAGCCAATGCAAGTAAACTCACACTCACACTCAATGGGCTAGAGATGGAGATGGGCACCGCTAAATATGTACTGACGCCGCAGGAAGACGGGCTCTACACAGCACAGATTGTACTCCCAGTTTGCACGACTGAAAAAATGACATGGATTGGCGAGCTCTCTGATGGTCGTACCCAAGTATTCCCGGCAATAAGGATGGAAAGATGAGTAAAAATTGGTCTCTGGCATTGGTGGTTGCGTTTGTATTAGGCTTTGGCATAAAAACCTATTTTGATACGCAGCAAAGTATGGATTTAGAGAGCGGTAATAGCTCATCTTCTGAGGTGATTTTATTTGGCAAAGCAAATCAATCCATCTCTATTTTTGATACTAAAGATGAACGCATACGTGTTGTTTACTTCGGCTTTACACGCTGCCCAGATGTCTGCCCAACATCTCTGGCTATGTTAGCAGGTGCACTCAATCAACTGGATGATGTAACCAAAGCAAAGTTGCGCCCTTTATTTATCTCTCTCGATCCAGAGCGTGACGCTGCTGATGCTTCTCATCAATACGCCCAATATTTCCACCCTATGATCGAGGGGCTTTCTGCTCCTTTAGACATTACAACACCACTGGCGCATCAGTATGGCGTCATTTTCCGCAAAACCGAATTAAAGGGATCAGAACTGAAATACACATTAGATCACAGTTCCTACTTCTACTTTTTACAACCAGATGGAACATTAATCACTAAAGTTCCACACACGCTTTCACCGGCTCCCATTGTTGAAGCCATCAAAACAATAATGACGTCATCACAAGGAAAATAACATGAAGCTCAATGCTCTTTTTTTAGCAAGCCTTGCCTTTAGCCCACTTGCTTTTGCGAACACAGATATTATGGTACATCACCCTTACGCACGTGCTACCGCACCAACCGCTACCACCAGCGCAGTATTTTCTCAAATCATGAATAAAGGTGAAACGGACCGTTTCATTGTATCGGCCAACACCGATGTGGCAGGGAAAGTTGAGTTGCATGATGTAATCACCGAAGGAGATGTGATGAAAATGCGTCAAGTCACTGAATTTAAAATTCCGGCCAAAGGGCACGTCGAACTCAAACCGGGCGGCTTACACATCATGCTTTTTGATTTGAAGAAACCATTGGTTGAAGGTGAAAAGATTGACGTACAACTGACCTTTGCCAATGGTGAGCAGCAAACCATTACTGCACCAGTAAAAAAAGTGATGAGTGGTATGGCACACCATTAAAAAGAAGAGGGTGAGCGATGTTGGCTTACCCTCTTTTATCATCGCACTAACCGCTCATTGACCAGTCTAATGGCGAGAGCGAGACATCCCGACGAGAGGCTTATCATTCCACCACCACAAATGCTACATTTTATTTACATTTTACTCAAAATCGATTGCATTTCCACACATTGATTAATTATTTGTGCTGATTATCAATTAATTCTAGACACAATATCCCGCGTAGATATCATTACCCCCTTCAGTGGAGCTCACTGATGTCACTATAACTCTATTTGTCTACCATAACCGATGCTATGGCTTCGTAGTATTTAGGTCATGCAGGATGTAATTCGATTTATTGCAGGGATAACTATGCAAAGCAACAATATTTTCGCCCGTTTTGCGCGTGGCAATTTGGTTCTGCAAATACTCGCCGGTATCGTTCTCGGTGGGATATTAGCAACCCTTTCACCCGATGATGCGAAAAGCGTCGGCCTACTTGGCGACCTTTTCGTTGGCGCACTTAAAGCCGTAGCGCCGATCCTCGTGTTTATTTTGGTCGCCGCGTCCATCGCAAACCAAAAGAAAAACCAACACACTTATATGCGCCCAATCGTGGTGCTTTACCTTTTTGGGACCTTCACCGCCGCTCTTACTGCCGTTGTATTGAGCTTTATCTTCCCTACAACCTTAACATTGGTTGCGGGGGCAGAAGGTGCAACGCCTCCTCAAGGCATCGCTGAAGTGCTTAATACCCTGCTGTTTAAGCTGGTTGATAACCCAGTCAATGCTCTAATGAGTGCAAACTATATTGGCATTCTGGCATGGGCTGTTGGGTTGGGCTTAGCTTTACACCATGCCTCAGCAACAACTAAAGCCGTATTTGAAGATTTAAGCCACGGCGTTTCACAAATTGTGCGTTTTATTATTCGCCTAGCACCGTTTGGTATTTTCGGCTTGGTTGCATCCACGTTTGCCACGACTGGCTTTGAATCTTTGGCTGGTTATGCCAACCTTTTATTCGTATTGCTCAGTGCTATGTTGATCATCGCATTAGTTGTCAACCCAATCATTGTGTACGCGAAAACTCGCCAAAACCCGTATCCATTGGTGTTCCAGTGCTTGCGTGAAAGTGGTGTCACCGCATTTTTTACACGTTCAAGCGCCGCCAACATCCCAGTAAACATGGCATTGTGTGAGAAACTAAAACTGGATGAAGATACTTATTCAGTCTCGATTCCACTCGGTGCGACCATTAATATGGCTGGTGCCGCCATTACTATCACGGTTCTCACCCTAGCTGCAGTAAACACAGTAGGTATTGAAATTGACCTGATGACAGCCTTGCTACTGAGCATCGTTGCTGCTGTTTCTGCATGTGGCGCATCCGGTGTGGCAGGTGGTTCACTGCTGCTGATCCCGCTCGCATGTGGGCTATTTGGCATTTCAAATGACGTAGCAATGCAGGTTGTTGCCGTTGGCTTTATCATAGGCGTGATTCAAGATTCAGCTGAAACAGCGCTCAACAGCTCCACAGATGTTGTCTTCACCGCTGCGGTTTGCCAAGCTGAGCACAATAAATCAGCATAATCATTCGATACACTAAAACCGATACCAACAAAAATCCCCAGTCGATTCGCTGGGGATTTTCATTTCAGAGATTTTTTATTTACAGTGCTTAGCCACTTTATCGATCCAACATTACCTGTCCATTGAAGTATTGGAGAAATCTAATCGCGTTAGAACCTCATGATCATCAGATGGCTTGGATGACAAAAGCTCTTCGGAGGCATCCGCCACTACGCTCAATGAGAGATCGTCTTCATCAGGTAACTCCCCTTTCTCTGGGATAGGGATCCCACGTTTGTAGAGCTTGTTCAGCGCCTTAATAATTGAGTGTTTACTTACAGTACCCGCGCCGATTTTCTTCATGAGTGGTTTGGCCAACGATTGCAACCCCACAACAGAATCGACACCGATACGTGAGCCCACTTGATCTCTTAGCACCTTTGCCGGTTCAAAACCAAAATGAGCCGATAAAAATAACCAAATATAAGCAATAGCATTGCCATTTGAACCTTTATCTATCCAAGCTTCTCCTGCGTGATACATCGCCTCTACATGACCTTTTTCAGAAGCTCGCTCTAACCAATAACAAGCTTTACTGTGGTCCATTGCGACACCAACACCCTTAAGGTAATTCAAGCCTAGTTTCATCTGTCCTATCGGGCTATTTAGCTTCGCGGCTTTGGAATACCAAAATGTTGAATCCGCTGGTGATGGCGCAATATTGTCATGTGAAACACACCAATCCCCCATAAAAATCACAGCGTCGAGCAAATTCGCTTCCGCAGCCTCTTGTACTAACGAGACTCCTTTCGCAGTATTCGCTTCCACGCCACGGCCATGAATATAGGCCATGCCAGTTTCATACTTTGCGGTTAAGTTACCTTCAATGCCTGCAATACAAGTCTGCCAAAACTTCTCTTTTTCCCGCAAAATCAGATCATCTCGAAACTTTTGGCAAATCCGAACAACACCATACATTCCCGTAACATTGTCATAATTTGCCGCTTTGTCATACCAGTACATCGCCTCTTTGAGGTTGGTTCGTTCGGCTTCTTTCGCTAAATACAAAATCGTCGGCACATGGCCTGTTTCGGCCTTAAACAAGCGATCTTGTCTTTCTTGTTCACGTGATTTTTCTATCGCTTTGCGATAAGCGATTTCTCTCTCTTTTCTCTCTTCCTCTAAGCGTTTTTTGCGCAAAGAGAGCGAAAACATCCACACGAAGATGAGGATAAGTGATAACCCGGTTGCGCCTATGGCAATCCCAATAGTGCTCATTGATTCAAATCTTATTTAGCTGATTAACTTCATTATCGACCATTTTTCTCAATCTTTGAAAAAGTCTGACCACATTCATTCTGTCTCGAACCATTTAAAGCATACGAAACAGTCAAATCCGTTCATCCAAAACAGAGAGGCCACTCTATATCTAATGCTCGTGGATTAATAAAGCCACATAGCCTTAGCACTAAGATAGTACCGTACTCTTTTCAAGAGTGTTACGCACAATCACACTAATTGAGGAATAGATTCCGATTTGGGTCAATGAATGAAAAAACGCAGCCAAATCGCTGCATTCATTCCAGATCAAAAATGAGCCACTCAGTTTACTCTCTCATCAAAACCGCGATGGATTGATAAGGCTCGAGTACTAGATTTTCTTCTAATTTTTCAATCTCTTGATAATTAGAGCTCAAACACTCCACCGCTCTCAATTGAAACTTTTCGGGTATTGCTAAACAAACTGTGGCCGATGAAAAATTACTGACCACGACAATTTGCTCACCTTGGTACTCACGCACATAGCCAAACACTTGGTCATGTTCTTCAAATAAAGGCGTGAACGATCCATAGACGATGGACAGGTGTTTTTTACGCAGTGCAATTAACTTTTTATAGTGATGGTAAATCGATTGTTTATCAGCGAGCGCTTGTTCAACATTGACTTTTAGGTAGTTAGGATTCGCCTCTATCCACGGAGAACCTTGAGTAAATCCGCCGTGTTTATCCGCTGACCATTGCATTGGCGTTCGAGCGTTATCGCGGCTGTTTTGATGAATAGCATCCAGCATATGCTGATGAGAAACGCCCGATTCTGTCTTCACACGATAAAAATTTAACGTCTCGATGTCTCGGTATTGAGCGAGCGAATCGAAGGCCACATTCGTCATACCAATCTCTTCGCCTTGATAAATATAAGGCGTGCCTTTCAGAAAGTGTAAGCTCGTTGCCAACATTTTCGCAGATTCAACTCGGTAGCGTTTGTCATCACCATACTTAGATACAGCGCGTGGTAGGTCATGATTATTCCAAAATAATGAATTCCAACCCTGATCGGCAAGCTCAATCTGCCACTTGGTTAATACCTGTTTAAACTGCTTAAGATCTAACGGAATAGGGCTCCATTTGTCACCCTGCTCCCACGTCAAAGTGATGTGTTCAAATTGGAAAACCATCGATAACTCACGACGACTCGGCGCACTGTACAGTTTTGCAATGTCTGGTGTGGCTCCCCAAGTTTCTCCCACGGTCAGCAGATCTTGATTACCAAAGGTGGCGGCATTCATTTGCTGTAATAACGGATGCAAGCGCGGGCCATTACCAGTAATGCCCTTATCAATTTCTTTGCCAATTAAATCAATAACATCTAATCGAAAACCACCAATGCCCTGTTCAATCCACCAGTTCATCATGCTGTGCACTTCTTGCTGCACTTTAGGGTTTTCCCAATTCAGATCTGGCTGACGTTTAGAAAAAAGGTGGAAGTAATATTGCTGCGTTTGCTCATCCCAGTGCCAAGCACTGCCACCAAAAATTGACCCTGTATCATCCGGTACACTGCCATCCGGTTTTGCATCCCGCCAAATGTAGTAATCTCGATACGGATTGTCTCGCGATTGCTTCGCTTGTAAAAACCATTGGTGTTCATCCGATGTGTGATTAACGACAAGATCCATCACTATCTTAATATTGCGTTTTTGTGCTTCGCTCAGTAAACGCTGCATATCTTCCATGGAACCAAACTCTTGAGCTATTGCTTGGTAGTCAGAAATATCATAACCGTTATCATCCATTGGAGATTGATAAACAGGAGATAGCCAAATAACGTTAATGCCTAACTCTGCAAGGTAATCAAGCTTACTAATAATGCCATTTAAATCGCCGATACCATCGTGATTAGAATCGTAAAAACTGCGCGGGTATATTTGGTATACCACAGCGCTATGCCACCATTTGGGTTCCATGATATTTATCTCTGCATTGAATGATCTAGTGAGTTCTAAAGTGAGAGAAGTGATAATTCGCTTGTCATCTTTAGTAATCGAAGCTCAGAATTTTGAGACTAGAAAAAGAAAGGCGTCCACATAGGGACGCCAGTAGTACGATCTTTAATTATTTCGCATTCACGGCTTTAACAAAGACTTCTTGTGCTCCATCAATACCTAGCGCTTTGGCTTCATCAAGTAAGCTAAGTGCTTTAGATATATCGTTCGCTTTTACCGCTTTCTGAATCGATACCTTGTAGTAAGTTTCAGTATCTGGCTGCACTTTTTTTATCAGTTTTGCTTCATCCGTTGAAACTGTCTTTACTTTATTCTCAGGCTTCACAAACGATAGAAAGCTGGGACCAGAAACATCCAACTCAATGGTTCCAGTCAAACCGTGTGGCATTGGAATATCTTTTAATTCCGGCATGTAGTTACCACGGCCTTCGGCATCAATACGTCCAGGATGTGCAACATAAGTTACGCCTGATAGATCTTTTTCCTTTGTATAAACAATAAGTAAAAGCGTTTTATGACCTTGGGGAGGATAAAACTCCAAATCAGCAACCAGACGATTACCCAAATTTAAACGTGGCTTACGATATTCGAACTCAGTGTCGGTATACGATTCTAAAACGGTTCCTGTTTTATCTGTGATAACAACATAAGGATAAAATACTGAATCTTGAATTTCGCTGGTGACCGTTAAATTCATTTGGCCACGATCGGCTGGTATTTCAAACACGGCGACAGGGCTATGAATCAATGAGTTATGCAAGCGCTGAGTATTGGCTGTGAGCACCATTTTTGTTGTACTCGGTAGCTTCACTTTTGTGACTTGTAGTTGTTCTATATTATTGACAGCTTGCACTGCCGAACTTTGTGTTTGCTCAACAACAGGAGCTGTTTGACAGCCAGTTAAAGCAATGCAACTACCTAATAGTAGTGTTTTAAAAACCATTTTCCGCTCCTTTAGTATTTTTTTAACGACTCATCTCCGAGTCGTTAAAAAAATAGCCGACATCAGTCGGCTATCAGCATATGGATTTAGACTAATAAGAACAAGGAGGAATTACCACCAAGCTTCCACTTGAATACCAACGACGTATTCAGTGTCTTTGCCAGTTGCAAATGCATTTTTGTTTTCGGTATCAAGTAGGTATGAGCCGTATACACGGAACTCTGGACGAGCCCAGAAGCTGTCTCCCATTGCCCACGCTTGTGCTACTGTCAATTTCGCATTGCCGAAATCTTCTGTTGCTGTGCCTGCACTATTAATTTTCTCACCAGCGTTATAGCCAGCTTCAAATACAGTGCGCATTGTCTCATCCCATTTGTACATTGGGCGCACAACAACTGAATACTGATCAATGTCTTTTTTACTAGCCCCAATATCAGAACCTGCTAAGTACGCAAGTTGATGGCCCATTTCCCACGATTGACCAAAACTCACTACACCCCAGTTTAATAAACGGTAGCCAGTTGCATCGTTCTGATCTGCATTACCACGGTTATAATAAGTGCCTGCACCCCAAAGATTAGCCGCTTGCACGCCATAACCATTGGTACCCACTTGAAGAATTGTTTGGTTAAAGCCGTTTGATAGACCTTGGTGCAGAATGGCTGATGCCAACAAACCATCATCAGCTTGCTCTGTTGCATCACCTTTTTCGGTTGCAAAGTTATAAGCCAATGCAAATTCTAGGTTAGCATTTTCCCAAAGGCCGATATTGGCTAAGCGCGCATCAAAGATATAACCCGTTGAGTTGGTATTATCGCCATCTTGGATCAAAGCAAGTGACAGTTTCTGATTGCCGACTGATAGGTTTTGAATACCGCCACCTGTACCAGAAGTGTTCAAGAAATAGAAATCGGTGATGTGGATATCTTTACGTTGGTAATAAGATTTACCCGCCCAAATTTCAGCAGACTCATCACCAGCAATAAGACCTTTAGCTTTTACCGCAAACTGAGCAACGTTAAAATCGCCATCTTCCCAACCATTTGCACCTTTGTTACCTTGTGCAATCATTGATTCGACACGCCAAGTTTGCTCGCCTGTCTTTAACTCCTCAGCAAAACCAAACTCATAGTAGTTGTCGTTTTCGTTACCGAGACGACCTACACCATTCTTGTTAACAGCAAGATCACCATTACCCTGACCACTAATTCCGGTACCCGCGCGGAAATAACCATTAAAATCAACAGCAAAAGCAGAACCTGCTGCTAGAGTAGCAGCCACTGCGGCAGCAATTACACTTACTTTTTTCATTCTTAACTCCATTAAGGACGATTTATATTTATAGAAAATTTTAACTACGGACAGCATTTAAAACTTTCACTCTTCTCCTATTGGAACCTGCAAGGCAGTTGACAGATAAACGCTAAAAGAAGAGGTAAGACGGGACTAAGTCCCCAGTTGTTTCAACGGTGATAAGGTTACTAAAGGCGTAATAGGCTTGCTTCCTCCACCTCAAAGTAATTTAGGGGGGAGGAGAAAGGATGAGTAATTTTATAGTATGGCGTTTTTAACGCACAGATCACGGATTTCAGGGGGAGGAGATCAGTTAATGGTTATAAAATAGAATACAAAATGCCTTATTGATCACTATTTAGGGCCAATAACATCATTAAAATGAAATAAAATTACATTCAAATTTTATTCATTGGGCGCTTGACCTAATATCAACAAAGCTTTTTACTTAAAGCGATGACGTGCAGCAAAATAACAATTAAAGATGCCCATATGAAATGTACTATTTCTAGCCCTTACCCACTCGGTGCAACCCTTGACAACACAGGTTGCAATTTTGCTATTCATGCTCCAGCAAATAAACAGCTTCTACTCGCTCTGTTTGATCAACAGGGAAGTTTCACCACCCACGAGTTAGAGAATGAATATGCGGGCGTGAAGTACACTCATGTGCCAAACATTAAAGCAGGGCAAAAATACGGTTACCTCATTTTAAATGGTGACGAGCCACACTATATTTCCGACCCCTACGCGAAGGCGATAGATAAAAACTTAGGCTATAAAACACCATTTAGTTCAAAAAAGAGTTTCGAGCTGCCTAAGTGTGTCGTGGTCGACGATCAATTCGATTGGCAATCAACTAAAAAGCCACACATACCTCGCGATAAGACTATTTTATTTGAGACCCATGTCAAAGGGGTGACCAAACTCAATCCACGTGTGCCTAAAGCAGAACAAGGTACTTATTTAGGCTTAATCAGTGAGGAGATGCTGGAGTTTTATCGCAAGCAAAACATCAACACACTACAGCTACTGCCCATCGCGGCTTGTATGCATGAGCCACATCTATTGGATATGGGCAAAGTCAACTATTGGGGATATAACCCCTATCTGTTTATGGTGCCAGATCCACGTTATGCGCAAAAAGATGCGGTAACGGAACTGAAAACGGCTATCAGAGAACTGCATCGTCACGGAATTGAAGTGATACTGGATGTGGTTTATAACCACTCAGCAGAGGGGGGCGAAGATGGGCCTATTTTCAATTTAAAAGCACTCGACCCTAAATATTATCTAAAACACGGCCAACATTACGCGAATTTTACCGGTTGTGGTAACACCATTGATCTCTCTTATCAACCCGCCCTTAACCTAGTCATGGACACGCTGCGCTACTGGGTTAGCGAATACCAAATCGATGGTTTTCGTTTTGATTTGGCCGCAACGCTTGGAAGAAATGGCGATAATTTCAGCCCCGATGCTGCGTTCTTTAAAGCGGTGGCGCAAGATCCAACGTTAAAACGAGTTAAATTGATTGCAGAGCCTTGGGATATTGGTCCAAACGGTTACCAAGTAGGCAATTTTCCTTTCGGTTGGAATGAATGTAACGACAAATTACGTGATATCACACGCAGCTTCTGGCGCGGCGATCAAGGCTATTTAAAAGAGTTCGCCACACGCTTAATGGGCTCGCGCGACTTGTACAGTGCCGCCAACTGGCCCTACAAACTGACCGTCAATTACATCACTTATCATGATGGCTTCACCATGCAAGATTTGGTGTCATACAAGCATAAGCACAATGAAGCGAATGGTGAACAAAACCGAGATGGTCACGGTGACAATCGCTCCGACAACTATGGCGTCGAAGGCGAAACAGAGAACATGGTGATAAAAGCAACTCGCGAAAAGCAAAAACGCAATATGATGGCGAGCTTACTTTTTGCTTTTGGCATTCCTCATATTCTCACCGCGGATGTGCTTTCTCATACTCAGCAAGGTAATAACAACGCTTATTGCCAAGACAATGAGATCAGTTGGCTTGACTGGAACATGACCGAACGCAAAAGCTACTTCAAACATTGGTTGAGTCAAATGGTGGCGGCAAGACACCTTTATATGGTGCCCTTTATTCGTGCTTTTAGTGGTGAGGAACGTAATGCCAACCGCGTATTCTGGCGACGCGTAGATGGCACACTGATGGAACATGATGATTGGAACCGCTTAAGTTCTGTGGCATTGCAGATGGGCATTGGATCGGATGGGGCTGAAATGCTCTATTTGATCAACCAAACCAACGCACCCGCTCGTTTTACTCTACCTAAAGATCGTAACCAAAACTGGGAAGTGATATGCGATACCAATTTACGTAACGTACAACCCGGCCATGCAGAAGGGGAGTTGTTACAGTCGCCTATATCAATGACAATTTTGCACTACCAACCTGAAGTATAAAATCAAGTGCTGCACATCATTACCAATAAGCAAAGAGATTGCCAATAAACAAAGAGGCCCAATTGGCCTCTTTCTCTTCTCTAATTTTTGCTTTCAGAATATTACAAGAATGCTTTGAAAGGCAGCTCTGGTTCATCGACAAAAATGTCTTTAAAGCCTCTGAAATGCTGGTAATGCATACGTCCTTTGTCGGTTGGGTAGGTGTATTTTCCACCCACTTGCCAAAAGAATGGCGCAAAACCGTATTGCAGACGATCTTTTTTCATTTGCCACAATACTTCAATTTCACGCGGGTCATTTTGGAAGTTAGCCCAAATATCGTGATGGAATGGGATCACCACTTCACAATCTAACGCCTCGCCTGCGCGCAAAATATCAGATGCAGTCAGCTTATCTGTGATGCCTCGTGGGTTTTCACCGTATGAGAGCAGCGCCACATCAATCTTGTAGTCATTACCATGCTTGGCATAGTAGTTCGAATAATGCGAATCACCTGAATGGTAGATTGAGCCACCGGAGGTTTCCAATAAGTAGTTGACCGCGCGATCATCCATACCATCAAGAATCCCCTTATCATAAGATGAAACACCTTTAGGCAGCGTAATCAACGCAGTGCGATCAAAAGAGTCCAGCACTCGGATACTGATATCGCCGACTTCAATGCAATCACCCACTTTCGCCACAATGCAGCGCTCACTCGGTACTCCCCAGCCTTGCCACAGGTCAACGCAAGCTTGTGGCCCAATAAATTTCACATGCTCACCACAGTTTTGCAGCACAGCTGCTGCGACATTAATATCGATATGATCAGCGTGATCATGCGTCGCCAGTACCGCATCAATCTCTTTGATGCCAAATGGGTCCAACACAAAAGGAGACGTTCTTAAGTTGGGTTGCAGTTCACGCACGCCCCCCATACGCATCATCTGATGCTGTTGATTCATCAAGGCATTCTTTTGCGTTTTCTTACCCGTCCCACACCAAAAATCGATCGAAAGATTGGTATTACCGGCACTTTTTAGCCAAATGCCTGTACAACCAAGCCACCACATAGCAAAGGTGTTGGCTTCCACTTCGGTCTTTTCTATCTCTTCATTCAGCCAAGTTCCCCACTCAGGAAACGTACTTAGAACCCATGAATCGCGTGTGATTTCATCAATTTTACTCATAGCAACACCTTTTATTTCACGATCAGTTAGACAAATTTTGGATGTAGGGAGCCAAGCGTCTTAACCAAAGGTGAAGACACTGAGCCTGTGTTTATTATTAGAATGTGTAGAGCGAAGTGCTTTCTATACCAGAATCACTTCTGTCCCCTGCTGTTGTAGCGCTTGGATAACTTGCGGATCGGCGGCTTTGCCAGTGATAACAATATCAACCTTGCTGGCGGGGCAAAATAGCATGCCCGTACGCTGCCCAACTTTAGAACTATCCACTACCACCACTAACTTACCGATTTGCTCTAGCATCTGTTGCTCGGCAACGGCGGTGAGCATATCGGTTTTGTATAAGCCATTTTCCGTCAGCCCTTTGCCACTGGTGAACATCCAATGTCCGGCATAACCACCTAACGAATCAGGGGCGGGGTTAAGGAAAATGTTTTGTGCTTTGTTGTACTGCCCACCAATGATGATTACATCGTCGTGATCTTCATTGATAAGGTAACTGGCCAGTGGAAAATAGTTAGTCACGATTTGAACATCTTGGCCACACAACTCTTTACCGAGCAAGAAGGCGGTCGAACCACAGTTAATTACCACACTGTCACCTGGATTGCAGAGCTTAGCCGCAGCCATGGCAATCTGTGATTTTTCATGGAAATGATCCGTACTGTCGATATTTAACGGCGTCCACGCCCGCTTTCTAATCTCTAAACGTTCAGCACCATTGCGAACTTTCTTCAGCTTACCTAGCTCATCTAACTTAGAAATATCGCGGCGGGCCGTTGCTGGTGACACGTTAAATTTTTCAATAATATGCGTGACGTTGATGGTGCGCATATTGTCTAGCAAAGACAATATCTCGTTATGTCTTTGTACTTCGTTCATGGTTATCACCTTATCTTTTCATCAAGTGATTACTTGGTGATTATTTATGATTTGTTTTGATTCTATTTCTCATCCATCACAATGTCAAACACTGGACGAACAAAACTTCCCTCTCGCTCACAATAAAACCTAACTAATTGATTTTATTTGAAATAAAATTTTAACTGTGACTTGAGTATCAAATAATGTCTCCATTTGGCGAAGAAATTGATAAAAATCAAAATAATCACAAATGAGCATTGAATGATTACTTTTGATTGGTAAAGTCTATTTCGTGAGCAAAACAGGATTGAAATCGGCATCACCTTGCTGATTCACTCTGACCTACACCCAGCTTCGAGTAAGACGGGAATACACATAACGATAAATAGAGAATCAAGGGGTAAAGATATGCAGTTCATCTACGATATCTTCTACATTTTTTATAGCCAAGTAATGACTAAAGCACCTTTGCTGCTGGGCTTAGTCACCCTTATCGGTTACTGGTTATTAAGAAGAGATACCACCACCATCATTAAAGGGTCGATCAAAACCATCGTCGGCTTTATGTTGGTACAAGTGGGTGCAGGAACCTTAGTGGCAGGCTTTAAGCCTGTGATTGAGAAATTATCGGAATATCATGGTTTAACTGGCTCGGTTATCGACCCGTACACCTCAATGATGGCCACCATGGAAATCATGGGGGATGATTATTCTTGGGTTGGTTATACCGTACTACTGGCACTGGCGATCAACATCTTGCTCGTTTTGCTGCGCCGCTACACAGGCATTCGCACCATCATGCTAACGGGGCATATTATGTTCCAACAAGCAGGGTTAATTGCGGTGTTCTACCTTGTGCTGGGCGCAAGCATGTGGGAAACCATCCTTTATTCGGCTGTTTTGATGGCGCTCTACTGGTCTATCTCCTCCAACATTATGTTCAAACCCACCGAAGCCGTCACGGGTGGAGCAGGTTTCTCCATCGGCCACCAGCAACAAGTCGCGTCTTGGATTGCGGTTAAGATTGCCCCCAAATTGGGCGACAAAAACGAGAGTGTCGACCACCTTGAGCTGCCTAAATGGTTGCACATTTTCCACGACAGCATTGCCGCAACCGCGATTGTGATGACGCTATTTTTCGGCATTATTTTGCTCTCATTTGGTTTAGACAACCTGCAAGCAATGGCGGGCAAAACCCATTGGTCTATCTACATTCTGGAAACTGGTCTTAAATTTGCGGTAGCGATCCAAGTGATTGTTGCAGGTGTACGCATGTTCGTTGCTGAACTGTCTGAAGCCTTTAAAGGTATCTCAGAGCGCGTCATCCCTAACGCGGTTTTAGCCATTGACTGCGCCGCTATCTACGCATTTTCACCTAATGCCATGGTGTTTGGTTTTATGTGGGGCGCGATTGGTCAATTTACCGCGGTGCTGGCCATGCTCGCTTTTGATGCACCGATAATGATCATTCCCGGCTTTATCCCGATGTTCTTCTCCAACGCGACCATTGGTGTTTTTGCCAACCACTTTGGCGGCTGGCGCGCGGTCATGAAGATCTGTTTTGTGATGGGTATCATCGAAGTAGCGGGGTCCGCATGGGCCATTCACATCTTCAACCAATACGGCACCGAATTCAGTGGCTGGATGGGCATGGCCGACTGGGCGTTAGTCTTCCCGCCAATCATGCAAGGCTTATCCGTCTCAAAACTGTTCTTCTTTGTACTGATTGCATTGGCTGGTGTGTACATGTTCTTTGCCTCTAAAAAACTGCGTGAAGAGGAAGATGCACAAGGTTTGGTGAACATCAGTGACGATCCAGAAGTCATCGCCGCCGTCGAACAAGCACTGAAAGTCAGTGATGGCGTGCGCCCGGTCAGCATTTTAGCCGTGTGTGGCAATGGGCAAGGCTCCTCAATGATGATGAAGATGAAAATCGGTAAGTATCTAGAGAAGAAAGGCATTCCACACGTGATGGATTCCTGCGCAGTGTCTGATTATAAATCTAAGCTCGCCACCACCGACATCATCGTCTCATCAAAACATCTCTCTGGTGAGATGGAGCCCGGAGAAGGCAAATTTGTGCTCGGCGTACAAAACATGCTGAATCCGAACTCTTTTGGTGATGAGCTGCTCGATATCATCGATAAAAACTTTGTCACTTTGAAATAGCTATTTACTACAAAACGATAAGTACAAAAACAACAATAGGTGCCAGACGCACTGGCACCCACTCTGGAGATAGAACTATGGGACTGAAACAATCACTGATCGACAATGACTCCATTCAATTAAATGCCCAAGCGAGCACTTGGCAAGAGGCGATCAAAATCGGTACGGATAGGCTGATCAAATCAGGAGCCATACACCCCAGCTATCACGATGCCATCATCAGCAGCGTTGAACAATTAGGCCCGTATATAGTCATCGCGCCGAATCTTGCCCTGCCTCATGCTCGTCCTGAAAATGGCGTGATCAGAACCGCCTTTGCTTTAGTGACGCTACAAACGCCTGTCTATTTTGACGGCGAAGATGAACCAGTCGATGTGCTGATCACCTTGGCTGGTAGCTCGTCTGATCAGCATATGGAAGGATTAATGGAAGTAACCCAAGTGCTGGATGATGAAGAGAGCGAGACTGGCGTTGATCTCGATAAACTGCGCCGTTGTCGTACCGCGCAGGATGTTTACCAAGTAATTGATGAAGCGTTAGCGGCACAATTGGTCGAGTGAGGATGTCATGTATAGCGAACTAAAACAGCGAGTATTTGCGGCAAATCTTAAGCTTCCCCAATACGGTTTAGTCACTTTCACTTGGGGCAATGTATCAGAAATAGACCGCGAGAAGGGCGTCATCGCCATCAAACCTTCCGGCGTAGAATACGATGTGATGAAAGTCGATGACATGGTGATCGTTGACCTTAACGGCGCGATTGTGGAAGGCACACTTAATCCATCCAGTGATACCGCCACTCACCTCGAACTCTATAAAGCTTATCCAGAGATCGGCGGCGTGGTACACACCCATTCGCGCAGTGCCACTATTTGGGCGCAAGCGGGCATCGACATTCCGGCTTTAGGGACCACTCACGCCGATTATTTTTACGGTGACATCCCCTGCACACGCAAACTTTCTTGCGATGAAATCGCTGGCCAATATGAGAAAAATACCGGCCTTGTGATCATCGAAGAGTTCAAACATCGTCACATTGATCCGATGGCGGTGCCAAGCGTGATTGTCGCCGGGCATGCTCCTTTCTCTTGGGGCAAAGATGCTAACGATGCGGTTCATAACGCCGTCGTCTTAGAGGAGATTTCCGCCATGGCGCTGGCGACTCGTTCACTCAACAGTGGCATCAAGATTCAACCGGAATTATCCGATAAACACTATCAACGTAAGCATGGTGATAACGCTTACTACGGTCAAAGGTAGCGGCTATGTATAAAGTTCTCGCGCTCGACCTTGATGGCACGGTGTTGACTGATGAACACACCATTCATCCGCTGCTAAAGCGGGCGATTCAACAGGCGCAGCAACACTGCCACGTGGTGATCGTGACTGGCCGTCACCACACGGCGGCTAAACCCTATTATCAAGAATTGGGGCTCACAACCCCCATAATCTGCTGCAACGGCACTTATGTGTATGACTACCAAAATGAAAAAGTGCTCAAGCACAATGCCATCACCAAACACGATGCATTGACCTTTCTTGCACTGGCTAAAGAGTTTCAAATGAAACTGGTGATGTATGTGACCGACGCGATGACCTATTCCAAGCGTAGCCCAATCGCCTACATGCAAGCGTTAGAAAAATGGGCCAACCAGTATCCACCGACGGCACAGCCCAAAATCGAGCAAATTGACTCGTTTCGTCACCGCGTCGAGCAAGAAACGTTTATTTGGAAATTTGTGGTTGAAGGGCTACCGAGTTCCGTTGAACGCCTTGCCCAACAAGCTTGGGTACAAGAGACATTCAATGGCGAGCGTTCATGGTCGAATCGCATCGACTTTGCTGCCAAAGGCAATAGTAAAGGTCAGCGCTTGGCTGAATATGTGCAATCGCTTGGCTACCACGCCAATCACGTGCTGGCTGTCGGCGATAACCATAACGACATTTCAATGCTCGACTACGCAGGGCTCGGTGTGGCGATGCCCAATGCCGACGATACGGTGAAATCCCACGCCAAACTGATTTGTACAACCGATAACAATCACGACGGGCTCGCCCGTTTGATCCGTGACAAAATTCAAGGATAACTCTCATGACTAAACCAATGATCCAAATCGCTCTCGACCAAACTGACCTTATTTCTGCCATCGAAGTGGCAAAAAACGTAGCAAGCTTTGTGGATGTCATCGAAGTCGGCACCATCCTCGCCTTTGCTGAAGGCATGAAGGCCGTCAAAACGTTACGCCATAATCACCCTGACCATATTCTAGTGTGCGATATGAAAACCACCGATGGCGGTGCTATTTTGGCGCGGATGGCATTTGAAGCTGGCGCAGATTGGATCACCGTTTCTGCCGCAGCACATATCGCCACCATCAGCGCGTGTAAGAAAGTCGCCGATGAACTGGATGGCGAAATCCAAATCGAAATTTACGGCAACTGGACCTTTGCTGATGCACAAGCGTGGATTGACCTTGGTATCACTCAAGCTATTTATCACCGTTCAAGAGATGCCGAACTGGCCGGTATTGGTTGGACAAGCGAAGATGTTGAGAAGATGCGAACTCTATCCGATATGGGGCTTGAACTTTCCATCACAGGTGGCATCGTGCCAGATGATCTCTATTTATTTGAAGGCATTAAGGCCAAAACGTTCATTGCGGGGCGTGCATTGGTCGGTGAAAAAGGTCGCGTCACTGCCGAAGCACTGCGCAGTCAAATCGATCGTTTTTGGTGCTAGGAGGCCGTATGTATCAGCATTTGCCACGCCAACGTATCGGGTTGTATGAAAAAGCACTCCCCAATCATTTCAGTTGGGAAGAAAAGCTCGCCACAACGAAAGAGCTAGGGTTTGATTTTTTAGAGATATCCGTCGATGAGTCGGATGAACGTCGTCAACGCTTAGACTGGGATGATGCAACCATCTATCAGCTACGAAGATGGTGTGAGCAATACCAAATCCCGCTGCAATCGATGTGCCTAAGTGCACACCGCAAGTTTCCTTTTGGCTCGTCAGACCCCGCCATTAGAGAGCAAGCCATTCTGCACATGGAGAAAGCGATTACCTTAGCTTACAAACTGGGCATTCGCACCATCCAACTCGCAGGCTATGATGTCTATTACGAACCCGCTAATAAAGAAACTCATCAACGTTTCATTGAAGGCATGCAGCTTGCCGCCAAACTGGCCGAGCGTGCTGGCGTGATGCTGGCAGTGGAGATCATGGATACCAGCTATCTTAATTCACTGAGCAAGTTCGAAATACTAAAGCGGGAAGTACCCTCCCCCTATTTTATGGCGTATCCAGATGTAGGCAACATTTCAGGTTGGAACTACGATGTGTGTACTGAATTGGCACTTGGTATGCCACACATTACTCAGATCCACCTTAAAGATACCCATTGCGTCACCTCTAGTTCCACGGGCCAATTTCGAGACTTGGTGATTGGTGAAGGAGAAGTCAATTTCGATGCTATTTCCCAAACGCTGAAAGAGGCAAACTGTGTTGTGCCGATGGTGATCGAAATGTGGGCGCAAGATGAACATTGGAAACACAATATTCGTGTTGCGCAGCATCGGCTAAATCAAGCCTGCGATGCCGCTGATTCGCCTCGTTTATTCAACCTATAGCTCATTTATTCAACCTATAAATTGTGCTCGGGTGCATCTTTTATGCATCCTTCATCCTCATATTGGATAATACCGCGCCCTCTCCCCCATGAGCGCGGTAGCTTTTCTTGGCAAATATTGACATCACCAACACAATCGCGCAGAGTTGCTTTTTGATAACACCCCGATGCATAACACTCTGAGAACCAATGAAATTACTTCACTTACAACTCTTCTGGTATGAAAAGCATCACACCCTTTTAGAAATGGAAGCGCTCCCTACGCTCACCCCAACCCAAGAACAAGCACTGGCAGAGTGGGTTAAGTGTCGACGCAAAATATTAAGCTTTGAAGCTCACCAACATACTTGGGTAAAAGTGAATGTAGACGGTTTTTCTTCCGCTTTGCATTTAAAGCCTAATGGCACGTTGGTCGAGCGAGATCTGTTTGGTGAAAAAACGCTACAAGGATTATGGAAAGTCATCGACGGTTTCTTATTTATCAAAGTGATCAGCGGTGAATTTATTGTCGAATATCAGATTGTTGGCAATAACGAACACAGCATTCACTGCGGTATTGAGTACATCAACGGCCGAGTCAGTACCTACAGCAAATTTATTCAAACCAAATAAGCTTTGTGACCCACGGGAAAAAATGAGATGTATGTTGAACAAGATATCAACAACCTTGTGAATCCATCGGCAAACTGTGGCACACTCGACATAAATGCAGACTCGGTTCATCACGGTTTATGGAAGAGTACTTAAAACGAATCAAGCAGCTTGAAGAGCAAGTTGAGCATCTCAAAAAAGAAAACAGCTCTCTTGAAGAAAAACTGAATGCAACGCTAGAAGGCACTGGTCTTTGTCTTTGGGAACAACACATTCCTAGCGGAACCCTTAAAATATTCAATAGAGAATGGGGTGATATGCTTGGCTATCAATCACACGAGCTAGACGCCACCGTCGACATTTGGAAAAGCAAGCTCCACCCCGATGATTATGACTTAGCCGTGGGCGCTTTTGAGGACCATTTGAATGGCAAGGCTGACACCTATCAGGTCATACACAGGATGATCCGCAAAGATGGAGGTCAAAGCTGGGTGTCGGATCGCGGCCGAATCGTTGAATATGATGAGAATGGAAAGCCGCTGCGCATGATGGGCACCCACACGGATATTACCAATGAAAAACATTATGAATTAGAACTCTCCAAACTCGCCGCGCAAGATCCATTAACCAACCTATTAAATCGAAAAGCGCTAGAAACTAAGTTTGACGAGATGAATGATCTTGTCGAACACCCTGCGGCACTAATTTTTATCGATTTGGATGACTTTAAAACCGTCAATGATCATCTTGGGCACCAAGCTGGGGATTTCGTGCTACTCCAAGTTTCTCAATGGCTTCAAGAAAATGCGCCTCAACCATCATCGATTGCTCGTTTGGGCGGCGATGAGTTTGTCCTATTGTGCATCAACCAAAGCACAGAAACGTTAAAGCAGTTTATCGACAGTTTGCTCACCAAAGCCTATTCACCACTAAAATTAAGCCATGGAGAAGTGCAAATTGGCTTTAGTATTGGTGTTTGCCAATTCACAACCTCAACGCATACTTTTGAAACCTTATATGAATTGGCCGACCAAGCAATGTATCAGGTGAAGAAAAATGGCAAAAATGGCGTTGAGTACATCAATCTTAGCCAATAGAAGGCAAAAACACTTCCCCTAACATACATCTCACCGAACCACCGCCAATATCCTCAATGGTCTTCACATTACACGGCAGTAACTTACCGTGACTGGCCAGCTGCGCACGCTGCGCCGGCGAAAAGGCATCAAACGCCGATTGCGACATAGCGATCACTTTATCCCCTGCCGCCGTTTCTAATTGTAAAATGTTGCCGCAGAAACAGTTCATCTGCTCAAGTGAAATTGAGATGATCTGTTTATCTTTGGCCAGTGATTTAACCACAAAACGGCGTTCAAACTCCGGGATCACTTCATCGCAAATCACGCAGAATGCTTCACCAACCGCCATCATCACATTGGTGTGATAAACCGGTTGGCCTGAAGGCAACGCCGTTTGAAAAGAGACCACGCGATCATAACCGATACGTTTAGCGTACTCCTCTAGCACTTCACGGTCACAGCGCTGTGACAACGCCGAATAGATGGTTCGATTAAGGTGATCCATCACCATCACACCGGTGCTTTCAAGATAAGCCTGCTGGTCTTGATACGCGAGCAACGAATCTTGCGCCAATACCTTTCGGCCTGACAAAGTAAGGGCTTCAACCAACGCTTGTGGGCGCACTTCTTGCTGTCGATTTTTACAAGCCATCGGAAAGGTAAACAAGGTTCCCTCTGGCGTAGTGCTAAACCAGTTATTGGGAAAGACGGCATCTGGCGTTTCCACTTCAGATAATGGGTAATCAAACTCCACTACTTGTACGCCTTCGAGACGCAGTGTCTCAACCATGCTTTGATATTCGGCCATGGCTTGGATGCGAACTTGTTCGGTACTCAATGCAACTTGGTGTTGAAATTCATTATCTTGTGCCGTTTGAGCGTTAAATTTGAACTCTTTTGGCGGCACCATTACGACACAATTGGCATTTTGCACCGTATTCACGGCTGGCTGTGTGATCACTTGTTCCTGCAACATCATAGAAACTTTCCCTTCTACTCACTTTAGGCCAATTGTAAGCATAATGTTAAATCAACATTGACTGAATTTTGGGTTATTTCATCGAATAACTCCTATTAATTACTGAGAAAACTATTTTTCACATTAAAAATTACGGCAAAATCCTCATCACACCTAAAAATATTCACCCTTATTCAAAAAATATTCACAGTAAAAACTCACTTAAACGTAACGCAACTCGTTTATGGTTCTCTTATCGTCGATAACGATATTTAACTCGCTTCATTTTTTCACCCGATGGACGTTAGAGCCGATGCTTGCTGCATTGACCACCGTATTAATCAGGCGCCGTTTTCTAGAGCCAAGCGCGAAAAGTAATCCGCCACTTATGTTGTGATTTCGTTATACTTCTGTTCGGCTTACTCCATCATTTGCTCCCCTTATAGGAGTTCAACGTTAGATTCTCGCGTTCTAGGCTTTTGGTCTCTCATACTTTAGCGAGAATTGGCATAAGGATTTTCGATGTATAAAAAATTTGAAAGCTTTACCCAAGCCTTTCCCAAAGAGGAACCCAAACAGCCTCCTGCGACCTTATGGGCCTTTTGTCGTTACTACACGCGCGGCTTTGAAAAACCACTCATTTTAATGGCGTTAATCAGCACGTTAATTGCCGTTGTTGAAGTATCACTGTTCGGTTTTATGGGCCAACTGGTGGATTGGCTCTCATCCAGTAACCCAGAGACTTTCCTAACTGAGAACCGAGACACCTTGATCGGTTTATCTATTTTAGTACTCGTGATCATGCCACTTTTGATTGGCATCTATTCACTGTTGATCCACCAAACTATGCTCGGCAATTATCCCATGTCGATCCGTTGGTTGGCGCACCGTTATCTGCTCAAACAAAGCCTCTCTTTTTACCAAGATGACTTTGCGGGAAGAATTGCCACTAAAGTAATGCAAACGGCGTTATCCATCCGCGAAACCGTGATGAAGACCTTGGATGTGTTTGTCTATGTGTCAGTCTATTTCACTGCGATTGTGGTGATGTTGGCGCAAGCAGACTGGCGTTTAATGGTGCCGATGCTCGTCTGGCTCGCGGCCTACATTTGCATTCAACTTCACTTTGTACCACAGCTTAAAAAAGTAGCATCAGAACAAGCCGATGCTCGCTCAACCATGACGGGGCGCATTGTCGATAGCTACACCAATATTGCCACGGTCAAATTGTTCTCACACACCCGCCGAGAAACCGACTATGCCGAACAAGGCATGGAGAGCTTTTTAGACACGGTTCACCGCCAAATGCGTTTAGTGACTGGTTTTAACCTGTGCGTTGAACTCGCCAACTATATTTTGGTGTTCGTGATTGCGGCGACTTCGATTTATCTATGGATGCAGAGTGCCATCAGTATTGGTGCCATCGCGATTGCGATCAGCCTTTCATTGCGCATTAATGGCATGTCGAAATGGATCATGTGGGAAGTCGGTGCACTCTTTGAAAACATGGGCACAGTCGTGGATGGCATGAAAACCCTCTCGAAACCGATCACCATTGAAGATAAACCCAACGCAAAACCGTTGCAGGTTGCACAAGGTGGCATCGAATTTGATGACGTGAGTTTCCACTATGGCGAGAATAAAGGCGTTATTAACCATTTAAACCTGACCATTAAACCGGGTGAAAAAGTGGGTTTAGTAGGGCGTTCTGGCGCTGGAAAATCAACTTTAGTCAATTTACTGCTTCGTTTTCATGATGTTGAAGGTGGGCAAATTCGCATCGATGGGCAAGCGATCAATGACGTCACCCAAGATTCGTTGCGCAGCAAAATTGGTATGGTGACGCAAGATACTTCACTGCTGCATCGCTCGATCCGCGATAACATTTTGTATGGCAACCCTGATGCAAGTGAAGAACAACTGCTGCAAGCCACCCGACAGGCACACGCACATGAGTTTATCGAAACACTCACCGACCCATTTGGTAACCTAGGCTATGATGCGCAAGTGGGCGAGCGCGGCGTAAAACTGTCTGGCGGCCAGCGCCAGCGAATTGCTATTTCCCGCGTGCTGTTAAAAGATGCGCCACTATTGGTACTCGACGAAGCCACATCCGCACTCGACTCCGAAGTGGAAGCGGCAATTCAAGAGAGCTTAAATGAGCTGATGCAAGGCAAAACCGTGATTGCCATTGCTCACCGTTTATCAACCATTGCCGCAATGGACAGGTTGATTGTACTCGATAAAGGTAACGTCGTTGAGCAAGGCACCCACCAAGAGTTGATCGCTCAAAACGGCATTTATGCACACCTATGGGCGCACCAAACGGGTGGCTTTATCGGTTGCGACGACGTTGAGATTGCTTAACGGTTTATCAACGGAGTTTGCGCTCCGTTGATGCTTCCACAATTGACTCTTTTTCCTTAGAATTCGCCCATTCCCTTTATTTAACTAGATTTGGATTATGAACAAGAGCTTACTCACTAATATCATTGCGCTAGCGCTCCTTGCAGCGGGCTATCAACTGGATAACACCATTGCGCTGTATGCGGGCTTATTTGCCTTTTCTGGCGCAATCACCAACTGGCTTGCGATTCACATGCTGTTTGAAAAAGTGCCAGGACTCTATGGCTCGGGTGTGATACCTGCTCGCTTTGAAGAGTTCAAAACCGCAATCAAGAGCCTGATGATGGAGCAATTTTTCACCCAGTCCAATATTGACCGCTTCCTCAGTAAAGAGATGACGGGCAGTAAAACGTTGGATCTTGAGCCTGTGATTGCCAAAGTTGACTTCAACCCAACCTTTGATTCTTTGGTCGAAGTGATTGCAAACTCTCCATTTGGCGGCATGCTGGCGATGTTTGGTGGAACCGACGCGCTACAACCACTCAAGCAACCGTTTGTCGAAAAAATGCAGCAATCTATGATTGATATCAGCCAAAGCGATAGCGTTAAACAAGCGCTCAAAGAGCAGTTAGAAGCTCCTGAGATGATTGAAGAGATCACCGCTAACATCGAAAACATCATCGATCAACGTCTCAATGAACTCACGCCTAAATTGGTGAAAGAGATGGTACAGAAGATGATTAAACAGCACCTTGGCTGGTTGGTTGTTTGGGGCGGAGTATTCGGTGGTTTGATTGGTGTGGCTTCCTCCTTCTTTGCCTGATTGCCGTTACTTATGTGATGGTAAAATGTGATTACAAAAAAGCCAGTACGTTTAAATGTGCTGGCTTTTTTATGATGACTCGTGACCCGTTAACAGAGATGAAGACGCGTTAATAGTGGCTTTAATTTAGGGTGATCTAAAGGGTACACTTTGGGTATCACAAGGTAAATCATGCTGACAAACAGCAAGGAGCCGTATAAATCAACCGGACGATGCATCCCTAACCATAAGCGGCTAAAGGCGACTCCACAGGCCCAAAGCAATAGACCCGCCGCAAAAATATAGCGCTTTTGTTCAATAAACAAGCCACCAAAGAAAGCCAGACAAATAGCAGCGAAGATCGTATGGCCAGAGGGAAATGAATAGTCCTTTTCACCCTGCCAATGACGTAAGCGCCAGTCACTGACTTGGGTTGCGATGTCGGTCATCACACTTTCTTTTTGTAATTCACTCAATTTATAAAAATGCGCAGGGTTTGGAATAAGCAGTTGATGCGTCATCAATTCAGTGTACGGGCGCGGGCTCTCTGTCAGATGTTTTAAACCCGTTTTGGCAGCCATACCAATCACCAATAACAAGCCAATTTGAATAATGCGGTTAAGCAGTTCAATGCGGGAAGTCGCTGTCCGTGTTGCCAAAAAAGCCAACAAAGCAAAGGTAAAGCCAAAACCTTGCCAACCAGCCGAATCGGTTAAATAGGTAAAAAATGCACCGACGCCATCGCTCACTGGTGTGGTCAAATCAATCGAAGACCCAACCAATGAGATGGGAACTAACAGCAACGAGAACAAGGCTAAGAGTACTAAGCCCGATTTTTTGATTTGGATTTGCTTTTTCACGCTCAATAGACACCGCTGGATTATTGAAGACCAGCATAATAACGGACGACACGCAAAGAACGTATCAAGCAATTGTCAATTTGAGGGAAAATAATCGCCCCGACCCCACCCTTTTTACTTATTTTCCTGACACAAAGAATTCATGCATAACGTGTAGGAAAGGCAAACCAGACCATGTCCTGCCTAAGCGAAACAACGTCTTCTTTCGTGCAAGATAGGAGGCGCCAAGACCATGAATGGATGATGGCAACAGCGTTGACCAACAGCAGGAATGTTAAAAAGGGAGCCGCAGCTCCCTTCAGAGGAAAATGATCAGGGCTTATGCGCCAATCACCCCGCCGTCTTCACGAGTGATCATCATAATGGTCGAACGCGGCTTGGTGGTTCCACCGTATGGGAAATGCGATGGCGCTTCATCTTCCCCAGGGTGTTGAACGCCAACAAACATGGTTTTTTGATCCGGTGAAAAAGTTAACCCTGTTATTTCACAAGCAATCGGCCCAGTTAGGAAACGTTTTACTTCACCAGTAATTGGATCCCCGCACAACATTTGGTTATTGCCTTGCCCGGCAAAATCCCCTTTGTTGGAATAGTTGCCATCGGTTTGAATCCACAAGCGACCCGCTTTGTCAAAGCCGATACCATCTGGGCTGTTGAACATGTTGTCTGCTGAGATATTGTCGCTGCCCGCATAGAGATCGCCTTTATGTACCGTTGGGTTGCCCGCAATCAAGTACAGATCCCATGCGAACACAGTGCTAGTGTGATCCTCATTGGCTGGCATCCAGCGCAGAATCTGGCCATAGTTATTCTTAGCGCGAGGGTTAGGACCACCAACAGGTTGCCCCTCTTTACCTCGGTTTTTATTGTTGGTCAGTGTACAGAACACGTGCTTATTATCAGGGTGAATCGCAACCCATTCAGGACGATCCATTGTCGTAGCACCCACTTGAGTCGCTGCGCGGCGAGCAAAAATCATCACTTCTGCTTGGTCCTTAAAGCCATTTTCTGGCGTTAAACCATTTTTACCAAAGGTCAGTTCAAGCCATTTTCCCGAGCCTTTCAGTTCTTTCTCATTCATATCAAACTTAGCGACAAAGAGGGTTCCTTCTTCTAATAAATTGCGATTCGCGGCATCGTTACCAGCTTGGTAGCGATTTTTTGAAACGAATTTGTATAGATGTTCACCGCGTTCATCATCCCCCAGATAGACCACAGCATGGCCATCTTTGTTGAGAGTAAGCGCCGCATTTTCATGTTTGAAACGGCCTAACGCCGTGCGTTTAAGTGGCGTCGATGTTGGATCGTTCGGATCAATTTCCACCACCCAACCAAAGCGGTTTGGCTCATTGGGGTTTTTCGCAACGTCAAAACGCTCATCATGTTGGTGCCACTGATAATCACTGGGTTTGGCTTCAATACCATAACGCTTATGATCAGCCGTTAACTTCACGCCATCTTGGTTACTACCAAAGAAATCATCAAAGTTCTCCTCACACGTTAAGTATGTCCCCCACGGCGTTTGACCATTCGCACAATTGTTAAAAGTTCCCAGTGGATTTAAGCCCTTAGGATCAGTGGCGGTTTTCATTAGCGTATGGCCTGCAGCTGGCCCTGTGAGCAACATTGGTGTGTTTGCCGTGATACGACGGTTACGCTTCCCTGCGCGGTCAACCGTCCACTGGCCATTTTTGTTCATCACTTCAACGACAGTAACGCCGACCGCAGCTTGCGCTTTACGCACATCATCTGCTGTCATCGATTTACCTTTGTGATCAAACAAGTATTCGTAGTTGGTGTATTCATTATTAATCGCAAGTACACCGCGATCATCCGAAATTGGGAAGAAGCTCATGCCATCAGTGTTATCACCAAATTGAAGCTCTTGTGCTCGTGAATCTTGTTTACCACTTTGGTCAAACTCAGGAGCATCAACAGAAATAGGGTCACCCCATGAAATCAACGGAGTCGCTTTATACCCTTTAGGAACAATGACTTTATCAGCCGTTGATGCTGGAATAGCCTCAAAGTTGAGCAGTGAAGAGCTCGACTTTGCCGCCACAGCCTTAGCAACTGGATTTAAAGATAAAAACGCGCCTGCACTGACTGCCGCACTACCCGCCATAAAACGGCGGCGAGAGAGTCTCGCTTCGATCATTTCACTAAATTGAGACTCTTGCTCATCACGCTTCCACATGTTTGCTCCTTGACTTTACTTGTCTTGTTATTGGATTTTGCAAGCAGCTTAGCGGTCTATCGTGACAAATAAGTTAAATTTACATTGCTTAACGGTGACAGTGAGTTAAAAAATAAAATCTATGCGTTAGCTAAATAAGCCATTCAGCACAGCAGGGTCACCACAAGTATCACTCCAAAATCGATATTTTCTAACCGACCTCGTCGAGAAAACAATACAACCGGCACCGCCATCAAGCTTGTCAATTGTCAAAACGGATAGTTTTTTGTTTTGTTTGGCAAGAGATGAATATTCATTTGATCATGCGCTCAAATCACACCTATTTTTTTACAGTTTTCTATTCTTAAACTAGGCTCAAAGTGCATATGGATGAATATGAACATCTAAGATCACTACATACCTTATACACAACGCAAAATACCTAACTCGACTGGAGTCTGTTATGAAATATTTTATTTGCCTGATCGCTTGTTTCTCCTTTTCCTCCTTTGCTAATGAGTTTGAAGGGGCGCTAAAAAACTTCATTGATACCAAGGTGGCTGAAATCATTGCTAATCCCGTTTTAATCCAAGCCATTAATGCTCAAAACGCTCAAAACGCTAACCTAACTCAAATGCAAATTGATCAACTCGACAAGGATTGGCGTAGCCAAGTGGGCCAAACCGATGCTCCACTGATCAACAAACTGCTCTCTTCCCCCGCATCTTCTGAACTTAAATCGATTCAACAAGCTAGCAACGGCCTAATTACGGAGATCTTTGCTATGGATAACAAAGGCCTGAATGTCGCCCAAAGCGAGATTACTTCTGACTACTGGCAAGGAGATGAGGAAAAGTGGCAAGACACCTACCTTAAAGGTCCAAGCGCATATCTAATTGGTGAGATAGAAGAAGATGAGTCGACCCAAATGTTTCAGTCACAGATAAGCCACAGCGTGGTTGACCCTAGCTCAGGGAAAGTGATTGGTGCCATCACCATCGGCGTTAACGTAGAAGCTCTTTAACTCATTGATCAGGATTACTCTATATGAGACTTAGTATTAGTCGGTTGGTAGTGGCAAGTGCGTCGCTACTTAGCGTTGTATCGCTGATTGCTATTTCCTATGCTCTATGGTCGAAAAGTGCCACAGTGATGTACTCGCTGAGCGCTCAAACTTATCAACAAATGGCGGCTTCTCTAGCTGAAAACGTCGCCACTTCGGTGCGCTTTAACAAAGTAGAGAGCTTGGAAGAGCGGGTTAAAGTCGCTGTCGATAGCAGCAATAAGGAACTCAAACATATAGCAGTTTTCCTTGCAGATGGATCTTTATTCTATCAATTAAATGAGAAGTCCGTATCTCCTAGCGGAGTCAATATAAAAAATGCACTGACCCAAGCATCAACCAACGCCATCATTATTGAACAAAACACACAACACGTGATCATCATCAACCCATTAACATCGGGCAAGGAAGCAAAATTGGTGGGTTACTTAGTTACTCAGTGGCAATTTGACAAGGTCAATGCCATTTCCAAGGAACTGGGGCTATGGGCCATTTCAATTGGCATAACCTTCGTGTTGATTACTTTTATTGGCTTGTTTTTTATTTTGAGGAGCGCTCTACTGCATCCTTTAAATCAGCTGAAAAACTTATGTGAATCATTGGCTTCTGGTCAGTGCGACCTCAAGCAACGAATTCCATTTAACAAAGATAACGAGTTAGGTGACCTTGCCACAGCAATCAATATGTTCATTGAAAAAGTGGAACATACCTTCCACCCTATTGAACAAAACATCTGCGATGTCACTGATGTTACGAAAGCTGTTGAACGACAAGTGAAGCAGCTAGAACACAATATCAATGGTCAGCAGCGGGAAATTGCGCAATCAGTACAAATTGGTGAAGGTGCTCGGCAAAGCATTGCGTCAGTCACCGAGAATATCAATACTGCGTCACTGTCTTTACAACAAGCAGTTATTTCTGGGCAAGAAAGTCAACAACAACTTAAACATGCATTAAGTGAAAATAAAAACCTAGCAGAAAAGTCACAAGTAACAGCAAAAACCGCTGAGAGCCTAAATGCCCAAGTTGGAAAAGTCACCGATATCTTACAGATCATCCGTACGATCGCTGATCAAACAAACCTGCTTGCGCTCAATGCGGCCATTGAAGCGGCTCGCGCGGGTGAGAATGGTCGCGGGTTCGCCGTCGTGGCAGACGAAGTGCGTAACCTAGCGGAAAAAACATCCTCTTCAACCAACCAAGTGGAAGAGATCCTTACCGTGCTTAGTAACTTTTCGAAAGACTTGATCGGCTACATGGGGGAAAGTGTCAATGCATCAATGAGTTGCGTTGAAGCTATTGAAAGTAGTAACGAGTTAGTCAGCCAAGCGATCAAGGATGTTAATCAAGCGAATAACACCAACCACTTAGCGGTCAATTCATCTGATGAGCAACTGTCACATGTTGAAGATTTGCTAACGCAACTGAGCAATCTTAATCAACATTCACTCGAACTACTTAATGACAGCAAAGTGATGAGCGATTGTAGTAAAGAGCTCTTCCAGAAAGCACAAGCCACTTCATTATCACTCAGCAAGTTTAGTGCTCATTAACCTAATACTAAAAACCGAACAACACACTTAGCATACTTCAAATAGTTGAGTTCCATAAAACAAAAACCCCAGACAGCTGGGTAATGCCGTTCACTTAAGAGTGAACGGCATTTTTGTTCTTAGCATACCGTTGTGGTCTAGGCTTAACTGTTCTAGGGAATGTTCTTTCCCTTCGCCCTTCAAGTATTAAGCTTTCAGCCATGTTGT